>NZ_CP154859.1:2887884-3208760 GCF_039614725.1 Thauera sp. JM12B12 | reverse complement strand
GCGGGATGTGCATCGCGAACACGCCGCCGTCGGGCATGTCCTCGAGCTGCTTGCGCAGCAGCGTCGTCTGCGGGCCCGCTTTCCAGGCGTGGGGAATGCGTTCCTGGTTGCCTTCGAGGCCGCCGATGCGGCTGGCGACGAAATCGATGCCGGGCGACAGTACGAGGCGGTCATAGCCGATCGTGCCGTGGCGCGCGGTGGTGACGGTACGCCTGGCGACGTCGATCGCGGTCGCATCGTCGGTGATCAGCTTCACGCCCCACTTCGATTTCAGGTTGTCGTAGCTGACCGTGATGTCCTCGAGCTGCTTGAGGCCGCCGATGACGAGGTTCGACATCGGGCAGGAGACGAAGGCCGGATTGCGTTCGATCAGCGTGACCTCGACCGCGTCCTCGCCCCACATGCGCAGGTACTTCGCCGTGGTGGCGCCGCCGAAGCCGCCACCGACGATGACCACGTGCATGCGTGCCTTGGCCGTCGCCGCGGCGGCGCTGGCGATGGCGCCGGGGAGGGTGCCGCCGCTAGCCGCGGCCACTGCGGCCATCTTCAGGAAATCGCGTCTTTTCAGCATCTTGCTCGTCTCCGTCGTCATTTCTGCTCGGCAAACCAGGCGCTGATCAGCGCGAGCTGCTCGTCGCTATAGCCGGCAACGATCTGGTGCATGATCGTCGCCGGCTTGTCGCCGGAGCGGAAGTCGTTGAGTTTCTGCAGCAGTTTTTCCTTTGGTTCGCCCGCGAGCGACTCCATGCCACCCAGGCTCTTGCCATTCGTGCCATGACAGTTGGCGCAGGTGGCCGCCAGGTTGCGCGCGAGGTTGGGGTCCTGCGCATGTGCAAGGCCGGCGAGGCCGACGATGCCGAGCGCGGCGATCGCTATCTTCAGCTTCACAGTGGTGCTCCTCGGTGGGGAACTGGAACGGTTCGGGCCATGGCGGCCGGCAGCGCCGGCTCCGGCCCTGAACGGCGCGGGAGAGGCGAGTATAGCCCGCAGCCGAGACCCGGATGGCGTCCAGGCGCGTCCTGCGGCGAGTGACTGGGCTGAGGGGTGGGTCATGGTGCACGGCACAAATATAAGCGCTTGACTATATGAGTATATGGTTTTAGATTTGATTCAAGTTAAAAAAATGACCCCATCAAAGAGGCTGATATGGACGAGCTGGAGAAAGTCTTCGAAAGCGCTGCCGAGTATTTCAGCCTGCTGTCGGAACCGTCGCGGCTGAAGATCATGCATTGCCTGTGCGACGGAGAGCGTTCGGTGAACGAGGTGGTCGAGGCCTCGGGTCTGAACCAGGCCAACGCCTCGCGCCACCTCAACATGCTCTACCGCGCGGGCGTGGTCGGCCGACGACGTGATGGGGTGCAGGTGATGTACCGGCTGATCGACCCGGATTTCACCGAGCTGTGCCGGACGGTGTGCGTGCGGATTGCGTCGCGCGAGCACCTCAGCGCGCCTGAGCGCACCGGCCTGCTGAAGTTCGAGGACGACGCGGCGGACAACGACGAGTGAGTTTTCATCGTGCACAGAGACAACAAGGGGAGAGACAACGCATGGCGATGATCGATGCCCGGCCCGGCCGGGTCAGGCCTGCGCCGGAGAACTTCCTGACCGACGAGCAGATCGCGGCGGTCAAGGACGGACGGCGCGATTTTCTGCGCAAGGCATTCCTTACCGCTTCGGCGGCGATGGCGGCGCCTGCGGTGGCGCGCGCAGCGGCGGAGGGCGACCCGGCGATACTGGAGCTGCCGCAGTGGTCCACCACGCTCGGACTGCCGGTCGCCGCCAATCCCTACGGCATGCCCTCGAAGTACGAGCGCGGCCTGCAGCGGCGCGAGAGCCCGGGCCTGACCCGCGTCGGCGGCTCGTCGGTGGCATTCACGCCGCTGCAGGGGCTGTTCGGCATCATCACCCCCTCGGGCCTGCACTTCGAGCGCCACCATCAGGGCTGGCACGACGTCGACCCGTCGAAGCACCGCCTGATGATCAACGGCATGGTCAAGACCAATGCCGTGTTCACCATGGACGACATCATGCGGCTGCCCTCGGTTTCGCGCATCCACTTCATCGAGTGCGGTGCCAACACCGGCATGGAGTGGGGCAACGTCGCGGTGCCCACCGTGCAGTACTCGCACGGCATGCTGTCCTGTTCCGAGTTCACCGGCGTGCAGCTCAAGGACATCCTCGACATGTGCGGCGCCGACTACAAGAAGGGCCGTTTCGTGCTGGCCGAGGGCGCCGACGGTTCGTCGATGACCCGCACCATCCCGATGGAGATGATCGAGTCGGGCGAGGTCCTCGTCGCCTACGGCATGAACGGCGAGATGCTGCGCCCCGAGAACGGCTACCCGCTGCGCCTCGTCGTGCCGGGCGTGCAGGGCGTGAGCTGGGTGAAGTGGCTGCGCCGCATCGAGGTGGGCGACAAGCCCTGGGGGGCGAAGGACGAGGCGGTGCATTACATCGACCTCATGCCCGATGGCCTGCATCGCCAATACACCTCGGTGCAGGAGTGCAAGTCGGTCATCACCACACCCTCGGGCGGCCAGCTGTTGCTCGACAAGGGCTTCTACAACGTGTCCGGCATGGCCTGGTCGGGGCGGGGCAAGGTCGCCCGTGTCGATGTGTCCACCGACGGCGGCATCAACTGGCGCCAGGCGCGGCTCGAGACGCCGGTGCTGTCGAAGGCGGTGACCCGCTTCAACATCGACTGGGTGTGGGACGGCAAGCCCGCGATCCTGCAGTCGCGCGCGGTCGACGAGACCGGCTACGTGCAGCCGAGCTACGGCCAGCTGCGCGCAGCGCGCGGCACCAAGTCGATCTATCACAACAACGCCATCCAGTCCTGGAAGGTGGTCGAGTCCGGGGAGGTGAGCAATGTCCAGGTTCTCTAAGACGCTGATCGCGCTCCTGATCGCCGGTGCGGCCGGCTCGGCCGTGGCCTGGGACCGCTACCCCGGCATCGGTCGCGAGGCCACGCCTGCCGAGGTGAAGGCGTGGGACATCGACGTGCGTCCGGATCTCGTCGGGCTTCCGAAAGGGCGCGGCAACGTCGATGACGGCATGGCCCTGTGGGAGACGCACTGCACGAGCTGCCACGGCGTGTTCGGCGAATCGAACGAGGTGTTCACGCCCATCGTCGGCGGTACCACGCAGAAGGACATCGAGACCGGGCGCGTCGCAGCCCTCGTGACCGGTTCCTTCCCGCAGCGCACCACGATGATGAAGGTGCCGACGATCTCGACGCTGTTCGACTACATCCAGCGCGCGATGCCATGGACAGCGCCGAAGTCGCTGAATCCGGACGAGGTTTATGCGATCCTCGCCTACCTTCTGAACCTGGCGGAGGTGGTGCCGGCCGATTTCGAGCTCAGCGACGAGAACATCCGCGAGGTCCAGGAGCGCATGCCCAACCGCAACGGCATGACCACCGACCACGGCATGTGGCCGGGCGCATCGGCGGCGAAGGGCGGGATCGGCAACGGCGGTACGCCCGACGTCAAGAACGTCGCCTGCATGAAGGATTGCAAGAAGGAAGTCGTCATCGCGTCCGCCTTGCCCGAGTATGCGCAGGATGCGCACGGCAACCTCGCCGAGCAGAACCGTCCGGTCGGGCAGACGCGCGGCAAGCCGACCGCTGCGACGACCGAGAGCGGTGCGCAGGACGCTGGCCAGGGCGGCGCGGCGGCATCCGGAGCGGCCTCCGCCGAGGGCGCAGCCTCCGCAGCGGCAACGCTCGCGCTCGCCAATGCCAGGGGCTGCATGGCCTGTCATGGGGTGGCGAACAAGATCGTCGGTCCTGGGTACAATGAAATTGCACAAAAGTATCAGGGCCAGGCGGATGCCGAAGCCAAGCTCGTCGCCAAGGTGAAGAGCGGCGGCCAGGGTGTCTGGGGGGCGGTTCCGATGCCGCCGCAAGGGCACGTGAAGGACGAGGAGCTGGCGCAACTCGTCAAGTGGATTCTGGAAGGCGCGAAGGCGCAGTAACACCTAAACAAGGAGAGACGGGATGAACCATCAACGCAGGGATACCCTGAAGGCCGGCGGTGGCCTGGGCGTGCTCGGACTGCTGGCCGCGGCCGGCATGATCAAGCCTGAAATGGCGCAGGCCGCATGGAACAAGACCGCGTTCGAGGCCAAGAACATGGATGCGGCCTTCGCCGCCTTCAGCGCCGGCAAACCCGCCGAGAGCGCGGACGTGGTGATCACCGCCCCGGACATCGCGGAGAACGGCGCCGTGGTGCCGGTGGGCGTGGTCAGCAAGCTGCCCAAGACCGAGCAGATCGTGATCATGATCGAGAAGAACCCGAACATGGTCGCCGCCACCTTCACCCTGCCCGAAGGCACGGTTGCCGACGTGCAGACGCGCGTGAAGATGGGGCAGACCTCGGACGTCTATGCCATGGTCAAGGCCGACGGCAAGTTCTACATGGCCAAGAAGGAAGTCAAGGTCACCCTCGGCGGCTGCGGCGGCTGATCCGGAACACAGAGCAAGGAGAGAAAAGATATGGCAAGCCCGATGCGCATTCGCGCCGCCGCCAAGGATGGCGTCACCGAAGTCCGCGTGCTGATGTCCCACGTCATGGAAACCGGCCAGCGCAAGGATTCGTCCGGCGCCGTGATCCCGGCCCACTTCATCACCGAACTCACCGCCAAGCACAACGACAAGGTCGTGCTCAGCGCGGAGTTCGGCCCCTCGGTGTCCACCAATCCCTATCTCGCCTTCAAGTTCAACGGCGGCGCCAAGGGTGACAAGCTCAGCGTGAGCTGGGTGGACAACAAGGGCGACAGCCGCACCGACGAGGTGCAGATCGGCTGACGTCCGCCTGGCCGGCGCATGCCGGCCAGGCCGCAGTCCGTGCGGCTGGCCCGACACCCCTTGAAGGCAGGTAGCAGGGGTACGACCCTGGAGGAGAGACGATGAAAAAACAACTACTGTTCACGGCCGTCAGTGCCGCGATTGCGCTGACGAGCCCGGTGGCGAGCGCGGCGGACGACGAGCTGAACTTCGACGCCTACCGCGAGATGCTGGCCGACGGCAACCCGGCCGAGCTCTACGAGATGGAAGGCGAGGAGCTCTGGCGCACCGCGCGCGGGCCCAAGAACGCGACCCTGGAGCAATGCGACCTCGGCCTCGGCCCGGGCGTGGTCGAAGGCGCGGCTGCGCAGTTGCCGCGCTATTTCGCCGACACCGGCAAGGTGCAGGACCTCGAATCGCGTCTGATGCACTGCATGGAGACCCAGCAGGGCATCCCGTCGGCCGAGATCATCGGCGGCCGCTTCCTGCAGGGTGAGCGCGGCAAGCTCGCCGCGCTGGTCGCCTACGTGGTCACCCATTCCAAGGGCAAGCCGGTCGCGGTCGATCTCTCGCATCCCAAGATGAAGGAGATGTACGACATGGGCGAGCGCGTCTTCTACTACCGCACCGGTGTGATGGACTTTGCCTGTTCGTCCTGCCACAGCCAGGACGACAAGCGCATCCGCGCCACCCGGCTGCCCAACATCACCAAGCCCGAAGGCGCGGCCGAAGGCTGGAGTTCGTGGCCGGCCTACCGGGTATCGAACTCGCAGTTCTGGACCATGCAGCACCGCCTGTGGGATTGCTTCCGCCAGCAGCGCACCGCCGAGCCGGTGTTTGCGTCGGACGTGACCATCGCGCTGTCGGTGTTCATGGCGGGCAAGGGCAATGGCGCCGAGGCCAAGTGGCCGGGCGTGAAGCGCTGAGAGGGGGATGACCACATGAAGAAACTGTTCCTTGCCCTGCCGCTCGCGCTGGGTGTCTCCGTCGCAAGTGCCGACGAGCTGCAGACCAAGGTCGAGCAGATGATGGTGAGCTCCTTCAAGGCCAACGGCATCGCCAGCCTCGATCGCCAGAAACAGGACGCGGTGCAGAAGGCCTGCTCCAGCCCTACGCCGCCCGACGCCGAGACCATGAAGAAGCTCGAGGCCGCCGAGATGGCCACCATCAAGTGGCCGACCGACGGCAACTTCACCGGTGGCGACTGGAAGGAAGGGCAGAAGATCGCCGCCAGCGGCCGCGGTCTGACCTGGACCGACAAGACGCCCGACAACAATGGCGGCGGCTGCTACAACTGCCACGCGATGGACCCGAAGGAAGTCTCCGAAGGCACCATCGGCCCCAGTCTGGAGGGCTACGCAAAACTGCGCGGCAACTCGGAAGAGGTGGTGAAGTACACCTGGGGCAAGCTGTGGAACTCCAAGGCCTACAACGCATGCAGCGACATGCCGCGCAACGGCTTCGGGGGCATCCTCACCGAAGAGCAGATCCGCCACGTGATGGCCTACCTGTTCGATCCCGCCTCGCCGGTCAATCAATAAAGCGCGCGCAGCGCGCCGCGTGAAGCGGGCCCGCGGCCTCGGCCCCGGGCCCTTCTTTCATCCCGAGTGCGGAGGGGAGGCCTTCCCGCGTCCGCGCTCCCAGCATGCAAAGGTATCGCCATGTCGATGAACCGTCGTGAATTCATGCAGTTGCTCGCCGTCGCGGCGGCCGGCGGCATGAGCCTGCATTCGAACTTCGCGCGTGCCGAAAAGGCCGCCGAGGCACTCTACGACCTGCCGCCCTTCGGCAACGTCAGCCTGCTGCACATGACCGACTGCCATGCGCAGCTACTGCCGATCTATTTCCGCGAGCCCAACGTCAACCTCGGCGTCGGCAGCATGCGCGGCAACGCGCCGCACATCGTCGGCGAGGGTTTCCTCAAGCACTTCGGCATCAGGCCGGGCAGCATCGAGGCGCACGCCTTCACCTACCTCGACTTCGTGGAGGCGGCGAAGACCTACGGCAAGGTCGGCGGCTTCGCCCACCTGGCCACCCTGGTCAAGAAGATGAAGGCCAGTCGCCCCGGCGCGCTGCTGCTCGACGGCGGCGACACCTGGCAGGGCTCGGGCACCGCGCTGTGGACGGACGCGCAGGACATGGTCGACGCCTGCAAGCTGCTCGGCGTGGACGTCATGACCCTGCACTGGGAGTCCACCTACGGCGCCGAGCGCGTCAAGGAGATCGAGGAGAAGGACTTCGCCGGCAAGATCGACATCGTCGCCCAGAACGTGAAGACCACCGACTTCGAGGATCCGGTCTTCAAGCCCTACGTCATCAAGAACATCAACGGCGTGCCGGTGGCCATCGTCGGCCAGGCCTTCCCCTACACCCCGATCGCCAACCCGCGCTGGCAGACGCCCGACTGGAGCTTCGGCATCCGCGACGAGGACATGCAACAGGCGGTGGACGCCGCGCGCGGAGAGGGCGCCCAGGTGGTGGTCGTGCTGTCGCACAACGGCATGGACGTGGACCTCAAGATGGCGAGCCGCGTCACCGGCATCGACGCCATCTTCGGCGGCCACACCCATGACGGCATGCCGGCGCCCACCGTGGTCCAGAACGCCGGTGGCAAGACGCTGGTGACCAACGCCGGCTCCAATGGCAAGTTCCTCGGCGTGATGGACTTCGACGTCAAGGACGGCAAGGTCGCCGACTTCCGCTACAAACTGCTGCCGGTGTTCTCCAACCTGCTGCCGGCCGACCCCGAGATGGCCGCCTTCATCGACAGGACGCGCGCGCCCTTCCTCGAGAAGCTCACCGAGAAGCTCGCCGTCACCGAGGGCCTGCTCTACCGCCGCGGTAACTTCAACGGCTCGTGGGACCAGCTCATCGTCGATGCGCTGATCGCCGAGAAGGACGCCGAGATCGCCTTCTCGCCCGGTTTCCGCTGGGGCACCTCGCTGCTGCCGGGCGACACCATCACCATGGAGCACCTGCTCGACCAGACCGCGATCACCTATCCGTGGACCACGCTCACCGAGATGAGCGGCGAGATGATCAAGACCATCCTCGAGGACGTCGCCGACAACCTGTTCAACCCCGACCCCTACTACCAGCAGGGCGGCGACATGGTGCGCGTGGGCGGCCTGCAATACACCTGCGACCCCAGCGCGGCGATGGGCAAGCGCATCGACAACATGATGTTGAAGGGCAAGCCGATCGAGGCCGGCAAGACTTACAAGGTCGCCGGCTGGGCGCCGGTGTCGGAAGAGGCCAAGGACTCGGGGCCGGCGATCTGGGACGTGGTCGCCAGCTACCTGCGCGCGCAGAAAGTGGTCACCCAGCGCACCCTCAACCTGCCCACGCTCAAGGGCATGGACGGCAACCCGGGCGTGGCGATCTGATTCCGATCCGCCCCCTCCCGTCGACTTCCGCATACCTGAGTTGGACGCGCCCGCTGCCGTGAAGGATCACGGTCGCGGGCGCCGTCGCTCGTCTGTGCGACGGGGGCGGTGGCGGTCGGCAGGCGCACTTTTCAGCTTTCTGTAAGGTGCTGTAAGCGATAAGTAAGACTGATTTTTCTATAATCGCTCCACCTTTGCATGGCCGGGTTCGCCTCGTCCGCGCTCATGCGATGGCTGTGTTTCACATATATCGAGGAGACATGATGGAAAACAACAGCAAGACGTACTGGGGAACGGTACTGAGCCTGCTGACCAAGATCCTGATCATCTGGTTCGTGGTCTCGTTCGGTGCCGGGATCCTCTTCGCGCCAGCCCTCAACAGCATCTCGTTGGGTGGCTATCCGCTCGGGTTCTGGTTCGCCCACCAGGGATCGATCTACATCTTCATCGCGCTGATCTTCTATTACGCGAAGAAGATGGGCGACATCGACCGTCAGTTCGACGTTCACGAAGAATAACGAGGGGAGACTCATGGATCTTCAAACCATCACCTACCTGGTGGTCGGCGCGTCCTTCGCGCTGTACATCGGCATCGCCATCTGGGCGCGCGCCGGTAGCACCAGTGAGTTCTATGCCGCGGGCGGCAGCGTCCACCCGATCACCAACGGCATGGCCACCGCGGCCGACTGGATGTCGGCGGCGTCCTTCATCTCCATGGCCGGCCTCATCGCCAACATGGGCTACGGCGGCGGCCTGTTCCTGATGGGCTGGACCGGCGGCTACGTTCTGCTGGCGATGCTGCTGGCGCCGTACCTGCGCAAGTTCGGCAAGTTCACCGTGCCGCAGTTCATCGGCGACCGCTTCTACTCGAAGACGGCCTCGACGGTGGCGGTGATCTGCCTGCTGACCGCGTCGCTGACCTACATCATCGGCCAGATGACCGGCGTTGGCGTGGCGTTCTCGCGCTTCCTCGGCGTGTCGAGCGAAACCGGCATCTACCTCGGTATGGCGATCGTGTTCATGTACGCGGTGTTCGGCGGCATGAAGGGCATCACCTACACCCAGGTCGCGCAGTACATAGTGCTGATCTCGGCCTACCTGGTGCCGGCGATCTTCATCTCCCTGCAGCTCACCGGCAACCCGCTGCCGCAGCTCGGCCTCGGCTCGGACATCTCGGGTACCGACATGACGCTGCTGGCCAAGCTCGACCTGGTGGTCAAGGACCTCGGCTTCAACGAGTACACCACTTCGATGCCGGGCAGCATGCTCAACATGTTCATGTACACCTTGTCGCTGATGATCGGTACCGCGGGCCTGCCGCACGTCATCATGCGATTCTTCACCGTCCCGACGGTGAAGGACGCGCGTAGCTCGGCGGGTTGGGCGCTGGTCTTCATCGCCCTGCTGTACACCACCGCGCCGGCTGTTGCCGCGATGGCCAAGCTGAACCTGCACGCCACGGTGAACCAGGGCGTGGGTCTCGAGACCACTGCTGCCGGCAACCTGGTCGTGAATCCCGAGAAGGTGACGGCGAACGCCGACCTGTATGCGGCCGAGAACAGCCTGCAGTACGAGCAGCGTCCTGACTGGATGAAGCGCTGGGAAAAGACCGGCCTGCTGAAGTTCGAGGACAAGAACGGCGACGGTCGCATCCAGTACTACAACGACAAGACCGCCAACGCCGACGCCAAGGCCAAGGCCGAAGCCGCCGGCTGGAAGGGCAACGAGCTGACGGTCAACGCCGACATCCTCGTGATGGCGAACCCGGAAATCGCGCTGCTGCCCAACTGGGTGATCGCGCTCGTGGCTGCCGGTGGTCTGGCTGCGGCGCTGTCGACCGCTGCCGGCCTGCTGATGGCGATCTCGTCCGCGGTTTCGCATGACCTGATCAAGGGCGTGTTCAACCCGAACATCAGCGACAAGAACGAACTGCTCGCAGGCAAGATCTCGATGGCGGTCGCCATCGTGATCGCGGGCTGGCTCGGTCTGAACCCGCCGGGCTTCGCCGCCGGTACGGTTGCGCTGGCCTTCGGTATCGCCGCTTCCTCGCTGTTCCCGGCGATCATGATGGGCATCTTCTCCAAGAAGATGAACAAGGAAGGCGCGATCGCGGGCATGCTGGCCGGCCTGTTCATCACGCTGTTCTACGTGTTCGCTCACAAGGGCATCTTCTTCGTGAAGGGCACCGAGTACATCGACCTGATCGGTGGCGCGAACAGCTTCTTCGGCATCACGCCGGAAGCCTTCGGTGCGGTGGGCGCGATCGTGAACTTCATCGTCGCCTTCGTGGTCGATAAGGTCACCAAGGAGCCGCCGGAGCACATCCAGCACATGGTCGAAGCCGTGCGTATCCCGCGCGGTTCGAAGATGGTGGATGGCGCCCACTAAGCGCTAGCGTCAAACACGGGCAGCGTCGTCCGGCATCCAGTGCCGGACGACGCGACCGGGGCCCCGCCGGCAGCATTGGCGGGGCTTTTCTTTTTGTGGCACCTTGCCTGTCTGGCAAACATCCACCAGCACGCAGCGGAGTAGCACATGATCTTCAACGCAAGCATCGCCCTGAACTGGATCCTCTTCCTGGCCCTGTTCCCGATCGCCTTCTTCTGGTTCCGGCGGGCATGGCGCATCCTGTTCCGGCGCGACTTTTCCGAGGTGGCGCTCAAGCGTGGAATGCCGCCGGCCGATCCGGCGCGCTTTGCGCCCTACACCCTTGCGATCAACCTCATCGGTGGCGGGGTGGTGCTGTTCACCATTTTCGGCATCGTGACCGGGACGATGGACTTCGACACCTGGACGGCGACGGCCGGGGTCACGATCTGGTTCAAGTTCTTTGCCGACTACATCCTGAGCCGCCACGCGCACCCGATCGTGCCGAAGCGAAAGAAGCTCGAAGACGCGGAGCCGACCGCGCCTAAATGAAACGCACGGATCCTTGCGCCCGCCCCCAGGATCGGAACGGACGGGGCACGGCGCGGTAGCTCAGCGTCTGGCGCCGTAGCGGTACTGGCGGTCCATGCGGTTCATCACGAACACGTAGATCACGATGATGACCAGGTAGATCAGCAACGAGCCCTGGGCGAACAGATAGAAGCCGAGCGGAAAGCCCAGGAAGCTCACGGCGTTGAGCTCGGCGGCGAAATAGCCGCCGACGAAGGTCACGCCGAACCAGACGCCGAGCAGCGTCAGGGTGAGGGCGAGGTTGCGGCGCCAGTAGGCGCGCTGTCGTTCGTCGATCTTCATCGCTGTGAATGCGCGCGGTGGTGGTCCGGCCGCGCAGGGCCGGACCGGCGAGGCGTTCGTCAGTGCGCGCCGTTGCCGTTGCCACCGCTGCCGTGGATGCGGGCAAGTTCGGATTGTACGTCCTGAGGCGCCGGTTCATGGCCGCCCGCCTCGAGCACGAATTCGCTCTCGCCGGCGCAGATCGCCTTCAGCCGACTCTCGAAGCCCTCGAGCGCCGCCATCGGCACGCGCGCCGAGATCAGCGTCCAGCCCGGCGCCGGGCTGTCGGTCGCGGTGAGCCGTCCGCGCCGTCCGGCGAGCTCGGCGCTCACCTCGCCGAACAGCGCGTCCGCCACCTTCACCTGCACGTCGAGCAGCGGCTCGAGCACGATCGGTCGCGCGCCCAGCACCGCCTCGATCAGCGCATGACGACCCGCAGTGACGAAGGAGACCTCGTTCGAGTCCACCGCATGGTGCTTGCCGTCGGTGATCACCACCCGGATGTCCTGGAGCGGGAAGCCGGCGAGCGCACCCTCGGCGAGCGCCTGGCGTACGCCTTTCTCGACTGCCGGCATGAAGTTGGTGGGGATGGTGCCGCCCTTGACCTCGTCGCCCAGCTCGATGCCCGCACCGCGCGGCAGCGGCTCGACGCGCAACGCCACCTCGCCGAACTGGCCCGCGCCACCGCTCTGCTTCTTGTGGCGGTAGCGTGCCTCGGCGACGACGGTGATGGTCTCGCGGTAGGGAATGCTCGGAGTCGCGGTGTCGAGCTGGAGGTTCCAGCGTGCGGACAGCTCCTCGAGCACGATCTTCAGGTGCTGCTCGCCCAGGCCGCGCACGACGGTGCGGCGGTGGCGCGCATCGAAGCTGACTTCGAGGCAGGGATCCTCTTCCATCAGGCGGGCGAGCGCCTCCGAGAGCTTCTGCTCGTCGGCCGGCTTGCGCGTCATCAGCGCGAGGCCGAAAACCGGCTGCGGGAATCGGGTCGGCGCAAGATGGTAGAAGTCCTCGTCGTGCGAGTCGTGCAGCACCGCGTCGCGCTGGATTTCGTCCACGCGCGCCACCGCGCACAGGTCGCCGGGCACCGCGAGCGGGGTCTCGACCGCGTTCTTGCCCTGCATGCGCAGCAGGTGGGCGACCTTGAAGGGCTTGCGACCGTCGCCGACGTAGAGCTGCGAGTTGGGCGTGACCTGGCCCTGGTGCACCCGGAACAGCCCGAGCTTGCCGCGATAGGGGTCGTTGGCGATCTGGAAGACGTGGGCGACGACGTGGCGCTCGGGGTCGAGCGCGACCTCGACCGGCTCGGCCGCCGCCCCTTCGCCCTTCAGGAAGGCGGGCATGTTGGCCTCGGTGGGGTCGGGGGCGAGCTTGCCGAGGATGTCGAGCAGCTCGCGCACGCCTGCACCGGTGCGCGCGGAGACGAAGCACACCGGCACCAGATGGCCTTCGCGCAGGGCCTGCTCGAACGGGGCATGAAGCTGCTCGGGGTCGAGCGACTCGCCCTGCTCGAGGTACTTCGCCATCAGGTCCTCGTCGAGCTCGACGATCTGGTCGACGATCGCATCGTGGGCGGCCGACACGCTCGAGAACGCGGTGGCGGCGGCAGCGTCCGGGGCGAAGAAGCAGTCGATCACGCGGCCGCCATCGGGCGCCGGCAGGTTGATCGGCAGGCACTCGCGGCCGAAGGTCGCGGCGATCGCGTCCATCAGCCCGGCCAGGTCGGCCGCGGCGGCGTCGATCTTGTTCACCACGATCATGCGGCACTTGCCGCGCGCGGCGTCCATCATGCGCCGGGTGCCGCTCTCGATGCCGGCCGCGGCGTTGATCACCACGGCGGCGGTATCCGCGGCGGGCAGGGCGAGCAGGGCGCGGCCGGCGAGGTCGGGCAGGCCCGGGGTGTCGAGCAGGTTGATCCAGTGTCCCGCCCACTCCAGATGCACCAGCGCCGCGTGCAGGGAATGGCCCATCGCCTTTTCCTGCGGGTCGAAGTCGGCGACGGTGTCGCCGCGCTCGACGCTGCCTGCCGCGCCGATCTCGCCCGCAGCCGCGAGCAGGGCCTCGACGAGCGTCGTCTTGCCGCCGCCGGCGTGGCCGAGCAGGGCGAGGTTGCGGATGTCGTGTACCGAGCTGGGTGTCATGGTGATCCTCGCTGAGGGTTGAATGGCCTCAAGTGTCCGCCTGCCGTGATGCGAAGGCAATGCGTTAGGTCAATCCGCGCGGCGATCGGGGCGGGCGACTGACGAGCGGCGCGCTCATGCGCTGCGCAGCCCTGCCCGGCGGGTGAACAGGATCGCCAGCAACGGCAGCACGAGCCCGATCAGCGTCACCGTGAGCAGCAGCGTGCCCAGTTCGCTGTAGTCTGCCGGCGTGGTGATCGCCCCGGTGGCGGGGTCCTTGACCTCGCGCGCGATCGTGTGGAGCTGGTTCAGGTACTTGGTGCCCAGCTGCGAGGCCGACAGCGCGAGGTTGGTGAAGGAGGCCATCACCGCGAAGAAGGTCGCCTTGAGGTGTGCTGGCGCCGAGTTCGCGATCCACGCCAGCATCGGCACCATCGACACCTGGCCGAGCGGGGACTCGAGCGCGGTGTTGGCGATGGCGATGAAGCGCGCATCCACCACGCCGCCGGTGTGCGCCGCCGTCCATTCGTGCAGGCCGTGGAACATGCCGATGATCGGCAGCGACAGCGCGGTGGTGGCGAGGGTGAGGAAGATCACGATCTGCGCGATCGACTTCTCGGCCATGAAGCGGCGGAACAGGAACAGCCCGGCGAGCGTCAGCGTGCTGGTGATGAGGTCCAGCCGCGACAGGAAGCTCTGGTCGAAGCCGAGTTCGTCGATCATCCACCAGCTCGCCCCGGCGCCCGGGCCCGGCAGGGCGCGGAAGGCGAAGATGATGATCACGGTGCCGAGCAGGGTGCGCGCGGCCTCGGGCGAGAGCTCGCGCAGCAGGCGGCTGATCATGAAGCCGATGATCGCGAACGAGGTCGCGAAGATGATCTCCTGCCCGTACCTGAAGCCCGACAGCCCGACGCCGATGGTGAGCGCGACGAAGACCGCACTGCCGCCGAGGATCCACCAGTTGGGCGGGGTCTTCTCTTCCGGGTCGTGGAGCAGGCGGTCGATCTCGGCGCGGCTGCGTCCGAGCGCGGCCAGTCGCCTGGCCTCGCGGCGCTTGAGGAAACCACCGAGTAGCACGCCACTCACCGACAGCGCCGGAATGATCAGCGCGAGCTCGTAGATGCGCAGGTAGATCGCGACCTTGTCTGCCTCGGGCAGGGCCTCGGAGCCCTGGAACATCGCCACGTTTGCCAGCGAGACCAGCACCGTGCCGCCGATGATCGCCACCCGGCCGAGCATCTGCATGGTCGTGTGCATCAGGCGGATGGTGTCGGGCGGGATCGGCGCGCCGCGCGCATCCAGCCGCGGCACGGCCTCGACCGTCATCGCGTCGGCCACCGCGTCCTGCATCACGTAGCCGACCGGCGACAGCAGCACCGACAGCACGAACCAGGCCTCGATCGGCATCACCGCGCGCATCGCGTCCGGGCTGCCGATGAGCCCGATCATGATCAGCAGGCTGGCGGCGATCAGGCTGGCGCCCAGATAGACCAGCCCGGCCTTGTAGCGCCACATCAGGTCGACCAGGTGGCCGATCGGCATCTTCAGCGCCCACGGGATGCCGGCCCAGAAGCCGAGCGCGGCGAGGAAGGCGGCCGACAGGCCGAGGTAGTCCTTGACGAAGAAGGTACCGACGATGCCGGTGAGGCCGGACACCCCCGCCGCGCAATACACCATCAGCGGCGGCAGGTAGGAGAGCCGCATCTCGCGGCCGAGCTCGAGCAGGTTGCGGTCGATCCAGCGGTAGATGGCGTGCAGCACTTGGTCGGCCCCTCGTCGTCGGGTCTGGTCGGGTTCTGGCGGTTGCGGCAGCGCGCGCGCCCGGGGGCGGGCGTCAGCCGGCGAACAGGCGCTCCACCCAAGGCATGATCCATGGCAGGGACAGCGCGGTCAGCAGGCCGTTCAGTCCCATCGCCAGCGCGGCGAATGCGCCCGCCTGCTCGCTGACCTGGAAGGCGCGCGCGGTGCCGATGCCATGCGAGGCGAGGCCGATCGCGAAGCCGCGCACCGCGTGGTCGTCGATGCGCAGGCGATTGAGCACGGTGCGGCCGGCCACCGCGCCGATGATGCCGGCGCTGATCACCAGCACCGCGGTCAGCGAGGGCAGGCCACCCAGGCGCTCGGCCACGCCCATGGCGATCGGCGTGGTCACGCTCTTGGGGGCGAGCGACATCAGCGATTCGCGGCTGGCACCGAGCAGTGCGCCGATGCCCCAGGCCGACAGCGCCGCGGTCAGCGACCCGGCGACCAGTGCCAGCAGCAGCGGGCCCGCCATCGCCTTGAGTCGCGGCCACTGCGCATGGAGCGGAATCGCCAGCGCCACCGTGGCCGGGCCGAGCAGGAAGTGCACGAACTGCGCGCCGTCGAAATAGGTCTGGTAAGGCGTGCCGGTGACCAGGAGGAGCGTGGCGAGGATGGCCACGCTGATCAGCACCGGGTTGGCGATCGGATGGAAGCCGGCGCGCTTGTAGAGCCAGAACGCAGCCTGGTAGGCGAGCAGGGTGAGGGTCAGGCCGAGCAGCGGCGTGGTCGACAGGTAGACCCAGATTTCCTCGAGGTTCGGCGTCATCGGCCGGGCTCCTCCGTGGGGGTGTTCCGTCGCCTGCGCGTCAGCGCCGCAAGCGCGAGCGCGGTCACGGCGATGGCGAGGAAGGTGCTGAGGAAGAGCGCAACCAGCAGCGGCAGCCACTCCGCCGCGATGCGGTCGCCATAGAGCACGATGCCGGTGCCGGCAGGCACGAACAGCAGCGACAGGTGCTGCAGCAGCGACCCGGCGGTCTGGCGCAGATCCTCGCCCGGGCCGCCGCGCAGCATGAGGGCGAGGAAGAGAAGCGCCATCCCGATCACCGGTCCGGGAACGGGCAGGGCGAGGCCGCGGGCGATGACCTCGCCGACGAGCTGGAAGACGAGAAGCAGGGTGAGGGCGGCGATCATGAAGTGCTCCCTGGGAGAGTGGTCTCGCCGCTGCCGTCGTAGCGGGCGGCGCGGCGACGGTGGGGCCGATCCGCGCTCACAGCAGTCCGTGCCCGATGCTGCGTGCGGCGATGCCCACCACGGCGCCGAGCGCGGCCGGCTTCCACACCGTGGCCACGCGTCGTCCCGCGGAGATCAGCACCGCGACGCCGGCGACGTCGAAGGGATGGATCAGGAATCCGGCGCTGGCGTTGAGCGTATCCACCGTGGTCGTGCCCGCCTTCAGCATCTCGTCCATCACCCCCATCATCGCCGTGCCGCCGGCGATGTACTTGGTCAAGGTCAGCAGGATCAGCGCCGGGTCGAGGTCGAAGGCGCGCAGCGCCGGGGTGAGCAGCTGGGTGAGGGCATCGATGCCGCCGCTGGCACGCAGCGCCATCACCGCCACCAGCGCCAGCACCAGCATCGGAATCGCGCCGACGGAGATCTTGAAAGCCTCGGCGCCGGCGCGGTTGATGACGTCGAGCACGCCCTTGGCGTCGTCGGCGACGCGGTGGTGCAGGGTCTCGTCGAGCGGTGCCTCCACGGCGGAGAGCGCGCGGCCGAAGCCGTGGTAGGTCACTGCCGCCGCCACCAGGCCGCCGATCACCGACAGCAGCAGCGCGGGGCCGAAGGCCAGCCCGATCGCCGCCATCGGGAAGGTGACATTGGCTTGCGCCATCGCCATCACCATCGCCAGCGTGGCGGCGAGATGGCGGTCGGAGGCGCCGCGGCCTTCCATCATGGTCAGCGTGGCGACCGGCGCGGCGAAGCTCACGAGGTTGATCTGCAGCGCGGCGAACACGCCCAGCCCGCTGAGCCCCAGCGGTCGCAGCAGCGGGGCCAGGCGCGCGACGACCCAGTCGAGCACGCCGCGTGCCTCGAGCAGACGCATCAGAGAAAGCATCACCACCATGATCGGCAGCAGCACGAAGAGCGCCAGTTCCACGCCAGAGCGGCCGGCCTGAAGGATGATTGCGGTGAACTGGTCCATGGTTCGGCTGGGTCTCGAGAACGCGGATGTTGCTGTGCAAAACAGGCGGCATCATAGCGCGCCGGCGCAGGGCGCGGCGCGGGACGGCGGGACATTCGCCGCCACAAGGGGGGCGATTCCCGGCCGCAGCCGGCCTCAGCCGGTGGAGCGGGCGGCCTGGGGGCGGAACACGCGCACGCCGCCGATCACGCCCAGGATCAGCAGGGCGATGCCGCCGCCTTCGGCCAGCGTGGGCCAGCGGCCGTACCAGATGAACGCGTAGAGCAGGGCGGCGAGGGTCTCGAATACGATCAGCTGGCCGACGAGCGCAGCCGGCAGCAGCTGGCTGGCCTTGTTCCACAGCATCGTACCGAGCCAGGATGCGGCCAGCCCCAGCAGCAGACACATGGCTACGAAGAGCATCGGCCGCGGGCCGAGCGGCCAGGCGAAGCGCAGGCCGGCGCTCGCGAGCTGACCGTCCCACGCCCAATAGGCGAGCCCGGCGATGACGGCAACGGGCAGCGTCGCCAGGCCCTGGGCGGTTGCCCAGGCGCGGGCGAGCCCGGGGCCGCGCGCACGCAGCCAGCGGCTGTTGCGGATCGGGTACCAGGTCCAGCACGCCAGCGCGCAGAGCGCGAAGCCGAGGCCGACGAGGTAGTCGGTGCCGGCTTCGTCGCCTTGGGGAGCGGCGTTGTCCGCGTGCACGGCGAGCAGCCCGCCGAGGATGAGGGCGAGCGGCAGGGCGAGCTTTACCCAAGGTACGCTGTCCTCGCCGCTGCGACGGCGGTCGAGCAGGTTGGCGCTCACCGCGATCACCACTGGCAGCGTGCCGATGATCAGCGTGGGCACCGGCGCGCCGGCGAACTGGATCGCGCTCGCCAGCGTGGCGTAGTAGAGCAGGTTGCCGATCAGCGCGAGCTTGGCGGCCTCGATCCAGTCGGCGCGATCGAGTCGGGCGAGCGCCCGACGGTCGAGCCAGGCCAGCCCGAGCGCCAGCACGCCGAAGGCGAGATAGCGCCCGACCGCAAGCATGAAGCCCGGATAGTCATGGAGGACCAGCGGGGTCAGGAACACCAGGCCCCACAGCAACCCGGCGCCGAGCGCGGCGGACAGGCCCGCGAGCATGGCGTTCAGAGGGTCTTGCCGAAGTAGTACAGCGTGAGCAGGCCGCCGACCGCGATGATGAAGCGCCGCAGCCAGACCGCCGGCAGCTTGCGTGCCATCGCCGCACCCCAATAGCCGCCGAGGGTGGCGGTGACGAGCATGACCAGCGTATGAGGCCACGACACCGCGTTGGCGATCACGAAGGTGCCGACCGCCACGCTGTAGATCACCGCCGACAGCCAGTTCTTCAGCGCGTTGATCTCATGCACGTCCTTGAAACCCTGTATGGCGAGCGCGGCGATCATCAGGATGCCCATGCCGGCGCCGAAGAAGCCGCCGTACACGGAAACCACGAGCTGGAACAGGTAGCCGCCCGGACCGATGTGGCGCTCATCGGTGCCCGCAGGGGCGGGTTTCCAGCGCTTCACCAGCGTGGAGATCTGCGCGCTGAACGCGAACAGCACCGTGGCCACGAGCAGCAGCCAGGGAATGAGCATGGCGAATGCGGCGTTCGAGGTCGCCAGCAGCAGCAGGCCACCGGCGATACCGCCGACGAAGGCGACCACGGAGAGCATCGGCAGGCTGCGCGAAAAGCGTTTGAGTTCGCGCCGGAACGCCCACGCCCCGGCGAGGCTGCCGGGCCACAGCGAGACGGAGTTGCTGGCGTTCGCCACCACGGGCGGAACGCCGACGGCGAGCAGTGCAGGGAACGAGAAGAAGGTGCCGCCGCCCGCCACCGAATTCACCGCGCCGGCCGCGAATGCAGCGACGCCGATGAGGGCGATTTCGAAAAGGTCGAGGCCGAACATGCGAGGGGGAGGTTTCAGGGGCAAGGCGCAGGAGCGTGCGGACCGACGCTGGCGCGAGAGGCATGCGATGGCGCGGCTGCCGCGGGAGAGGGCATCTCCCGCGGCGCTGCGTTCTGTAATCGGGCTTGTCTCCTCCGCCCTGAATTGCCGCGCATTCTAATGGACTCTTCTTCGAAAAAGTAGATTGCCCTGAAAGTTTTTCTTATCCGCGGGCCGCACCCGGAAATCGCGCCCGGATGGTTGATGCGCTTCGTGCCTCTGCGGTATGATCCGCGCCCTCAGCCGGTGTAGCTCAGTTGGTAGAGCAGCGCATTCGTAATGCGAAGGTCGGGAGTTCGAGTCTCTTCTCCGGCACCAGTCGTTCAAGTCAAAAGGCCAGCCCTCACGGGCTGGCCTTTTGCAATTCCGGTGTCCGCCCGAGCGCGTTCAGGCGGGGTGGCTGTCGAAGAGATGCAGCAGTCCACTGAACGCTTCCGCACTCAGCGCGGGATCGTAGCGCGAGAAGAGCGCCTGCTGGCGTTTGCGCGTGGCACTCGACATGGCGGCCATCAGCGCCTCGCGCTCGGCGAGGATCTCGCCGCACATGCGCTCGGTCACGAACAGGAAGGGGATGGGCTGATAGAGCCCGTCGGCCTTTGCGGTATGGAAGCGGGGCAGTTTCATGGTCTCCTCCTCTGCGCCTGGATCACGGCGATCGGCTCCCTCTCTGCGGGGAGTGTGGGTTATCGTGTGCATGCCTGTTTCAATTATCGCAAGGCTTCCGTAGGCAAACCTTGATCACGCGCAGAATCCTGCGTGGATCGATGCGCGTCTGCCTGTGGTTGCGGCGCGATCAACCGGGAGTGCGTACATGAAGACATCCCTCATCCTTACCCTCGTCGGCCCCGATCGCCCCGGTCTGGTCAGCGCGGTTTCCGCGCGTGCGAGCCAGTGCGGGGCCAACTGGATGGAGAGCCGCATGGCTCACCTTGCCGGGCAGTTCGCCGGCGTGGTGAGGCTTGAGGCCGACGCCACAGCGGTCGATGCGCTCGAGGCCGCGTTACGCGGGCTTGAGGCCGAGGGCCTGCATGTGACGGTCGCACGGGGCGGGGCGCGGGCGGTGGTCGAGGCGGGACGGGCGTGCCTCGAGCTGGTCGGCCACGATCGGCCCGGGATCGTCCGCGAGATCTCGACCGTGCTTGCGCGCCACGGGGTCAGCATCGAGGCGCTCGAGACCGCCTGCGAGAGCGCCTCGATGAGCGGCGAAGCACTGTTTCGCGCGAAGGCCGAGCTCGCCCTTCCAGCCGCCGCCGATCTGGGAGCGATCCGCGCGGATCTCGAAGCGCTCGCCAACGAGCTGATGGTGGATCTGGTGTTGGGTGACACCTCCGGGGCGTCGCGCTCGACCTGACCGGGGGGATGCCGGTTGCCGCCCTGCGCCGCGCTTGCGTACGGCTAGTTGACGTTTACGTTAACGCGAACTAAGGTTCGTTCCGATTCGGCGGCTGGCGTGCTCCCATTGGCAGGCACGGGCGGCGCGTCGGCGACTTGTCATAGGAGAGAGTGCGAATGCAGATCCGGAACGGCGTTTTCGTGGTGAGTGGGGGCGGATCGGGCCTGGGGGCCGCCACCGCCCGCATGCTGGTCGAGGCGGGCGGCAGCGTGGTGCTTGCCGACGTGAACCGTGAGGCAGGCGAGGCCCTGGCGGCCGAACTCGGTGCCGCAGCGGTGTTTGCGCAGACCGACGTGACCGACGCCGAAAGCGGCAAGGCTGCGATCGATCTCGCCGTCAGCCGTTTCGGCCGCCTCAACGGCCTCGTGAACTGCGCCGGCGTGGCGCCGGCCGAGAAGGTGGTGGGGCGCGAGGCGCCGCACCGGCTCGAGAGCTTCGCGCGCACGGTGTCGATCAACCTGATCGGTACCTTCAACATGCTGCGGCTGGCGGCGGACGTCATGAGCAAGGCCGAGCCCGACGCCGGCGGTGAGCGCGGCGTGATCGTCAACACCGCCTCGGTCGCGGCCTTCGACGGTCAGATCGGCCAGGCTGGCTATGCATCCTCGAAAGCGGGCGTGGTCGGACTGACGCTGCCGGTGGCGCGCGAGCTCGCGCGTTACGGCATCCGCGTGATGGCGATCGCTCCGGGGATCATGGAAACCCCGATGCTGACCGGCATGCCGCAGGAGGTGCAGGATTCTCTCGGCAAGATGGTCCCGTTCCCCTCGCGCCTCGGCAGGCCCGCCGAGTTCGCTGCGCTGGTGCGTCACATCGTCGAGAATGCCTACCTCAACGGCGAGGTGATCCGCCTCGACGGCGCGATTCGCATGGCCGCCAAGTAATCCGGGCGGATCGCCGCGGCGCCTGCCGTCGGCGGATGCTGCGGCGCAATAGCCCGGGGGTGCGAAATGTGCTAAAACCCGGGCTTCCCCACGTTCCGCCTCGAACGGTCCGACCGTCCGGGGCGGCTCTGCGTTTGTGCCCATGACCCAAGCCGACCCGTCCGTTTCCGTGGCCGATGCCGTAGCCGATGCCGACTGCTATCACTGCGGCCTGCCGATCCCGTCGGAAACGCGGCACTACGTGAACGTCGATGGCCGCCGGCGCCGCATGTGCTGCACGGGCTGCGAGGCCGTGGCCCAGTCGATCGTCGATAACGGCCTGGTCGACTACTACCGCCACCGCGACGCCATGCCCGAGACTCGGCGCGAGGCGATGCCGGCCGAGCTGCAGGAGCTCGGACTCTTCGATCATCCCGATTTCCAGAAAAGTTTCGTCCGTCCGGTGGGCGAGCACGAACGCGAGGCAGCGCTGATCCTCGAGGGGATCACCTGCGCTGCCTGCGTCTGGCTCAACGAGAACCACGTCGCGCGCCTCCCCGGCGTGTCGGCGATCCAGATCAACTACGCCACCCGGCGTGCGCGCGTGCGCTGGGACGAGCGCAGCATCAAGCTCTCCGACATCCTGGCGGCGATCCAGGCGATCGGCTACCGCGCCTATCCCTACGATGCCGAGCGCTCCGAGCAGGTCGCCCACCGCGAGCGGCGCTCGATGCTGTGGCGCGTGTTCGTCGCCGGCTTCGGCATGATGCAGGTCATGATGTACGCCTTCCCGGCCTACGTGGCGGGCGAGGGCGACATGACCTGGGACATCGAGCTGCTGTTGCGCTGGGCCAGCCTGCTGCTCACCCTGCCGGTGGTGCTGTACTCGGCCGCGCCGTTCTTCCAGCGTGCCTGGCGCGACGTGCGCCTGCGCCGGCTCGGCATGGACGTGCCGGTCGCGGTGGGCGTGGGCAGCGCCTTCGTCGCCAGTCTGTGGGCCACGCTGACCGACGGGCCGGAGGTCTATTTCGACTCGGTGACCATGTTCGTGTTCTTCCTGCTCGGCGGGCGCTACCTCGAGATGATCGCGCGTCAGCGTGCGGTGCGCGGGGTGGAGGAACTCGGCAAGGCGCTGCCGTCCTTTGCCGAACGCATCGCAGGCTGGCCGCAACGGACGTCGGCGGATAGGGTGCCGACGTCCGAGCTGGTGCCGGGCGATGTCGTCCGCGTGCGTCCGGGCGAGGTGATCCCGGTCGATGGGACGGTCGTCGAAGGCGTTGGCGAGGCGAACGAGGCCTTGCTCACCGGCGAGAGCATGCCGGTGCCCAAGCGCGTCGGCGACCGTCTTACCGGCGGCAGCATCAACGTGTCCTCGCCCCTGCTCCTGCGTGTCGAGCAAGTGGGCGACGCCACCCGGCTGGCCGCGATCCGGCGCCTGATGGAACGCGCGGCGGGCGAGAAGCCGCGCGTTGCGACGGTGGCTGACCGGGTGGCGGTGTATTTCATCGTGACCTTGCTGGTGCTCGCGGGGTTGACCGGTATCGCCTGGTACGTCATCGATCCCGATCGCGCACTTTGGGTCTTCGTATCGGTGCTGGTGGTGGCCTGCCCCTGCGCACTTTCCCTCGCGACGCCGACTGCGCTCACCGTGGCGACCGATGCGCTGGCGCGCATGGGTGTGCTGGTTACCCGCGGGCATGCGATCGAGACCCTGGCGCGCGCGAATCACTTCGTTTTCGACAAGACCGGTACGCTCACCCACGGCCGCATGCAGCTCGAGGAGGTGCTGGCCCTCGGCGAGCGCGGCGACGACGCGCTGATCCGTCTTGCCGCCGCGATCGAGCAGGGCTCGGAGCACCCGGTGGCAACGGGCTTGCGCGCCGCTGCGGGTGAGCAGGCGTTGCCGGTGGCGATCGACCTGGTCGCACAGACCGGCGAAGGCATGAGTGGCGTGGTCGAGGGCGAGGCGATGTGGATCGGTCGCCCGGATTTCGTCGCAGCGGCGGCCGGCTTGGCCGCGCCGGCGGCGCTCGAGTCGTTCGCTGCCCAGGGTGGGACGGTGATCGCGCTGGCGAGCCGGGCGGGCTGGCTCGGATTGTTTCGACTGGGGGATCAGTTGCGTGCGGAGGCACCGGCGCTGGCTCGTCGCCTCGCAGGCGAGGGCGTGCCCATGAGCGTGCTCTCCGGAGATGCGCCGGTGGTGGTCGAGGGTATGGCAGCGATGCTCGGCATCCGTGATGCACATGGCGGACTGAGCCCGCAGGGCAAGCAGCAGGCGATCTCCGGCCTGCAGCAGGATCCTGGCGCCGTGGTGGCGATGGTCGGCGATGGCGTAAACGACGCGCCGGTGCTGGCTCAGGCGCATGTGTCGATCGCCATGGGGGGCGGCACGGACCTGGCGCGCAATCAGGCCGACATCGTGCTGCTCAACGAGAACCTGGCCAGCCTCGGGCGTGGCGTCGATCTCGCGCGCAAGACGCTGCGGATCATTCGCCAGAACCTGTGGTGGTCGTTCGCCTACAACTTCACATCGGTGCCGCTGGCGATGGCCGGGCTGGTGACGCCGTGGATGGCCGGCATCGGCATGGCGGCGAGCTCGCTGCTGGTCGTGCTCAATGCAATGCGCCTGCAGGGCGTTCCCGGAAAGCGCTGAGCGCACCGGCGGAGAAGACGATGGAGAGCCTATACCTGCTGATTCCGCTTTCGGTCGTGCTCGTGTTCGTGATCGGGCTGTTGTTCTGGTGGTCTTTGCGCAGTGGCCAGTTCGACGATCTCGAGGGGCCTGCATACCGGCTCCTGATGGACGATCGTGACGAGCCGGATGCTGCGGGCGAGCCCGAGCGCGAGATGAAGCGCAGCGGCGAAACGAAGGCGGGAGATACGGACGGACCTGCGCCTTCCTGATCGCCAATGTGACGTTGGGTTGACCTATGTCAACACGCCGGGGATGCCGGTTGGCAGAATGGACGCATGTTGATCGACCGGCATGGCATGCCGGTGGTCAGTCCGGTTTTTGTCTCTCTGTTGGGGTTGGGGGTGCGTTCATGCGCACCCTTTTTTTTGCGCCTCGAATTCGCGCCTTCCCCTCGATTGAGGCGTCTTTTTGCGAATATGGCGCATTCCGTCCGTGAATTCGCATCGAGTGTCCGGACGCGGTTTCCCGCGTCAGTGCCCGGATCGCTGTAACCCAATAACGGCGCAGGTTTGCGCGTGTTTCTGGACATCTTCCAATTTTCGCTTCCGCCCCCTGCTGTGCTGCAATACAATGTTGATCTGTGTCAAATTGCGTACTCGCGCCACCGGTATTCTCCCTGGGTTGGGCAAGATCCGTGGCGCCTCAGGGTTGCTGCGCAAGAAAGGTTTCTAAAACGAAGAGGTGACTCACATGCAATCGCAAGCGACTTATAACTATAAAGTCGTGCGGCAGTTCGCCATCATGACGGTGGTGTGGGGCATTGTGGGCATGCTGGTCGGCGTGATCGCCGCAGCACAGCTCGTATGGCCGGAACTGAACGTGCACGAATTCCTGCATTTCGGCAGGCTCCGTCCGCTGCACACCAACGCCGTGATCTTCGCGTTCGGTGGCTGCGCGCTGTTCGCGACCTCGTATTACGTCGTGCAGCGCACCTGTCACACTCGGCTGTTCGCCCCCGGCCTCGCGGCCTTCACGTTCTGGGGCTGGCAACTGGTCATCGTGCTGGCGGCGATCACGCTGCCGCTGGGCTACACCTCCTCCAAGGAGTACGCCGAGCTCGAGTGGCCGATCGACATCCTGATTGCGATCGTGTGGGTCTCCTACGCCGTCGTCTTCTTCGGCACGATCGCCAAGCGCAAGGTCTCGCACATCTACGTCGCGAACTGGTTCTTCGGCGCCTTCATCCTCACCGTGGCGCTGCTTCACATCGTCAACAGCGCAGCCATTCCGGTCTCGCTGACCTCGATGAAGTCCTACTCCGCCTATGCCGGCGTGCAGGACGCGATGATCCAGTGGTGGTACGGCCACAATGCGGTGGGCTTCTTCCTGACCGCCGGCTTCCTCGGGATGATGTACTACTTCGTGCCCAAGCAGGCCGACCGCCCGGTCTATTCCTACCGGCTGTCGGTGGTGCACTTCTGGGCGCTGATCTTCACCTACATGTGGGCGGGCCCGCACCATCTGCACTACACCGCGCTGCCCGACTGGACGCAGTCCGTCGGCATGGTGTTCTCGCTGATCCTGCTCGCGCCGTCCTGGGGTGGCATGATCAACGGCGTGCTGACCCTGTCGGGTGCGTGGCATAAGCTGCGTACCGACCCGATCCTCAAGTTCCTGATCACCTCCCTGTCCTTCTACGGCATGTCGACCTTCGAAGGTCCGATGATGTCGATCAAGACGGTCAATGCGCTGTCGCACTACACCGACTGGACGGTCGGTCACGTGCACTCGGGCGCGCTGGGCTGGGTGGCAATGATCTCGATCGGCTCGGTCTACTTCCTGCTGCCGCGCCTCTATGGCCGGACCGAGATGTACAGCGTCAAGCTGATCAACGCCCACTTCTGGATCGCCACCATCGGCATCGTGCTCTACATCGCCTCGATGTGGATTTCCGGCGTGATGCAGGGCCTGATGTGGCGCGCCACCAACCCGGACGGCACCCTGACCTACTCCTTCGTCGAGAGCGTCAAGGCCAGCTATCCGTTCTGGACCATCCGCTTCATCGGCGGCGCGCTGTTCCTGACCGGCATGTTCATCATGTTCTACAACATGCTGAAGACCATCGCCGGCCAGAAGGCCTACGACGCCCCGGTGCTCGCGCCTGCGGCTGCCCACGCCTGATCGGAGAACAAGAACATGGCTCAATCGAAACACGAAAAAGTCGAACGCAACGTATTCCTCATGATCGTGCTCACGCTGCTTACCGTGAGCGTGGGCGGTCTGGTGGAAATCGTGCCGCTGTTCTTCCAGCACTCGACCACCTCGCCGATCGACGGCAAGGGCAATACGCTCGACGTCAAGCCCTACGACCCGGTGCGTCTGGTTGGTCGTGACATCTACGTCCGCGAGGGCTGCTACAACTGCCATTCGCAGATGATCCGTCCGTTCCGTGCCGAGACCGAGCGCTACGGTCATTACTCGGTGGCGGGCGAGTTCATCTACGACCACCCCTTCCAGTGGGGCTCGAAGCGTACCGGTCCCGACCTGGCGCGTGTGGGAGGCCGCTACTCGGACGAGTGGCAGCGCGTGCACCTGCTCAATCCGCGTGACGTGGTGCCGGAGTCGAACATGCCGGCATTCCCGTGGCTCGATCGTCCGGTCAAGGCCGACGACATCCAGGACAAGATGCGTGCGCTCAACAAGGTCGGCCTGCACAAGTACAGCGAGGAAGAGATCGCTGCCGCGCCGGCCGCGCTCGAGGGCAAGACCGAGCTGGACGCCATCGTGGCCTATCTCCAGGGCCTCGGTACGGCGATTTCGAACTTCCGGTAAGGACGGGGCGCGCTGTGGATATCAACGACTTTCGGAGCCTGATCACGGTGCTCGGCCTGGTGTGCTTCCTGGCCATCTGCGCCTGGGCGTACAGCAAGCATGCGAAGGCCGGTTTCGACGAAGCGGCGCGTCTGCCTCTGAGCGATGATGACCTGCCGACCCAGGGCGGTCGGCAAGACCTTGAGGGAAAAACAAATGGCTGACTTTATCAGCGGTTTCTGGAACATGTATGTGATGGTCCTCGTGGCCCTCTCCATCCTGTTCTGTGTGTTCGTGCTGGTGTCGAACATGACCAAGCGCGAGAAGGGGCCGGTCGAGCTGCACGGCCACGTGTGGGACGAGACGCTCGCCGAGTACAACAACCCGCTGCCGCGTTGGTGGATGTATCTGTTCTGGATCACCATCTTCTTCGGCATCGCCTACCTTGCGATCTATCCCGGTTTTGGCAGCCTCAACCAGGGTCGCGGCCAATGGGCGCAGTACGAGGCCGAGATGAAGGCCGGCGAGGAGCGCTTCGGTCCGGTGTTCGCCAAGTACCGTGACATGGACGTGATGGCCGTCGCAGCGGACCCCGAGGCGGTGGCGATGGGGCAGCGCATGTTCCTCACCTACTGCCAGCAGTGCCACGGTGCGGCCGCGCAGGGTGCGAAGAGCTTCCCGAACCTCACGGACAGCGAGTGGCTGTGGGGTGGGGCTCCGGAGAACATCAAGGAAACCATCACCAACGGCCGCAATGGCATCATGCCGCCGTTCGGCCCCGCGCTCGGCGCCGACGGCGTGAAGGACGTCGCCAACTACGTCCGCTCGCTCAACGGTCTTGCACATGACTCCGTGCGTGCGCAGCGCGGCAAGGAGGGCTTCGAGTCCAACTGCGTCGCCTGCCACGGCGCCGATGCGAAGGGCAATCCGATGCTGGGCGCGCCCAATCTTACCGACAACAACTGGCTGTACGGTTCGTCGGAGGCCACCATCACCGAGACCATCACGCACGGTCGCAACAACAAGATGCCCGCGTTCGGCGAGTTCCTCGGCGAGGACAAGGTCCATATCCTTGCAGCCTATGTCCTGAGCCTGAGCAAGAAGTAAGCGTTTTGCCCGCAGTCTGAAGTCTCATCCCGGGAGGAGGGGGTCCTCCCGGGGTTTCGAAAATAACAAGAACAACAAAAAGTCATTGGTAAACAGGCCATGAACAGCCCATCCCCTTCGCCGCAGAAACCGGCGAACAAGCCCCAAGACTCCTCCACCCTGGACACGCTCTACGCCGCACGCAAGAAGCTGTACGTCCGTGCCGTGACCGGCGTATTCGCCAACTGGCGATGGATCCTGGTGTGGCTCACCCAGATCCTCTACTACGGCCTCCCCTGGCTGACCTGGAACGACCGTCAGGCGGTGCTGTTCCATCTCACTGAACGCAAGTTCTACATCTTTGGCTGGGTCTTCTGGCCACAGGACGTGTTCTTCCTCGCGCTGCTGCTGATCATCTCGGCGTACGCGTTGTTCTTCTTCACCGCGATCGCGGGTCGGCTCTGGTGCGGTTACGCCTGTCCTCAGACGGTGTATACCGAGATCTTCATGTGGATCGAGCAGAAGATCGAAGGTGACCACATGCGCCGCCAGAAGCTCGATCAGGCACCAATGAGTGCCGAGAAGGCGCTGCGTCGTGGTGGCAAGTATCTGGCGTGGATCGTGGTCGCGTTGTGGACCGGCTTCACCTTCGTTGCCTACTTCTCGCCGCTCGACGAACTGCTCGCCTCCTTCAACGGGCTCACCTTCGGGCCTTGGGAAACCTTCTGGATCCTCTTCTACGCGGGCTTCACCTACCTGTTCGCCGGCGTCCTGCGCGAGCAGGTGTGCAAGTACATGTGCCCCTACGCACGCTTTCAGGCGGTGATGTTCGATCCCGATACCCTCGTCATCACCTACGACGAGGAGCGCGGCGAACCCCGCGGTACGCGCAAGAAGGGCATCGATCCGCGTACGGTGAGCAAGGGTGACTGCATCGACTGCGGCATCTGTGTTCAGGTTTGTCCGACCGGGATCGACATTCGTGACGGTCTGCAGTACGAATGCATCGGCTGCGCCGCATGCATCGACGCTTGCGACCAGGTCATGGACAAGATGAACTACCCGCGCGGCCTGATCCGTTACTCGACCGAGAACGCGATGAAGCGGCACTGGGGCAGCAAGGAGATCCTGGGGCACGTGTTCCGTCCGCGGACGCTGGTCTATGGCGCGGTCCTGGTCCTGATCTGCGTCGGATTCGTATGGGGGCTGGCGGCGCGCGAGCCGCTGCGCGTGGATGTCATCCGCGACCGCTCCTCGCTCGGTCGCGAGGTCGAGGGCGGGCTGATCGAGAACGTCTACCAGCTTCAGGTCATGAACATGACCGAGGCGCCGCGCGCCTTCCGACTCGAGGTGTCGGGTCTGCCCGGGGTGCGCATCGGCGGCGAACAGCGAGTCGAGGTCGCCTCGGCCGCGACCCAGACGGTGACCCTGCAGGTGCTGGTGCCCTACGACTCGGGGCAGCCTGGTGCCAACAATATCGCCTTCCAGGTGACCGCCGAGGATGACGCGGCGCTCACCCTGAAGGAAGAAACCACCTTCCTGATACCACGATGAACATGCGCTCGACCCTCAGCGAGAAGTCCCGCGAGCCCTGGTACCGCCAGGGCTGGCCCTGGTTCCTGATTGCCTTCCCCGCGACCGCGGTCGTGGGTGGCATCATCACCATGGTGATTGCCATCAACACCTTCGACGGCATGGTGGTGGACGATTACTACAAGGAGGGTCGGGCGATCGTGCAGACGATCGGACGCGTCGAGCACGCGCGTGAGCTGGGTCTGCGCGCGGCGCTCAAGGTGCGCAGCGAGTCCCTGCGCATCGAGCTTTCGGCCGCCGAGGGCAAGAGCCTGCCCGAAAGCATCCGCCTGACGGTGGCCCACCCCACCCGCGGCGGGCTGGACCAGGAACTGCTCGTCGCCGGGGCTGGCGGCGTGTATGAAACCCCGCTGGCGCCCCTGAGTACCGGGCGCTGGCTGTTTGTCATAGAAGACGAGGCCCGCAGCTGGCGCATGGACGGGTCCGCATTCCTCCCCGCAGAGATGGAGATCACGATTGATCCGAATGTCTGATTTCTTTGGAGAGGAGGTAAGTCATGGCCTGGGAACTGTTGTTGACCAGTGATATCGGGCTGCTCAGCCTGTTCACGATCGTCTTCATCCTCGTTATGGCGGCGTATCTTTACCGCTTCGCGCGCCGTCATATCGCCGAGGATGAGCGGAAGGCGGGAATGAGCGGCCAGGGTTGATCCGGCCGGATTGGCAGCGAAAGAAAACGGCCCGCGATCGCGGGCCGTTTTTCGTTCTGCGCTGAGGCCGTCGCTCGTTCAGCGGTAGACCAGAACCGGCGTCTTGCTGTGCGTGAGCACCTTCTGTGTCTCGCTGCCGAGCAGAAGGCCGGCGATGCCGCGGCGGCCATGCGAAGCCATGAAGATGAGATCGCAGCCGTGACGGTCTGCGGCGTCGATGATCGCCTCGTAAGGCACCTCGTTCACCGTGGTGTCGCTGTCCGATGCGACTCCGGCCGCCTCGGCCGCGCCTCTTGCCTTGGCAAGGATTGCTTCCGCTTCGGCCGCCGCCGACTTGGAGAACTGTTCGGGCGTGGTCGGATCGATGAGCGCGCCCTCGCCATAGATCGGCATCGGAAAGTCGGGCTGGGCGTAGAAGAAAGTGATGCGTGCCCCGGCTTCCTTGGCGAAGGAAACTGCCCGTGCAACGGTGCTTTCGGACAGTGCCGACCCGTCGGTCGGAACCAGAATGTGCTTGAACATGACGGACGCTCCCTGTTGTGTGTCACGATTCGATTATAGCGATGTGAAGCGCCCGGCCATGATTGATCGTGATCAAACAGACGCCGATTCTCGGCGGGCGTGCGCAGTTTCCTCGGAGGCGTGCCATGAAGCTGACTTTTTTGGGTGCGGCGGGTGAGGTCACCGGCTCCTGTCTGCGAGTCGATCACGAGCGCGGCAGTTTCCTCGTGGACTGCGGGCTGTTCCAGGGCGGGCGGGAGGCCCACCGCAAGAATCGCGAAGCCCTGAGTTTCGAGCTACGCGACATCGCCTTCGTTCTCCTGACGCATGCGCACCTCGATCACACCGGGCTCGTGCCGAGGCTGGTGGCGCTCGGCTACAAGGGGCGGATCTTCGCCACCGCGGCGACCGTCGATCTGCTCGGCGTGATGCTGATGGATTCCGCGCACATCCAGGAGAAGGAAGCCGAGTGGGCGTTGCGTAGCCGGCGCGCGCGCAGGGCGGGCCGCGCCGGCGAGCTCGCGCCGCTGTATACGGTCGAGCAGGCACGCGCCAGCCTTGGACGGCTGCGCCACGCCGCCTTCGACGAGATGATTGCGCCTGGTGCCGGCGTACATTGCCGATTTCGCAACGCAGGCCACATCCTCGGCTCCTCGATCATCGAGATCGACGTCGAGGAGCGGGGGCATACCCGTCGCCTGGTCGTGTCCGGTGACCTTGGGCAGCCGATGCGCCCGGTCCTTCAGGATCCCGTGCCCATCCCCGAGGCCGATTATCTTTGCGTGGAATCGACCTACGGCAACCGAGCGCACCGCTCCTTCGCCGAGACCTGTGACGAGCTGGCCGAGGTGTTGCGGCGCACGCTCGAGGTGCAGGGGGGCAACGTGATCATCCCCGCGTTCGCAGTCGGGCGGACGCAGGAGCTGCTTTTCGTGCTCGCGGACCTGGTGCGGGCAGGGCGCATCGCTCGGCTCGACGTCGTGGTCGACTCGCCCATGGCGCTGGCAGTCACCGAACTCACGGTTCGCCATGACGACCTGTGGGACGACGAGACGCGCGAACTGTTTGCCTGGAGCCGGCAGCACGCCGACCGCTTCAATCTCCGCTTCGTCCAGGATGTCGAGGAGTCGATGGCGCTCAACAGCGTGCGCGGGGGACTGGTGATCATCTCGGCAAGCGGGATGTGCGATGCCGGGCGGATCAAGCACCACCTTCGCCACAACATCGGCCGGCGCGAGTGCGCGATCGTGATCGCGGGTTTCCAGGCGGCGGGCACGCTCGGTCGGCGCCTGGTGGACGGCGCCCGTCAGGTGACCCTGTTCGGCGAGCGCATTCCGGTGCGCGCGCGCATTCACACCATCGGCGGCTTGTCCGCGCATGCGGATCAGCCGGCGATCCTCAGCTGGCTGCGCGGTTTCCGCCGACCGCCCCGGCGTACCTTCGTGGTGCATGGCGAGCCGACCGCGGCCGCTGCCCTAGCCGGGTGCATCGAGCGCGATCTCGGCTGGCGCGGCGTCGAGGTCGCCGCGCCAGGCGTGTCTTCTGTCCTGTCCTGAGCGGCCGGGATGCGTTCCGGCCGGTCGGTCAAGCGTTGTAGCGCGACAACCGCGCGGGATCGCGCAAGGTGATGCGTTTGCCCGCCACGCTGATGAGGCCGGCCTCGCTGAGGTCGTGAAAGATCCGTGACAGGGTCTCGGGCGTCAGGTTGAGGCGCGAGGCGATCACCTGCTTGCTGGTGGGCAGGGCAATCTCGCACGGCGTGTCGCTGTCGGCCACCTGCAGCAGGTAGCCGATCACGCGCTGGGTGCTCGAGCGCAGGGAGTAGGTCTCGACGTCCTGGATCAGACCATGGAGGCGGATCGCCATGCCGGCGAGCAACTTATGGGCGAAGGTGGAGTCCTGATCGATGAGCTCGCTCACCACCGCCTGGCCGACGTGAACGAGGACGGTCTCGCTGAGTGCCTCGGCAAACACCGGGTAGGGATGGTTCATGAACATCACCGCCTCACCGAAGCTCTGCATCGGACCGACGATCTCGACGACCTTCTCCGTGCCCTGAGGCGAGGAGAACGCGAGCTTGACCTGTCCGGAGACGACGAAGTAAAAGCCGTGCGGCTGGTCTCCGCGCTGGAACAAGACCTCGCCGCGCGCGACGTGACGGTCGCGGGTGTAGCGGGTGACGCGCTGGATGTCGGCGTCCGAAAGCTCGCTGAAGAGCGGAATGCGCTTGAGCAGGGACGGAATGTCGAGCTGGGCGTGGGGGGGCATCGAATGGACTCTCCGTAAGGCGTCGCAATTTTAATCGAGCCGGCTCGCTGCCGGCTGCTCCCGGCTCTCGGGCCGGCTATCGAGAGGAGAACGAATGTATTACGCGATCAAGCACCTTCACGTCACCTGCGTCGCCCTCAGTGCGGCAGGCTTCCTGCTGCGCGGCTTGTGGATGATGACCGGCAGCCCGCTGCTGCAGCACCGCCTGACCCGGGTGCTGCCGCACGTCATCGACAGCCTGCTGCTGCTGTCTGCGATCACGCTCGCCGTGATGATCCAGCAGTACCCGTTTGCGGCCGGCTGGGTCACCGCAAAGGTTCTCGGTCTGCTTGCCTACATCCTGCTCGGTACCCTCGCCCTCAAGCGCGGGCGCACCATGGGCATGCGCATCACCGCCTTCACCGCGGCGCTGCTCGTCTATGCGTGGATCGTCTCGGTGGCCTTCACCAAGCAGGTCGCCGGCTTCCTGGCCTGAGGCGGCCACCGATCTCAGCGCACGCCCTGCTGGTGCTGGATCAGCCTCTTCAGTCCGGCAGGGTCGAGCAGCAGCACGTGCTTCTGCTGAACCGAGATGAGCCCGTCTTCCTGGAAGCGCGAGAACGCGCGCGACACGGTCTCGAGCTTGAGCCCGAGATAGGAGCCGATCTCCTCGCGCGTCATGCGCAGGTTGAACTCCTGCGACGAGAAGCCGCGCGCGTTGAAGCGCTGCGACATGTTGAGCAGGAAGGCGGCCAGGCGCTCCTCGGCGCGCATCGAGCCGAGCAGCATCATCACGCCGTGGTCGCGCACGATCTCGCGGCTCATGACCTTGTGGAACTGGAGCTGCAGTCCGTCGATCTCGTGCGAGAGCTGCTCGAGCTTGTCGTATGCGATCACGCACACCTCGCTGTCTTCGAGGGCGACGGCATTGCAGCTGTGGGCCTCGGTGCTGATGCCGTCGAGGCCGAGGATCTCGCCGGTCATCTGGAAGCCGGTGACCTGCTCCCGGCCGTCCTCCAGCAGCACGTCGGTCTTGAACGAGCCCGCACGGATCGCGTAGATCGCCTCGAAGGGGTCGCCTGCCCGGTAGAGGTTCTGCTGGCGCTTGACCTTGCGCCGCGCGCCCACGAGCTCGTCGAGACGGCTCAACTCGCTGTCGGACATGCCGAAGGGCAGGCAAAGCTCGACCAGGTTGCACTGCGAACAGGCAGTCTTCAACCCGTTCACGGTAATTGGCACGGTTGCCCTCATCTGCACGATAATCCTGCTTCCCCGACGAAAGACGCCGACATGGGCGCGAGCGGACTTTCAAGTCATGCCCGTTGACCCACGTCAACCAAAAAAATACGGTGTTCTGCCATTGTTCGGCACACACTGCCGCAGCAAGATCATGAAAAGCCAGAACGAACTCATCTTCGATCCGCAACTCATCCGTAGATTCGACATCAACGGACCGCGGTACACTTCCTATCCGACGGCGGATCGCTTCGTCGAGGCCTTCAATGCCGAGGCGCTGAAGTCCTGGCTCGCCAAACGAGCCGTGGGCGGCGTAAGCAAACCGCTCTCATTATACTTCCACATCCCGTTCTGCAACACGATCTGCTACTACTGCGCCTGCAACAAGATCATCACCAAGGATCATGGGCGCTCCGCCAAGTACCTGAAATATCTGGCGAAAGAGATTGCGATGCAAGCGGCTTGCCTGGAGGGAAGCCGCCAGGTCACGCAGTTGCATCTCGGCGGCGGGACGCCGACCTTCCTGTCGCACGACGAGATGCGCGAGCTGATGGCCTCGGTGCGCGAGCACTTCACGCTGGTCCCCAACGGCGAGTATTCGATCGAGGTCGATCCGCGCAAGGTCGATTTCGACACCGTCAAGCTGCTCGCCGATCTCGGCTTCAACCGCATGAGCGTGGGCGTGCAGGACTTTGCCGAGGACGTGCAGGCGGCGGTCAATCGCATCCAGAGCTACGACGAGACCAAGCTCGTCATCGATGCGGCGCGCGCGACCGGCTTCAAGTCGGTGAGCATGGACCTGATCTACGGCCTGCCCAAGCAGAACGTGATCAGCTTCAACCGCACGCTGGAGCAGGTGCTCGCGATCTCGCCCGATCGCATCTCGCTCTACAGCTACGCGCACCTGCCCGGCCTCTTCAAGCCCCAGCGCCGCATCAACAGCGGCGACATGCCCACCGCCGACACCAAGCTGCAGCTGCTGCAGCTCGGCATCCGCCGCCTCACCGAGGCCGGCTACGTCTACATCGGCATGGACCATTTCGCCAAGCCCGACGACGAGCTCACCGTCGCCCAGCGCCAGGGTCGGCTGCATCGCAACTTCCAGGGCTACTCCACCCAGGCCGAGTGCGACCTGCTCGCCTTCGGCGTGTCGGCGATCGGCAAGATCGGGCCGGTGTATGCGCAGAACGTGAAGACCCTGGACGAGTACTACGATGCGCTCGACCGCGACGAGCTGCCGGTGCTGCGCGGCATCGAGCTCACCGCCGACGACCTGTTGCGGCGCGCGATCATCCAGGCGCTGATGTGCCACTTCGAGCTGTCGATGCAGTCGATCGAGATCGCCCACCTGATCAACTTCCGCGAATACTTTGCGGAAGAGCTTGCCGACCTCGCGGAGATGGAGAAGGCGGGGCTGGTGAAGATCGAAGGCGACTGGATCAGCGTGCAGCCCGGCGGCCGCCTGCTCGTGCGCGGCATCGCGATGGTGTTCGACCGCTATCTGCGCGCCGACCGCGAGCGCCAGCGCTACTCGCGCGTGATCTGAAGACCGCGGCTCACGAGCGTAGAATGAGGCCTCGCATCTTCAGCGGGGCCTCGTTTTTCAATGCCTGAAACCGGTTATCTCGCCGTCTTCCTCATCGGCCTGCTGGGCGGGACGCATTGCGTGTCGATGTGCGGCGGCATCGTCGGTGCGCTCACCATGCAGGTGCAGACACCCGGCGGCAAGCCGCAGTGGCCGCTGCACCTCGCCTACAACCTCGGCCGCATCGGCACCTATACCGCGCTCGGCGCGGGGGTGGGCTTCCTCGGCTCGGTCGGGCTGCTCTACGACGGCATGCTGCCGGTGCAGATGACGCTCTATGTGCTTGCCAACCTGATGCTGGTCGCGCTCGGGCTCTACCTGACCGGCTTCACGCGTCTGCTGGCGCCGATCGAGCGCGTCGGTCACGTGCTTTGGCGCCGCATCCAGCCCGCGACGCGCCATTTCCTCCCCGCGCGCTCGGTCAGGCAGGCCCTGCCGCTCGGCATGCTGTGGGGCTTCATTCCCTGCGGGCTGACCTATTCGATCCTCGCTACCGCGCTCGTCACCGGTTCGGGCGCGCGCGGCGCCGGCCTGATGCTCGCCTTCGGCCTGGGCACTCTGCCCAATCTGCTGCTGGCCGGCATGCTGTTCAAGCGTTTCCGCGACTTCACCCGCAACCGCAAGGTGCGGATCGCATCGGGGCTGCTCGTGCTCGGCTTCGGGCTGTTCGGGCTCTACCACGCGCCCACGCTCGGCGGCGATCTGTGGAACGGGGTGGTGTGCGTGACCTGAGGCCCCGGCGGACCGGGGTTCGAATCATCGACGAGGAGTGGTGCATGAGCGAAGTGACGATCAAGGTCGAGGGGATGAGCTGCGGCGGCTGCGTCAGGAACGTGACCGGGGTGCTGAAGGCGCTGCCCGGTGTCGAGGACGCGCAGGTGTCGCTGGAGCAGGGCAGTGCGACCGTGCGTTTCGATCCGGCACGGATTTCGGTCGAGGCCTTGCGCGCGGCCGTGGAGGACGCCGGGTTCGACGCGCCGGCCTGACGGCGCCTGCGGGCGGGGGTGCAGTGCAAGACATTGTGGTTTCCCCCTATAATCCGCGCACAATTTTTCCACGGGAGGGATGTATGGGTTTCGATCTGGTCAGCGCCGGCAAGGACGTGCCGAACGACATCAACGTCATCATCGAGATCTCCGCTCAGGGCGATCCGATCAAGTTCGAGGTGGACAAGGACAGCGGCGCAGTCTTCGTCGATCGCTTCATGGGCACCTCGATGCGTTACCCGCTCAACTACGGCTACGTGCCGCACACGATCGCCGGCGACGGCGACCCGGTCGACGTGCTGGTGGTGACGCCCTTCCCGCTGCAGCCGGGCGTGGTCATCCGCTGCCGTCCGGTCGGCGTGCTGAAGATGGAAGACGATGGTGGCGTCGATGCCAAGGTCGTCGCCGTGCCGGTCTCCAAGCTGACCCCGCTCTACGACAAGGTGCAGACCACCGACGATCTGCCCGAACTGCTGATGAAGCAGACGGTGCACTTCTTCGAGCACTACAAGGATCTCGAGCCGGGCAAGTGGGTCAAGGTGCTCGGCTGGGGCACGGTCGAGGACGCCAAGCAGGAGATCGTCAACGGCCTCGCCGCCGGGAAGAAGTAACACGGGCGAGCGCATCGCCTGAACGCAAAAGGCCCGCTATCCGCGGGCCTTTTTTTTCGACGACATGGCTGAAGGGGGCAGCGTCGTCAGCCCGGGATGCGGGCCACGTGCAGCAGGTTGGTGCTGCCGCTCTTGCCGAAGGGCAGGCCACCGATCACGACCAGGACGTCGCCGGGACCGGCGAAGCCATGGCTGACCGCGGATCTGCCCGCGTGATCCACCATCTCGACGACATCGTGCACCTCCTCGAAGGGCACCGGATGCACGCCCCACGCCAGTGCCAGCCGGCGCGCGGTCGTGGCCTGCGGGGTCAGGGCCAGGATCGGCGCCTGCGGGCGCTCGCGGCTTGCGCGCAAGGCGCTGAACCCCGAGCTGGTGTAGGCCACCGTGGCCGCGGGCTCGAGCAGACCGGCGACGCGGCGCAGCGCGCAGCAGATGGCATCGGGTGTGTTGGCCGCGGCGGGGGTGTGGCTGGCTTCGAGACCGGCACGCCAGGCCGGGTCGCGCTCGACCTCGCAGATGATGCTGTGCATGATCGACACCGCCTCGATCGGGTACTGGCCCGAGGCCGATTCGGCCGAAAGCATCACCGCATCGGCGCCGTCGTAGATCGCGGTGGCGACGTCGGAGGCCTCGGCGCGGGTGGGCACCGGGGCGGTGATCATCGACTCCAGCATCTGCGTGGCCACCACCACCGGCTTGCCGGCGGCGCGCGCGGCGCGCACGATCCGGCGCTGCAGCACGGGCACCTGCTGCGGCGGCAGCTCCACGCCGAGGTCGCCGCGCGCCACCATGATGCCGTCGGCAAGCGCGACGATCGGCTCGAGCTCGTCGATGGCGGCGGGCTTTTCGAGCTTGGCCATGATCCAGGCGCGGTCACCGATCAGCTCGCGGGCCTCGCGCAGGTCGTCGGGACGTTGCACGAAGGACAGCGCGACCCAGTCCACACCGAGTGACAGCCCGAAGTCGAGGTCGGCGCGGTCCTTCGCGGTCAGGGGCGAGATCGGCAGCACCACGCCGGGCACGTTCACCCCCTTGCGGTCCGACAGCGGGCCGCCCACCAGCACCGTGGTGTCGGCAAAGTCGCTGCCGAAGGCGTCCACCCGCAGGCGCAGCTTGCCGTCGTCGAGCAGCAGCTCGGTGCCGGTCTCGAGCGCGGCGAAGATCTCGGGATGGGGCAGGTTGGCGCGGCTGGCGTCGCCGGCCTCAGGGTCGAGATCGAGGCGGAAGCGCGCACCGGGGGCGAGCGTCACCTTGCCTTCGGCGAAGCGGCCCACGCGCAGCTTGGGGCCCTGGAGGTCCATCAGCACGCCGATCGGTCGGCCGATCTCGACCTCGATCTCGCGGATCAGGCGGTAGCGCTCGGCGTGGTCCTCGTGGCTGCCATGGCTGAAGTTGAGGCGGAAGACATCTGCGCCGGCTTCGGCCAGCGCACGAATCTGTTCTCGGGTCGAGCTCGCCGGCCCCAGGGTGGCGAGAATGCGGGCGCTGCGTTCGCGTTTCATGTGCGGGTCTCCTCGGGTCAGGCGTTCGCGAAAGCAAGCAGCGCGGTCACGCCGGCGCGCGCCACCTGGGCGTCCTCGCCGGCCTTGACGCCGGATACGCCCACCGCGCCGATCACGCAGCCGTCGACGACGATCGGCTCGCCGCCCTCGAGCGGCACCACCGGCATCGCCAGCGCGGCGATGCGGCCGTTGTTGACCATGTCCTCGAAGGCCTTGCTCGGCTTGCCGCTGAGCACGCAGGTGCGCGCCTTCTCGGGGGCGACGGCGGCGCTCATCAGCGGCGCGCCGTCCATGCGCTGCAGCCACAGCGCGTGGCCGCCGGCGTCGCAGATCGCGATGCTGACCGCCCAGCCATTGGCGCGCGCCTCGGCTTCCGCCGCTTCGGCGGCGCGCCGTACATCGGCGAGCGTGAGTGCTTGAGTGGGTTTCATGTGCTGTCTCTCCAACGTTCTCTCAAGGCAGGACTTCGCCGCTCAGCGTTCGCCGAGGTCGGTGAAGCGGATCCATTGCGCGCCCTTCCACAGTACCGTGCGGCCCATCTCGTAGAGCTGATCGGCGCCTTCCACGACGGTCAGGAAGTGGTTGCCGGCGAGCTGGCCCATCTTGCTGGCGAAGCAGCTGCTCCCGTAGGCGAACAGGATTTCGGTCTCGGAGAAGCCGCCCGGATAGAGCAGGATGTCGCCGCGCGAGGGATGGCTGGTGTGGTTCTCGAAGCCGAGCCCGGTGTCGAACTCGCCGAGCGGCACCCACACCGCCTCGCCGCTCCAGCGCGAATGGATCACCTGGTTCGAGAACGGGAGCAGCTCGAGAAAGGCTGCACAGGTCTTGGGCGCGGCGGCCTGCTCCATGCGGGCGACAAAGCGGAACGAACCGACTTCGATGGCGAGATGACGCATCGTGAACTCCTTCGTGGGTGGGCGGCACGTCGGGGAGAACGTGCCGCCCGGGGGGTGCGCCGGTCGTTGCCGGCGCTTTCTGCTCTGGGGGTGGGGTGGCCGGCGCGCGGCCCCGGGGACGCGACGCGCCGGCCTGGACGAACGGCTCGGAACTCGATCGGGCTGGTCGCTCAGCGACCGCTCATTGCCCGATCTCGAAGTTGGCCATCTTCTCGAGCGCACGCACCATCGCCGAGTGGTCCCACTTCGAGCCGCCGTGCGCGCTGCAGGCGTTGAACAGTTCCTGCGCGGTGGCGGTGTTGGGCAGCGACACGCCGAGCTGGCGTGCGGTGGTGAGCGCGAGGTTGAGGTCCTTCTGGTGCAGCTCGATGCGGAAACCCGGGTCGAAGGTGCGCTTGACCATGCGCTCGCCGTGCACCTCGAGGATGCGCGAGTTGGCGAAGCCGCCCATCAGCGCCTGGCGCACCTTGGCCGGGTCGGCGCCGGCCTTGGCGGCGAGCAGCAGGGCCTCGCCGACGGCCTCGATGTTGAGGGCGACGATGATCTGGTTGGCGACCTTGGTGATCTGGCCGTCGCCGTTGCCGCCCACGAGCGTGATGTTCTTGCCCATCAGCTCGAAGAGCGGCTTCACCTTGTCGAAGGCGGCCTCGCTGCCGCCGACCATGATGGTCAGGCTGGCGGCCTTGGCGCCGACCTCGCCACCAGACACCGGCGCATCGAGGTACTCGCAGCCGAGCGCGTTGATGCGCTTGGCGAATTCCTTGGTGGCGACCGGCGAGATCGAGCTCATGTCCACCACGATCTTGCCCTTCGACAGGCCGGCGGCGACGCCTTCGGGGTTGAACAGCGCGTCCTCGACGTGCGGCGTGTCCGGCACCATGGTGATGATGATGTCCGCCTTGCGCGCGACCTCGGCGCCGTTGGCGCAGGGCTGGGCGCCAGCCTCGAGCAAGGTGGCCGGGGTGTCACCATGGGTGTAGGTGAACACGCTGTGTCCGCCCTTCAGCAGATGGCCCGCCATGGGGGCGCCCATGATGCCGAGGCCGATGAATCCGATGTTTGCCATGTTGCTGTCTCCTGATGTCTTCGAAATCGATGAAAGAAGATCAATGGGGTCTGACCCCATTGATCCGAAGCGCTCAGCCGGCGAGCGCCTTGATCCAGCCCAGGCCCTCGCGGGTGCCGGCGGCGGGCTTGTATTCGCAGCCGATCCAGCCGTCGTAGCCGAGCTGGTCGATGAAGCGGAACAGCCAGGCGTAGTTGATCTCGCCGGTGCCGGGCTCGTTGCGCCCCGGGTTGTCGGCGATCTGCATGTGCGCGATCTTCGGCAGGTGCTTGGCGATGGTGTTGGCGAGCTCGCCCTCCATGCGCTGCATGTGATAGATGTCGTGCTGCAGGTACAGGTTGCTTGATCCGACTTCCTCGATCAGCGCGATCGCCTGCGCCGTGCGGTTGAGGTAGAAGCCCGGGATGTCCCAGGTGTTGATCGGCTCGACGAGCAGGCGGATGCCTGCTTCCTTGAGCTTGGCGGCGGCGAAGCGCAGGTTGGCGACGAAGGTCGCGTGCACCGTGTCCGCATCGACATTGGCCGGAGCGATGCCGGCGAGGCAGTTCACCTGCTTGCAGCCGAGTGCGGTGGCGTATTCGATCGCACGCCCGACGCCGTCCTGGAACTCGCCGACGCGGTCCGGATGGCAGGCGATGCCGCGTTCGCCACCTTCCCAGTTGCCCGCCGGCAGGTTGTGCAGCACCTGCACCAGGCCGTGCTTGACCAGGCGCTCGGCGAGCGCGTCCTTGTCGAAGGCGTAGGGGAAGAGGTACTCCACGCCCTTGAAGCCGGCCTCCGCCGCCGCCTGAAAGCGGTCGAGGAAGGGGACTTCGTTGAACAGCATGGTGAGGTTGGCGTTGAACTTCGGCATGTCGGTTTCTCCGGTTTTCTGTTGCGGGCGAGGGCGGCCTGCGGGAGCGGACGTGCCGCCCCCGGGCTGCGCTCAGTCGAGCATCGAGATCGCGGTCGGGGCGTCGGCGCCCTTCTCGGCGAGTTCCTCGAACTCGTTGATGGCGTTGATCTCGGTGCCCATCGAGATGTTGGTCACGCGCTCGAGGATGATCTCGACCACCACCGGCACGCGGAACTCTTCCATCCACTGCTTCGCCTGGGCGAAGGCGGGCTGGATCTCCTCCGGCTTGCGCACGCGGATCGCCTTGCAGCCCAGGCCCTCGACCACGCTGATGTGATCGACGCCGTAGCCCTCGGTTTCCGGCGCGTTGATGTTCTCGAACGCGAGCTGCACACAATAGTCCATGTCGAAGCCGCGCTGTGACTGGCGGATCAGGCCGAGGTAGGCGTTGTTCACCAGCACGTGGATGTAGGGCAGCTTGAACTGCGCCCCCACCGCGAGCTCCTCGATCATGAACTGGAAGTCGTAGTCGCCCGAGATCGCCACCACCTTGCGCTGCGGGTCGGCGGCGCACACGCCGAGCGCGGCGGGCACCGTCCAGCCCAGGGGGCCGGCCTGGCCGCAGTTGATCCAGTGGCGCGCCTTGTACACATGCAGGAACTGCGCGGCGGCGATCTGCGACAGGCCGATCGTGCTGACGTAGCAGGTGTCCTTGCCGAAGGCGCGGTTCATCTCCTCATACACACGCTGCGGCTTCATCGGCGTGTCGTCGAAGTGCGTCTTGCGCTGCATCGTGCGCTTGCGCTGCTGGCACTCGGCGACCCAGGCGCTGCGGTCGGGGAGCTGACCGGCGGTCTTCATCTCGCGCGCCACCTCGAGCAGGCGGTCGAGCGCCGCACCGGCGTCGGAGACGATGCCGTAGTCGGGGCCGAACACGCGGCCGATCTGGGTCGGCTCGATGTCCACATGCACGAACTTGCGGCCTTCGGTGTACACCTCGACCGAGCCGGTGTGGCGGTTGGCCCAGCGGTTGCCGATGCCGAACACGAAGTCCGACGCCAGCATGGTGGCGTTGCCATAGCGGTGCGAGGTCTGCAGGCCCACCATGCCGGCCATCAGCGGGTGGTCGTCGGGGATCGTGCCCCAGCCCATCAGGGTCGGGATCACCGGCACGCCGGTGAGCTCGGCGAATTCCTGCAGACGGGCCTCGGCGTTGGCGTTGATCACGCCGCCGCCGGAGACGATCAGCGGACGCTCGGCGGCGTTCAGCATCGCCATCGCCTTCTCGGCCTGGGCGCGGGTGGCGGCGGGCTTGTACGCCGGCAGCGGCTCGTAGGTGTCGATGTCGAACTCGATCTCGGCCATCTGCACGTCGAAGGGCAGGTCGATCAGCACCGGGCCGGGACGGCCGGAGCGCATGATGTGGAAGGCCTGCTGGAACACGCGCGGCACCAGCGCCGGCTCGCGCACGGTCACCGCCCACTTGGTGACGGGCTTGGCGATCGACTCGATGTCGACGGCCTGGAAGTCTTCCTTGTACAGGCGGGCGCGCGGCGCCTGGCCGGTGATGCACAGGATGGGGATCGAGTCGGCGGAGGCCGAGTACAGGCCGGTGATCATGTCGGTGCCGGCCGGGCCCGAGGTACCGATGCACACGCCGATGTTGCCCGGGTTGGCGCGGGTGTAGCCCTCGGCCATGTGCGAGGCGCCCTCGACGTGGCGGCCGAGGACGTGGTGGAATCCGCCATTCTTCTTCATCGCCGAATACAGCGGGTTGATCGCGGCGCCGGGCACGCCGAACACCGTGCTCACACCTTCCTTGCGCATCACCGCCGCGGCGGCATCCACTGCTCTCATACGGGCCATCTTTGTCTCCAGTGCCAGGTTTGGTTGGGGGATGGCGCAAGATTAGGCGCGCAGCCGGCATACAAGAATCCCAGCATTCGTCGCTTCTATCGGTACTTCAGGTATCGAACGGGATGGTTTTGCCGCAGCTGGGCGTGATCGCGATCTGCCGGGCTGATATGCAATATCAGCGATGCGAATGGCCCGCGCCGGATCAGAGCCTAGAATCGGCGGGGCGGGCGAGCCGCCGCGGCACGCAGTCGGGGCGGCCGGCGCCCGTGTTTCGATACGGGGAGCTTGAGAATGAGCAAGATCGATCAGGACGACATTCGATATCTGCGCAGGGCGATCGAGCTGTCGCGCCAGGCGCGTGCAAAGGGCAACGGCGCCTACGGTGCGGTCCTCGTCCACGCAGATGGGCGGGTGCTGGCCGAGGCGGAGAACGATCAGGTCACCGGCCGCGACAGCACCGGCCATGCCGAGACGAACCTGGTGCGGGTCGCCAGCGAGCGATTCGATGCCGCCACGTTGGCCGGCGCCACCCTCTATGCGAGCGCCGAACCCTGCGCGATGTGCGCCGGGGCCGTGTTCTGGAGCGGCGTCCGGCGGCTCGTGTATGCACTCGGCAGCGAGCGCAACTACGCCTTGCTGCCGCCCTCGAACGATGAGTTGCGGCTGGGGTGCCGCGAGGTGCTCGCGCACGGCAAGCGCAAGGTGGAGGTCGACGGGCCGGCGCTCGAGGACGAGGCCGCGAGCGTCTTTACCGCCTAGGGGCCGGCGCGCCCGCGCGTGCCGCTCGATCGCGCGCGCCGGTGCCAGCGGCTAACATCGGGCCTACGCCGGAGGACGCGATGGACCGCTACACCGAAATCCGCAGTTTCACCCTCGTCGCCGAGAAGGGCAGCTTTGCCGCGGCCGCGCTGGTCGAAGGGGTGACGCCGGTCGTCATGGGACGCCGGCTGGACGCGCTCGAGCGTCGGCTGGGGGTCAAGCTGATGCACCGCTCGACGCGCGGCCTCACCCTCACCGAGCTGGGCGAGCAGTTCCTCGACCAGAGCCGCAGCCTGCTGCGCGAATTCGACGAGATCGAGCGTGCGGTCAGCGCCGGGCGCGACCTGGTGCGCGGCCACCTCGTCGTCTCCGCGCCGGCCGCCTTCGGCCGCCGCCACGTTGCCCCGCACGCGACTGCGTTCAGGGCCCAGCATCCCGAGCTGCGCATGTCGTTCAACTTCACCGACAGCGTGGTCGATCTGGTGCGCGAGGGCTACGACATGGCGATCCGCATCGGCGAGGTCACCGACCCCAACTACGTCGCCGTGCGCCTGTTCCCCAACCGCCGCGTGGTGTGCGGCACGCCCGACTATTTCGAGCGCCACGGCATCCCGCGCCAGCCCGAGGACCTGGTCCGCCACAACTGCCTCGCCTTCAACCTCGCCGGCGGCCAGCAGCGCGGCTGGTCCTTCCTGCGCGAGGGCAAGCTGTTCGCGGTGCGCGTCGAGGGCGACCTCGCCTGCAACGACGGCGAACTGCTCTATGGCTGGGTGAAGCAGGGCTTGGGCGTGGGCTGGCGCTCGACCTGGGAGATCCAAGCCGAGCTCAAGCGCGGCGAGCTGGTCACCGTGCTCGACGAGTTCGCGGTACCGAGCTACGACATCCAGGCGGTGTATCCGCAGCAGCGCCACCTGCCGGCCAAGGTGCGCCGCTTCATCGACCACCTGAAGGCGATCTACCAGCGCGAGGGCTACTGGGAGGGCTGAGGCTGGGCGTGCGGGGGGCGGTTCAGGGCTGTGTCGCGGCCGGTCGCCGGGCTTCGAGTTCGCGGCGGAACAGGTTGGCGAGCTTCTTCGCCGCGCTGCCGAGCGGCACCCCGCGCTGGGTCAGCAGGCCAAGCGGCATGGTGGGCGGCAGCGGCTGAAGCGGCAGCGGGCGCAGGCCGACGCCGACCTGCGGATCGGTGATCAGCACCTTTGGCCCGTAGCCGATCAGCTCGTTGCGGCGGGCGAGCTCGAGGATCAGGAAGGGCGACGAGCAGTGCAGGATGCGGCTCGGCGCCGGCAGGCCATGCTGTTCGAGCCAGCCGACCAGGTTCATGCTCTGGCTCCCGGCGCTCAGGTTCAGCACCCATTCGGCGCCGGCGACCGCCGCCCAGTCGCGCGCCTCGGCAAGGGGATGGCCGAGGTTCACGAAGGGGATGGCCTCGATGTCGGTCAGCGGTTCGAACTCGATCTCGTAGGGCAGATCCTGAGGCGAGGCGAGCGCGACCGCGAAATCGAGGGTGCCCTCGATCAGCCCGGGCAGGGCCGTCACCAGCAGCCCCTCGTGGAAGGTGAGTTCGGCTTCCGGCTGCGCCTTGCGGAACGCGGCCAGTACCCGTGGCATCACGGTTGCCGTGACCAGCGGGGTGATCGCCGCCTTGACGTGTGCGCCCGCGCCGCCGCGCATCTGGCGGATCTCGGCGCGTGCTTTCTCGATCGTCGCCAGCACGAGGCGGGCACGAATCAGCAGTGCGGTGCCTTCGGGCGTGAAGCCGATGCCCTTGTAGCTACGTTGCAGCAGCTCGGCGCCGACATCCTCCTCCAGCTCGCGCAGCGCCTTGGTCAAGGCGCTCTGGCTCAGGTTCATCGCCCGCGCCGCGGCGCGGATCGAGCCGCTATCCGCCACCTGCACGAGCGCTCGCAACTGGTGGTCCTTCATGGGCTTAATGAACTCTCCTGGTTGTCATCCACGAAAAAATATCGCCTTACGGTGTTCGCATCAAGTTCTTAATATCTGGACATGAACTAATTCTATTGGTGAGCCAGATGAGCACCCAAGCAGCTGTTGCGCCCGAGATCGATACCGAGCAGATGAAGGTGTGGCGCCATGCCATCCACCGCAACCCGGAGCTCGGCTTCGAGGAGCACGCCACCAGCGCGCTGGTGGCCGAGCGGCTGCGCGCCTGGGGCTACGAGGTGCACACCGGCATCGCCGTCACCGGTGTGGTGGGCGTGCTGCGCGTCGGCGACGGCAGCGGGCGCACCATCGGGCTGCGCGCCGACATGGACGCCATCCCGGTGCAGGAGATGACCGGCCTGCCGTGGGCGAGCGTCATCCCGGGCAAGATGCACGGCTGCGGCCACGACGGCCACACCGCGATGCTGCTCGGTGCCGCCCAGGCGTTGGCCGAGCGCGCGCGCAAGGGTCTGCTGGCGGGCAATGGCACGCTGGTGCTGATCTTCCAGCCCGCCGAGGAACTCGGCGGCGGCGGTGGCGCGCGGCGCATGATCGACGAAGGCTTGTTCGAGCGCTTCCCCTGCGACGCCATCTTCGGCATGCACAACTTCCCGGGCATCCCGGTCGGCGAGGTCCACGTTCGTCCGGGCGCCTTCATGGCCTCCTCGGACAAGGTGCTGATCCGCTTCGTCGGCCGCGGCGGCCATGGCGGCATGCCGCACATGGCGGTGGATCCGACCCTGCCGGCGGCGGCGACCGTGCTCGGGCTGCAATCCATCGTCGGTCGCAACGTCAATCCCAACCTCGCCGCGGTGATCAGCGTCGGGCGCATGCAGGCGGGCTCGGCCTACAACGTGATCGGCGAGACCGCCGAACTCGAGCTCAGCGTGCGCACCCTCGACCCCGACGTCCGCAACCTCGTCGAGCAGCGTATCCGCGAACTGGCCGAGAACCAGGCGCGCGCCTACGGCTGCACCAGCGAGATCCGCTACGAGCGCGGCTACCCGGTGCTGATCAACGCCGCCGGGCCGACCGCCTTCGCGGTCGATGTCGCACGCAGGACCTTCGGCGCCGCACATGTGTTCGCCGATGCCCAGCCGCTCACCGGCAGCGAGGATTTCGCCTTCCTGCTCGAGCGCGTGCCGGGCTGCTACGTGCTGGTCGGCAACGGCGACAACGGCCACGCCGACGGCAAGTGGGCGGGCGGCTGCATGGTTCACAACCCGCACTACGATTTCAACGATGCCTGCCTCGCGGTGGGCGCCCGGCTGTGGGTCGGCCTGGTCGAGCAGTATTTCCATAACTAAACCCTGTACGGAGGCAACATGAAACTCAGCAAACTCCTGGCTACCCTGTCCGCCGGCTTCGTCATCGCCACCGGCGCCGGCATGCCGGCCGCCCAGGCCGCCACCACCCTGACCATGTCGAGCTGGGTGTCGCCCACCCACTTCCTGACCCCCGAGGTCTTCCAGCCCTGGATCGAGGACGTCAAGCGCGTCACCGAGGGCCGCGTCGACGTCCGCATCCTGCCCAAGCCGGTCGGCGGCCCCGCCCAGCACTGGGAGCTGGCGCGCAAGGGCATCGCCGACATCACCTGGGGCAACTTCACCTACGAGCCCGATCGCTTCAAGGCGCTGTGGTTCTCGGAGATGCCCTTCATCGGCACCAACGCGGAAGCCTCCTCGGTGGCGCTGTGGGAGACCTACGAGAAGTACCTCGCCGGCAAGCCGGCCTTCGAGGGCGTGGTCATGCTCGGCGTCGGCCTCTTCGGCGGCGGCCAGATCCATCACGGCAGCAAGAACATCATCGAGCCCGACGACCTCAAGAACCAGAAGGTGCGCATGGGCGGCCCGATCCAGAAGCGCCTGCTCGAGGACCTCGGCGCGGTGCCCGTCGCCGGGCCGGGCCCGAAGGCCTACGAGCTGCTCGAAAGCGGCGTGGTCGATGCCTCGCTGCACACCATCGAGTCGGTGATCAACTTCCGCGTCGAGGAAAAGCTCAAGCATCACACCATCGTCCCCGGCGGCTTCTACGATGCGTCCTTCTTCATCGCCATCAACGAGGGCAAGTGGAACAAGCTCTCCGAGGCCGACCGCAAGGCGATCATGAGCGTGTCGGGCGAGAAGCTGTCGCGCCTGTGGGGCCAGCGCTTCGATGTGCAGAACCAGGCCGGCGAGGCCAAGCTGCGCGCCGAGGGCCACAGCTTCAACGCGCCCTCGGAGGCGTTGTTCGAGCGCATCGGCGCGGTGCGCGAGCGCATGCTCGCCGACTGGGCGGCCGAAGGCCCGAGCTACGGTGTCGACAAGCCGATGGAGATGCTCGAGTTCTTCGAGCAGCGCTACAAGTCCCACGCCGGCAACTGATCGCCCGCTGATCCCGGACGTGGCCGGCTCCGGCCGGCCACACCCACAAGGAGAATCACATGGACGCGTATCTGTCCCGCCTCCGCAAGGGCGTCGAGGCGCTGCTCATCCTCACGCTGCTGGGCATGGTCCTGCTCACCTTTGCCGACGTCATCGGTCGCCGGCTGTTCGGCACCCCCGTCTTCGGCGCCCACGACGCCACCGAGCACCTGATGGCGATCATGGTGTTCTGCGGCCTGCCGCTGCTGACCGCTGCGCGCGGACACCTGGCGGTGGACCTGTTCGACAAGTACCTGATGAAGCCCGCAATGGCGTGGTGGCACCGGCTGATCGCGCTGCTGATGACCCTGGTGCTGCTGCTGATCGCCTACGAATTCTTCAACGCCGCGATCGAGGCCAGCGAGATCCAGGAGATCAGCCAGGCGCTGTCGATCCCGCGCAGCGGCATGTACGCCTTCATCTCATTCACCTCGCTGCTGTCGGCCCTGGCCGCACTGCTGGGCTGCTTCGGCGCGCCCCCCTCGCATCCCCACGTGTCCCATTCCCACACCACCGAGGAGCGTGCCAAATGACCGTCGGTCTCCTTTCCCTGCTGGCCGTGCTGGTGCTGGCCTTCCTGCGGGTGCCGCTGGCCTTCGCGCTGCTGTCGGTGTCGCTCGCCGGCATCAGCGTCGTCATGGGCTTCGACGTTGCGCGCTCGCTGGTGCCGCTGACGATCTCCGAAGCCGTGTTCTCGTACGAACTGGCCGTGGTGCCGATGTTCATCCTGATGGGCAACATCCTCGCCCGCTCCGGCATCTCCGACGACCTGTTCCGCGCCGCCAACGCCTTCCTCGGCCCGGTGCGTGGCGGGCTGGCGCTGTCGACCATGGTCACCTGTGCCGGCTTCAGTGCGGTGTGCGGCTCGAGCCTGGCCACTGCCGCCACGATGTCCAAGGTCGCCTACCCGAGCATGAAGCGCTACGGCTACTCGGACCAGCTCGCCTCGGCCACCATCGCTGCCGGCGGCACGCTCGGCATCCTGATCCCGCCGTCCATCATCCTGATGATCTACGGCATCCTCACCCAGACCAACATCGGCGACCTGTTCGTCGCCGCGGTAATACCGGGCATCCTCGGCCTGCTGATGTACCTGGGCGTGGTCTACGCCATCGCCTGCATCAGCCCGCAGGACGCCCCGCGTGGCGAGCGCACGACCACCGCCGAGAAGCTGCGCTCCCTGCGCGGCGTGTGGCCCTTCACCCTGCTCTTCGTGGTCATCATCGGCGGCCTCTATGGCAGGCTCTTCACCGCCACCGAGGCTGCGGGCCTGGGTGCCGGCCTGGCGCTGATTCTGTCGATCGGGCAGCGTCGGATGACCTGGCAGAGCTTCCGCCAGATCTTCGTCGAGACCGCCACCACCTCGGTGATGCTCTACAGCGTGCTGTTCGGCGCGCTGCTGTTCGCCAAGCTGATCTCGTTCTCCGGTCTGGGCGAAGGCATCCTGGAGCTCGTCCAGCAGGCTGGACTCGGCCCGTACCAGACCCTGGCGGCGATCCTGCTCATCTTCCTGCTGCTGGGCTGCGTGATGGAGTCGCTGGCGATCATCCTGATCTGCGTCCCGCTCTTCCTCCCCCTCCTGATGAGTCATGGTTTCGACCTGATCTGGTTCGGCATCATCGTGGTCGTGGTGACCGAGATCGCGCTGATCACGCCGCCCATCGGCATGAACGTGTTCGTGCTCAAGGCCGCCCTGCCGCACGTCAGACTGGGCGCGATCTTCCGCGGACTGTTCCCCTTCGTCGGCATCGACCTGTTGCGCCTGCTGCTGCTGGTCGCCTTCCCGTCGATCACGCTCGGGCTGGTGGCGATGATGAAGTGAGCCCGGGCAGGCAGCGGCGGCGTGTCGACGGCCGATTGCCCAGGGCGTAAACGAAGAAAGGGGGCCGCTGGCCCCCTTTCCGCTTGCATCCCGTGTAAATGCGCGGCCGGCGTGCCGGCCGCGCTCCGGTCAGTGCGCTTCTGCAGCCTTCGCCGCTTCGATCGCGCCCGCCTTGTCCTCGCGGCCGCCATTGAAGTAGAGGTTCAGCACCACCGCCGAGATCGCCGTCAGCAGGATGCCCGACTCGAGCAGCGGGTGCAGGCCGTGGGCCATGTGCTGGGTCCAGCGCGGCGCCACCAGCGGCACCAGGCCGAAGCCGATCGACAGCGCGACGATGTACAGGTTGTTGCGGTTACCCTTGAAGTCGACGTTGGCGAGGATGCGGATGCCGGTCGCCGCCACCATGCCGAACATCACCAGGCCGGCGCCGCCGAGCACGAAAGTCGGCACCGACTCCACCAGCGCGGCCATCTTGGGCAGCATGCCGAGCACGATCATGATCGCGCCCGCCGCCACGCACACCCAGCGGCTCTTCACGCCGGTCACGCCCACCAGGCCGACGTTCTGCGAGAAGCTGGTGTAGGGGAAGGTGCTGAACATGCCACCGATCACCGTGCCCAGACCATCGGTGCGCAGGCCGGCGGCGAGCTCGGTGCGCGAGATGTGATTTCAATGGGGTCAGACCCCATTGATCCGCGAGGTCTTCCGTGGGAGCGGGCTTGCCCGCGAATACAGCGCTCGAGTCCGCGACATTCGCGGGCAGGCCCGCTCCCACAGACAGTTGCTCCCACAGGGTCCGCGAGGTTCGCGGGCCGCCTCGAAGCCTACAAGCTGATACCGCCTCGGCGGTCATGGAGACAGACATGGAAAACGAAAAGATCGACCTCAGGATCCAGCACATGGATCCCAGCCTCTATAACTCGGACCTCGCGCCGCTGCCGCCCGCGCAGCGCAAGTGGGGCTGGTTCGAGATCTTCAACGTGTGGTCCAACGACATCCAGAGCCTGTTCGGCTACACGCTGGCGGCCACGCTGTTCATCTCCTACGGCCTCAACGGCTGGACCGTGTTCGCCGGCATCATCCTCGCCGGCATCATCGTCAACGTGCTGGTCAACCTCACCGGCAAGCCGGGCGTGAAGTACGGCATTCCCTACCCGGTGATCGCGCGCGCCTCGATGGGCGTGCGCGGGGCCAACTTCCCGGCGCTGATCCGCGGCATCGTCGCCATCTTCTGGTACGGCGTGCAGACCTACTTCGCCTCGACCGCGCTCGCGCTGCTGTTCAATGCGCTGCTCGACAACCCGGGCGGCGGCACCTTCCTCGGCATGAACGCGGTCGACTGGGTGTCGTACGCGATCGTGTGCGTGTTCCAACTCGGCCTCTTCCTGCGCGGCTTCGACTGGATCACCAACTTCCTCAACTGGGCCGGCCCGCTGGTCTATCTGGTGATGATCGCGCTGCTCGGGGTGATCTGGTACAAGGCCGGCGGCGGCCTGGTCAATGAGCTCGGCAACATCTTCGACGGCCGTGGCGAGCATCCGGGTGGCCCGATCGCGGCCTTCGCCGCGGTGGTCGGCACGATGGTGGCCTACTTCGCCGCGGTGGTGATCAACTACGGCGACTTCTCGCGCTTCGTGAAGAACGAGTCGCAGATGAAGTGGGGCAACTTCCTCGGCCTGCCGGTGAGCCTGGCGTTCTTCTCCTTCCTCGCGCTCTTCATCACCGCCGGCACCGCGGTGCTGTTCGGCGAGATCGTCACCAACCCGGCCGAGATGGTGGCCAAGGTCGACAACCTGGCGCTGACCATCATCGCCGCGCTCACATTCTTCGCCGCCACCGTCGGCATCAACCTGGTCGCCAACTTCATCCCGGCGGCCTTCGGTCTCGCCAACCTCGCCCCGGCGAAGATCAGCGCGCGCACCGGCGGCATCATCACCGCGGTGATCTCGTTCTTCATCGGCGGCCTGTGGGTGGCGCTGATCAGCCACATCGGCATCGCCGGCTTCGTCGACACCCTGGGCGCGGTGCTCGCGCCGCTGTATGGCATCGTCGTCGCCGACTACTACCTGGTGCGTAAGCAGAAGCTCAACGTGCAGGACCTATTCTCCGCCGAGCCGGGCTCCACCTACTACTTCGACAACGGCTGGAACAAGCGCGCCCTGTTCGCCTTTTCGGTGGCCTCGCTGTTCTCGGTGGCCTCGGTGTGGACGCCGGCGCTGGCCGCCTGGGCGGGCTTCTCGTGGATGTTCGGCGCGCTGCTCGGCGCGGTGCTGCACCTGGCGCTGATGAGCCGCAAGGCGCCGGTCGTTGCGGCGCAGCCGATGTGAGTCCGGCCCCGGCGGGCGGGCATCGTGGCGGACGAACGCCGTTGCCCGCCGCTGCCGGGCCGATAAGCGCTATCAGCCTGGCCTTATGTCACCGCGTGCGTTGCGGTGCATAATCCGCCTCGCACTGTTACTCGCCGCCGTCTCCCCGGCGGCAGCCCTTCGGCCGCGGCCCCCCTCAGGGGCGCCGCGGCGTTTTCCTTTTGGAGGTCCGATGCCCGCATCCGGCACGCCCCGCTTGGCCCTGCTCGCGCTCGCCGCGCTGTCCCTGATCTGGGGTTACAACTGGGTGGTGATGAAGCAGGTGATCCAGTACGTGGATCCCTTCGATTTCTCCGCAATCCGCGCGGCGCTTGGCGCAGCGACCCTGTTCGTCGTGCTCGTCGCGCTGCGGCGGCCGATCAAGGTGGGTGCCATTCGCCAGGTGGTGCTGCTTGGCCTGCTGCAGACCGCCGCTTTCACCGCGCTCATCCAGTGGGCGCTGGTGGCGGGCGGCGCGGGCAAGACCGCGGTCCTGGTGTACACGATGCCGTTCTGGGTGATTCCGATGGCGTGGTGGGTGCTCGGCGAACGCGTGCGCGGGCTGCAATGGGGCGCGATCGCGGTGGCCGCGGCCGGCCTGGTGCTCGTGCTGCAGCCGTGGGCCATGGCGGGCAGTGGCTTCAGCAACTTCCTCGCGGTGGCCGCCGGCATCACCTGGGCCGCGTCGGCCGTGGTGGCCAAGCGCATGCGCCAGGATCACGACTTCGACCTGCTCGCGCTCACCGCCTGGCAGATGCTGTTCGGCGCGCTGGCCCTGTGCGTGTTCGCGGGGCTGCATCCGTCGCGACCGATCGATCCGACGCCGTATTTCTTCGGCGCGCTGGTCTTCAATTCGGTGTTCGCCACCGGGCTCGCCTGGGTGCTCTGGCTGTACGTGCTGCAGCGGCTGTCGGCGGGCATGGCCGGCCTGTCGGCGCTCGGCATCCCCCTGATCGGTGCGCTCGCCGGCTGGATAGAGCTTGGCGAGCGGCCGAACGGGGCCGAATTCACCGGTATGGCGCTGATCGTCGGCGCGCTCGCGCTGATGAGCCTGTGGTCGCTGTGGCAGTCCCGCCGGGCCGTCGGCTGAGCCAGGCGCCGCGGCCGCGCCGCGGACGCCTCACCTGACCAACCCCAGGATCGCCTCCGGCAATTGCGGCAGCGGCAGCACCCGGTCCACGCCGCCCAGCCGGATCGCCTCCTTGGGCATGCCGAACACCACGCAGGTCGATTCGTCCTCGGCCAGCGTGGCGGCGCCCGCGTCGTGCATCTCCTTGAGCCCGCGCGCGCCGTCGTCGCCCATGCCGGTCATGATCACGCCCACCGCGTTCTTGCCGGCGAACTTCGCGCAGGAGCGGAACAGCACGTCCACCGAGGGGCGGTGGCGGTTGATCAGCGGGCCGTCGACCACTTCCACCGTGTACTGTGCGCCGCTGCGCGCCAGCATCATGTGCTTGCCGCCGGGGGCGATCAGCGCGCGGCCGGGCATCACGCGGTCGCCGTGGCGCGCCTCGCGCACCTCGAGCGCGCACAGGCTGTTGAGGCGCTCGGCGAACATCGCGGTGAAACGCTCGGGCATGTGCTGGACGATGACGATGCCGGGGCACACCGCGGGCAGGCGGGTGAGCACGGCCTCCAGCGCCTGGGTGCCGCCGGTCGAGGTGCCGATGGCGACCACGCGCTCGGTGGTGCGCACCATGTTCGAGCCGCTGCCCAGGCCGGCGCCGAGGATGGCGTCGGCGCTGAGCTTGGGCGCGGGGGTGAGGGGCGCGGCCGCACGCGGCACCAGGCGGCTGGCGTTGGCGCGCGCGGCGGCCTTGACCGCCTGCACCACGTCGTTTGCGCTGTCCTCGAGGAACTGCTTCACCCCCATCTTCGGCTTGGTGATGATCGCCGCAGCGCCTGCGGACAGCGCATGCATGGTCGCGGCGGCGCCGCTTTCGGCGAGCGAGGAGCAGATCACCACCGGCGTGGGGCGCTCGGTCATGATCTTCTTCAGGAAGGTCAGCCCATCCATGCGCGGCATCTCGATGTCGAGCACGATCACGTCCGGCCATTCGCGCTGCATGTGGCTGATCGCGAACAGCGGATCCGAGGCGGCGGCGATCACCTCGATGCCGGCGTCGCGCTCGAGCGCCTGGCGCACCGTCTGGCGCACCACCGCCGAGTCGTCGACGATCATGACCTTGATGCGGGCGCTCATCGGCCGTGCTCGCTACGGGCGGGGTGGAGGGCGCGCGGCGCGGCGCGGTTCAGGCGATGGCGTTCGAGCTGCCCCTGCGCGTGCGGCCGGCAGTACAGCGTGGGGCGCAGCGCGCTCAGTTCGTCGGTGATGCCGGTCAGGGTCTCGGAGTGGCCGACGATGAAGGTGCCGTCCTCGCGCAGGTGGGGGACCATGTTGCCCACCACCTTGCGCTTGGTGTCGTTGTCGAAATAGATCATCACGTTGCGCAGGAAGATGACGTCGAACTGGCCGAGGTCGCGGGTCTCGGGGGCGATCAGGTTGATGTGGCGGAAGTCCACCCGCTCGCGCAGCCTGGGCACGACGAGGAAGTTGCCCTCCTGGCTGCGCACGCCCTTCAGGCAGTACTTCTTCATCAGCTCGGGCGGGATGCCGCGCCCGCGCTCCATCGGGTAGAGCCCGGTCTGCGCGCGCTCGAGCACGGTCAGGCTGATGTCGGAGGCGACCACCTCCCAGCTGGCACCCAGGCCGAGGGTTTCGGCGAGCACCATGGCGATGGTGTAGGGCTCCTCGCCGCTCGACGAGGCGCCGCTCCACACCCGGAACGGGCGGCCACGGCGGCTGGCGGCGAAGTCCTGCAGGAAGTCGAAGTGCGCCGCCTCGCGGAAGAAGTAGGTCTCGTTGGTGGTCAGCAGGTCGACCATCAGCTGGCGTTCCTGCGGCTGCTCGCTGCTGGTGACCATCTTGTAGTAGGCGCCGAAGCTGTCCAGGCCGTAGTGGCGCAGGCGGCGCGACAGGCGGCCGGCAACCAGCGGCTTCTTGCTGTCGGCCATGTTGATGCCCGCCAGCCGGTAGATGAGCTTCTGGAAGAGCGCGAATTCCGCGTCGGTGAGGCCGTTGTTGTCCATGTCTCGGGTGGGGCTCGCGCTCAGAAGAGTTCGACGTTCGATTTCGGCGGCGGTCGCTTCAGGGACTCGGCGTAGGCCTGCTCGGCCTTCGCCACCTCCTGCGCGCTCGCCATGGTGGTGGTCATGCGCCGGCAGTACGCGTCGCCGGTGGCAGGCACGAACAGCAGCTTGCGCGAACAGGCGCCGAGGAAGTCCGAGGCGATCAGCTCGATGCCCTCGCGCTTGAGCCACTCGCAGGCGAACTCCGCATTGCGCTTGCCGATCGCCGAGGCGGCGATGCCGCTGATGATGGTGCCGCCGCCGAAGGCCTTGGCCTTGATGCGGTGGCGGGCGCCGCCGCGACCGAGGATGCCGTTCAACAGCACCTCCATCGCATAGTCGCCCGAGAGCAGGGAGTCGACGTCGACCCCGCCCTCGCGCTTGCGCATGTTGGGCAGCATGAAGTGGTTCATGCCGCCCACGCCCACCGCGGGGTCGTACATGCAGACCGCCACGCAGCTGCCGAGCAGGGTGGAGATCGGGCGCTGCATGTCGACCGCCCACTCGCCGGGCGAGATGCTCTGCGCCCGGCGCTCGATCTCCTGCGGCGACAGGGTGTGCCAGTTGATCATGGCGTGCGTCCGCGCATCGGGTTCTACGCGACCCGCAGGCGGCGCGCGGCGCTGGCGTCGTCGATGGTGAAGAACTCCATCAGCTCCTGCAGCTGCCCGGCCTGTCCGCCGAGCTCCTCGGCGGTAGCGGCGAGCTCCTCGGAGGCCGAGGCGTTCTGCTGGGTGGCCTTGTTCAGCTGCCCCATGGCGTTGTTGATCTGTCCGACGCCTGCGGTCTGCTCCTGGCTGGCCGAGGCGATCTCCTGCACGAGGTCGGAGGTCTTGTTGATCGAGGGCACGATCTCGTCGAGCAGGGTGCCGGCGCGCTCGGCCAGATGCACCGAGTTGCCGGCGAGCTCGCCGATCTCCTGGGCGGCGACCTGGCTGCGCTCGGCGAGCTTGCGCACCTCCGCCGCCACCACCGCGAAGCCCTTGCCGTGTTCGCCGGCGCGTGCCGCCTCGATGGCGGCGTTGAGCGCGAGCAGGTTGGTCTGGTAGGCGATGTCGTCGATGATGCCGATCTTGCCGGCGATGTTCTTCATCGCCTCGACGGTGGATTTCACCGCCTGTCCGCCTTCGCCGGCCTCGGAGGCGGCCTTGGTGGCCATCGAGTCGGTGATCTTGGCGTTTTCGGAGTTCTGGTTGATCGAGGCGCTCATCTGCTCGATCGAGGCCGAGGTCTCCTCCACGCTGGCGGCCTGCTCCGAGGACGACTGGGAGAGGCTCTGCGCGGTGGCCGAGACCTGGCCGGCGGCGTTGGTGAGCGCATCGGCCGCGCCGCGGACCTGCTCGATGATCTCGGCGAGCTTGTCCATCGAGTCATTGACCGCGTTCTGCAGCACCTGGAAGTCGCCGGCGTAGTCGTCGGTGATCTTCTGGGTGAGGTCGCCGCCCGAGAGCGCGACCATCACGCGCTTGACCTCGTCGATCGGGGCGATCACCGCGTCGAGCGTGGCGTTGACGCCCTCGACGATGCGGCGATAGTCGCCCTGGTGCTTGGCGGCGTCGGCGCGGGTCTCGAGCCGGCCTTCGACCGCGGCCTGGGCGAGCATGACGGCGTCGGCGACCAGGCCATTGACCGCGTCGATGGCGGTGTTGAGGTTGTTCTTGATGGTGTTGAAGTCACCGTTGTAGGTGTCGGTGATCCTGGCCGGGATGGCGCCCTTGGCGATCCGGTCCACGTAGTCGGCGGCGACGTTGAGCGGGCCGATCACCGCGTCGAGGGTGTCATTGACGCCCTGCACGATGCGCCGGTAGTCACCCTGGTGCCTCGAGGCGTCGGCGCGCGTCTCGAGCCGGCCGTCCACCGCGGCCTGGGCCAGCATGCTCGCGTCGTCGATCATGGCGTGCAGGTTGGTCTGCACCTCGGCCAGCGCGCCCTCGATCTCGCCGAGCTCGTTCTGGTGGTGCACCTCGATCTTCTCGTCGAGCCTGCCCTGCGCGATGCGATGCGCGGCCTCGGCGTTGCCGCGCAGTCCGCGCAACAGCCCGGTCACCTGCAGCCCGAACAGTGCAGCAGCGATCAGCACCGCGATCGTCATCGCGATCGAAAGCGCCAGCTGTGTGGACGAATCCGCGTTGAGCATCTGGGCGCGGTTCATCAGCGCAGCGGCGAAGCGGTCTTCCTCGACCTTCATGAGGTCGATCTTGCGCGTGATGGTGGCGAACCAGCTCGCCGGCTCCACGCCGAACTCGCCCTGTTCCATGCGATCCAGCGCGATCTGGCGCAAGCGCGCGGTTTCGCGGCCGGGCTCGCTGTCGAGCACGCGCTGCAGCGCGTCCTGCCATTCCTGTGCTGCCAGCGAGCGGAAGGTGGACAGGTAGGTGTCCTGTGCGGTGAGGATGGTGATGATGCGGCGGTGCAGGGCGAGATCGGCGGCGGCGTTGGCCGCGAACAGGCCATTGACCGAAGCGCGCTCGCGCCCGGCCTGCTCCTTGGCGAGCACGAACATCAGGTAGGCGTTCATGCCGCGGGACAGCTCGACCTCCTCGGCGGCCGATGCCGCGATGTTGATCACGGTGATCAGGCGCTCGATCGTGCCGGTGAAGTAGTTGAAGGACTCGGGGCCCGGAATGCTCAGCCCGTTGACCCGGCTACGCACGGCCTGCAGCTCGGCCATGCGCGTCTGGGCCTCGGCGAGGGCCTTCTCGATCTGTCCGCCCAGCGTCTGGCGCTCGGTTCCCGCGAGCCAGGCGTCGAGCGCGGCGCGCACCTTGTCGGAGTCCTGCTGCTGGGTGGCCAGCTCGGCCTTGAAGCGCCCGCCGCGCGAGCCGATGAAGCCGGCCGACAGGCCGCGCTCCTTCTGCAGTTCGTGCACCACCGCGTTGATCTGCACCGAAAGCTGGCTGTACTGCACACCGCGCGCCATGGCGTTGCGCGTGGTCCACTGCGTCATGACGTCCGTGATGGCATAGAACAGCACCGCTGCAATCACGATCGCGAAAAGAAGGAACAGGCGCAGGCGAATCGAGCGCCAGCCGTAGGACTGAGTGTTCATCTCGGGTATTCCGTTTTGCGTGCGGGGGGCGCCTGCCCGGCGCCCGCCCGCCTTTTCTTTCAAGCTTCTTCGGAGGTGCTGCCGTTGCTGCCCATGCTCGCCAGCATGGCGATCTCCTGGGTAGACAGCACGCGATCGACGTTGAGGATGATGACGAAGCGGCCCTCGACCTTCCCCATGCCCTGGATGAAGTCGGCCCGGATCTTGGCGCCGAAGCTCGGCGGGGGCTCGATGTCCGCCCGCGGGATCTCCAGCACTTCATTGACCGCATCGACGATCACGCCCAGGTCCTGGCGCTCCTCGCCATCGCCGAGCTCGACGATGACGATGCAGGTGCGGCGCGACACGGTGGAGGCCGCGCCGCCGAAGCGCGCGGAGAGATCGATCACCGGCACCACCGCGCCACGCAGGTTGATCACGCCGCGGATGAAGGCCGGCATCATCGGGATCTCGGTGACGTTGCCGAACTCGATGATCTCCTTGACGTTGAGGATCCCGAGCGCGAACACCTCGCCACCGAGGCTGAAGGTGAGGTACTGCTGAGGGCTGCCGTCCATGCCGGCAGCGAGGGGGCTCTTGCTGTGGGTAAGGCTCTGGCTCATGGCCTGGCTCCTGCTACTTGGCGTGTGCTCAGAATTTCTCGAAGTCGCTTTCGCTGAAGCTCACCGGCTTGCCGACCGCCAGGCGCACGGCCGAGCGCGCCGACTTTGCACGCGGCGCCGCTTCGGCTGCCGGCGCATGGCTGGGCTTGCTTGCCGCGCTGCGCTTGTGCGGGACGGGCGCGGACGAACCCACGCTGAAGAAGCCCATCAGCTCCTGCAGCTGGCCGGCCTGTCCGCCGAGCTCCTCGGCGGTGGCGGCGAGCTCCTCGGAGGCCGAGGCGTTCTGCTGGGTGGCCTTGTTCAGCTGCCCCATGGCGTTGTTGATCTGTCCGACGCCTGCGGTCTGCTCCTGGCTGGCCGAGGCGATCTCCTGCACGAGGTCGGAGGTCTTGTTGATCGAGGGCACGATCTCGTCGAGCAGGGTGCCGGCGCGCTCGGCCAGATGCACCGAGTTGCCGGCGAGCTCGCCGATCTCCTGGGCGGCGACCTGGCTGCGCTCGGCGAGCTTGCGCACCTCCGCCGCCACCACCGCGAAGCCCTTGCCGTGTTCGCCGGCGCGTGCCGCCTCGATGGCGGCGTTGAGCGCGAGCAGGTTGGTCTGGTAGGCGATGTCGTCGATGATGCCGATCTTGCCGGCGATGTTCTTCATCGCCTCGACGGTGGATTTCACCGCCTGTCCGCCTTCGCCGGCCTCGGAGGCGGCCTTGGTGGCCATCGAGTCGGTGATCTTGGCGTTTTCGGAGTTCTGGTTGATCGAGGCGCTCATCTGCTCGATCGAGGCCGAGGTCTCCTCCACGCTGGCGGCCTGCTCCGAGGACGACTGGGAGAGGCTCTGCGCGGTGGCCGAGACCTGGCCGGCGGCGTTGGTGAGCGCATCGGCCGCGCCGCGGACCTGCTCGATGATCTCGGCGAGCTTGTCCATCGAGTCATTGACCGCGTTCTGCAGCACCTGGAAGTCGCCGGCGTAGTCGTCGGTGATCTTCTGGGTGAGGTCGCCGCCCGAGAGCGCGACCATCACGCGCTTGACCTCGTCGATCGGGGCGATCACCGCGTCGAGCGTGGCATTGACGCCCTCGACGATGCGGCGGTAGTCGCCATGGTGCTTGGTGGCGTCGGCGCGCGTCTGCAGGCGGCCTTCGACCGCGGCCTGGGCGAGCATCACGGCGTCGGCGACCAGCTCGTTGACCGCGTCGATGGCGGTGTTGAGGTTGTTCTTGATGGTGTTGAAGTCACCGTTGTAGGTGTCGGTGATCCTGGCCGGGATGTCGCCCTTGGCGATCCGGTCCACGTAGTCGGCGGCGACGTTGAGCGGGCCGATCACCGCGTCCAGCGTGGCATTGACGCCCTCGACGATCTTGCGGAAGTCGCCCTCGTGCTTGCTGGCGTCGGCGCGGGTGGCGAGCTTGCCGGCCACGGCGGCATCCGACAGCATGCCGGCATCGACGATCATGCGCTTGACGCTGGCCTGGACGTCGGCCACTGCGCGCACGACCTCGCCGACCTCGTCCTTGGCGTCCGACTTGAGGTCGAAGTTGAAGTCGCCGCCGGCCATCTTCTTGGCGGCCGCGCTCACCTCGGCCACCGGACGGGTGATCGAGCGGGTGATGAAGATCGCGAAGGCGACGCCGATCAGCAGCGCGATTAGGGCCAGGCCGATCAGCAGCGTCACCGACTGTTCGCCGAGCGCCTCGGCCTGGCGGCCGGTCTCCTGCATCAGGTCGGTCTGGTAGCTGATGAACTTCTTCAGCGCATCCAGATAGGTGAGGTAGGCAGGACGGTAGGTCTCGGAGAACACGCTGGTCGCAGCCTCGAAGTTGCGCTGCTGGATCAGGTTCTCGAACTGCTGCTGGACCCCGATGAAGGACTGGCGTGCCGATTTGATGTCGCCGAGCAGTCGTTCGCCCTCGTCACCGAAGGACATCGCATCGAGCGCTTCCAGCTTCTTGAGCAGATTGGCGCGCTCGTCCGCGACGCCCTGGGCAAAACTGCGCAGATCCTCATCGCTCTTCATGATCAGCATATTCCGGTGCAGCAGGCCGATCATGTTGACCGAGTCGATCATGTCGTTCGAGGTTGCGACCTTGACGTTCTTGTCGCTCACGACGTCCGTGATTTCAGCCTGCAGGCTGCTCAGCCGCAGACTTCCGATCACCGCTATGAGCACGAGCAGGGCGAGTACGACGGCAAAGCCAATGCCGAGCCGGGTGCCGATCTTCAGGTTCTTCATGATTTACTCCAGGGGAAACTCGGTAATTCGCTTGGGGAAACGCTTCAGGGGCGGGCGGTGGCCGGCAGCGCGCGCGCGGCGGCGCCGGTGCGCTGCTCTTCAGTGCTGGCGCAGCGTTGCACGAGGGCCTGGACGTCCAGGATCAGTGCCACTTCGCCGCTGCCGAGGATGGTCGAGCCGCCAATGCCGCGGATGTTGCGGAAGATGCTGCCGAGCGGCTTGATGACGGTCTGGAACTCGCCCATCAGCTGATCGACGACGATGCCCGACTTGGTGCCGGCGTACTGGACGACGACCACGTTCTGCCGCACCGGGGCCTCGCCGTCCATGGCGAAGAGCTGGCGCAGGCGCACCAGGGGGAGCACCTCGCCGCGCAGATTCACGTAGTCGCGGCCGCTGCCTTCCTCGGCGAGCTCGACGCACTCGACCACGCTGTCGAGCGGGATCACGTAGGCCGCATCGCCCACACCGACCAGGAAGCCGTCGATGATCGCGAGCGTCAGCGGCAGCCGGATCGCGAAGCGCGAGCCCTGGCCGGGCGTCGAGCTGACATCCACGCTGCCGCGCAGGCCCTGGATGTTGCGCCGGACCACGTCCATGCCCACACCCCGGCCCGAGATGTTGGTGACCTTCTCGGCGGTCGAGAAGCCGGGTTCGAAGATCAGGTTGTACACCTCGGCGTCGGACAGCGCCTGGCCGGCTTGCGCCAGGCCGCGCTCGACCGCCTTGGCGAGGATGCGCTCGCGGTTGAGGCCGGCGCCGTCGTCGGCCACCTCGATGACGATGCTGCCCGAGTCGTGGAAGGCGTTGAGCTCGAGCCGTCCGCGCGCCGGCTTGCCATGGGCTTCGCGCACCGTGGGCTGCTCGAGACCGTGGTCCATGGCGTTGCGTACCAGGTGCATCAGCGGGTCGCCGATCTTCTCGACCATGGACTTGTCGAGCTCGGTCTCGCCACCGGTGATCACCAGCTCGATGTCCTTGCCCAGCTCGCGCGAGGTGTCGCGCACCACGCGGTTGAAGCGGTTGAAGGTCTCGCCGATCTGCACCATGCGCAGCTGCAGCGCCGCGTCGCGGATGCTCTCGACCAGCCGGCTGGTGAGCGAGGTGGCCTCGACGAGCTCGCCCAGGCCGCTGCGGCTGGCGAGCAGGCTGACGCTCGCGCCGGCGATGACGAGCTCGCCGACGAGGTCGATGAGGCGGTCGAGCTTGTCGGCCTGGATGCGGATCAGGCGGGCCTCGGCGGCCTTCTTCTCGCTGACCTGCTTCTGCTTGGCGACCGCGGCCTCCACCAGCTCGGGCTGCACCACCTTCTGCTCGACGAGGATCTCGCCGATCTGGGGCTTGGCCTCCTCAGCCGGCGCGCTGTCCTCGGCGGCGCGGCCGTCGTCGGTCTGGGCCTCGCCGGGTCCGGCCGTGTTCTGCAGCTGCAGGCCTTCGTCGAGTTCGGCCTGGGTCAGCGCACCCACCTTGACGAGGATCTCGCCCAGGCGCATCGCGTCCTCGGGCAGGCTGTTGATCAGCGCGACGTAGTCCGACAGGCGGCTGTGCGGCGGCAGGATCTGCAGCGAGCATTCGTCGCGCACGAAGTCGAAGACGCGCTCGATGGCGGCCTTGTCGGCGTCCGAGGAGAAGCTGATCTCGAAGCCGAGGTAGCACGACTCCGGGTCCATCTGCCCGGCCTCGGGCAGGGTGTCGGTCAGCGTCTCCAGGCGCTCGATGCGGCCGATGGTGCCGAGGTAGCGCAGGAAGGAGAGCGGGTCCATGCCGTTCCTGAGCACGTCGGGACCGAAGCGCAGCGAGATGTGCCAGCAGTCGGTCTCGACCGCGCCGCCGCCGCTGCTGTGGATCGGCGGCGGAACGGCGGCTGGCGGCCCGGAGCGCGAGACGCCTTTCTCGCCGGAGAGCCAGTCGCGCTGCAGGCGGGCGAGCAGGGCCTCGCCGTCGGTGGCGAGCTCGGCGTCGGGGCCGGGGGCGCCGGCCTCGAGCACGCCGAGCAGGTGGCCGATGTGGTCGGAGCAGGCCAGCAGCAGGGCGATCAGGTCCGAGTCGAGGGTGATCTCGGCGTTGCGCAGCTTGTCGAGCACGTTCTCGACCACGTGCGTGAAGGCGACGATGTAGTCGCATTCGATGACGCCCGCGCCGCCCTTGATGGTGTGCGCGCTGCGGAAGATGGCGTTCAGGGTGTCGTCGTCGCCGGGCTGGTTCTCCAGCTCGAGCAGGGCGGCTTCGAGCGCGGCGAGCTGCTCGCGGCTCTCGGTTACGAATACGGTGGTGATTTCATCCATGGTCGGGAGGGGGCCGGGTCAGGCGCTGGCAGCGGGGATCAGCAGGGGGTCGCCGAACGCAGCGGCCATGTTGTAGAAGTCGAGCAGGTCGCGCACGGCTTCGCTGTGCGCGACGATCCGGGCTTCCTTGTCGAGGCGGCGCGCCTCGCGCTTGAGCAGTACCAGCAGCTGGAAGCCGGCGGTGTCGATCTCGCTCACCGCGGACAGGTCGACCTCCAGGCGGTCGGTGGCCTGCAGGGCCTCGAGCAGGCGCTGCTTGTGCGCGGCGGCGTTGTAGATCGTCATGTCTTCGGCGATCACGAGCGGGGGGGCGGTTTTCTTCTTGCGGGTCGCCATGGCGGGACTCAGAACAGTTCGATCTTGTTGCTGGAGGCGCTCGCCGCAGCCGCCGACGCACCGCCGACTGCGGTGGCGTGCGTCTGGCGCTGCTGGTCCATCACGTAGCGGCCGTAGATCTCGTCGAGATGGTGGGCGAGCGGGGTGTAGGTGAAGCCGGGATCCTCGCTTTGCTCGAGGCGGTCGGCGAGCACGCCGAGGTGGTCGTCGAGGCGGGTCAGCGACTCGACGGTGTGTTCGATCTGCTGGCGGGTGACGTCCTGGAACTGCACGCTCGCCAGCGCATCCATGAACATCGCCGCGAGCTGCTCGCTGCTGCCGCGCACGGTCTCGATCGTGCTGGCCTGGCTGCGCAGCATCTGTTCGTAGCTCGCGCCGAGCTCGGTGAGCTGGTCGGCGAACTGCGACAGCGCGGTGCGCTCCTCGTCGGGGGCGGCGCGCTGGATGCGCTGGTGGAGCTGCGACTCGATCGTGCCGGCCACGCCCAGGATGCCCTGGTTGATCGCCGTCACCGCCTTCTCGGTCTCGGCCGACAGCTTGCGCACCTCGTCGGCCACCACCGCGAAGCCGCGCCCGCTCTCGCCGGCGCGGGCGGCCTCGATTGCGGCGTTGAGCGCGAGCAGGTTGGTCTGCGAGGCGATGTCCTTGATCAGCCCGGTGAGCGAGCCGAGCGAGCGCGCCTCATTCACCACCTGGCTCACCCGGGCCTCGTCCTCGTGCGCCTGCTGGATGCGGAAGTCGATGTACTCCTGCATGCGCGTGATCAGCTGCTGGTTGTTGGCGATGCGCGCCTCCGAGTCGTGGGCGAGCTCGGCCGACTCGCTCGACACCTGGGCGACGAAGGCGTTGAGCTCGCCGACCACGCCGTCGATGGTCTGCAGGCGGCTGGTGATGTCGTAGGCCGCCTGCTCGGTCTGCTGCACCACGCTGTCGAGCTGGCCGCGCAGCACGCCGCTGTAGGCCGGCACCCCGCGCAGCTCGGTGGCCACCTCGCGGCAGGTCGCCACCGCCTGCTCGCGGGCATGGCTGCCCTGCTTGAGTGCGGTGTCGCGGCCCATGGTCATGTCGCGGAAGAAGGCCAGCGAGACGAGCCGGATGGCGACCGACACGGTGGCGACGATGAGCATCGAGCCGAGCGCATCGCCGAGCGGCTGCGCAATGCCGAGGGCGGTGAGGAAGTCCTGGTGGAACCAGTCGTTGAGGACGTACACCGTGACCCCGACCGCGAGTGCGATCGAGACCTGGATGTACAGCGTCCGGCGCAGGAAGGTCGTGGAGTTCATGATCAGCGCATGACCAGCTTGATGGTGTTGAGCAGCTCGTCGGCCGAGGCCGGCTTGACGATCCAGCCCGAGGCGCCCGCCGCCTTGGCTTCTGCCTTCTTCGCCTGCTGCGACTCGGTGGTGAGGAACAGGATCGGCATGAAGCGGTAGGCGGGCAGCTTGCGCACCTCCTTGATGAAGTCGATCCCGTTCATGCCCGGCATGTTGAGGTCGGTGATGAGCAGGTCGACCTTCACGCCGGCCTGGAACTTCTTGAGGGCGTCGAGGGCACTGGGTGCCTTCTCGACGGCATAGCCCGCCTTGCTCAGGATGCCCGAGATGGACAGCAGGATCGTGGCGGAGTCATCGACGAGAAAGATTGTCTTCATTGCGTTTCAACCGTTTTTTCTGTTGCGGTGGGGGCGGACCAAGCCTGCGCAGGTAGGCATTGAATCAAGGGAGCTGTGGTGCGCGCTTGATCAGGATCTAATGTTCTTGCGGTCCGGAAGGTGAGATGAGCGCGAGCGTGATCGGCATCACGCTGCTATGAGCCCTTGTTATTGGCTATCGGCTGCATGGCGTCGAACTTGATGGTGCGAGTGGAGAGAAAGACGGCTGCCCGAGAGCGTGCTACCCGGAATGGGGTGCGTGGCTGGGCGTGAGGCCGCTCCCGGGACGTCTTCGGCACGCCGGTGTTTCCGCACACGGTTTGCTAGCGCGGGCTCGGCCAGTTCTCGATCGGTGTCGGCCTGCCGAAAAGATAGCCCTGGAACATCTCGCAGCCGCGCGTCAGCAGCAGGTCGTGCTGCTCCTGCGTCTCCACGCCCTCGGCGACCACTTCGAGCTCGAGCGAGCGGCTGATGGCGAGGATGGCGCGCACGATCGCCTCGCTGCTGTTGTCCGTCGCCATGTCGCGCACGAAGACCTGGTCGATCTTGAGCTGATCGAAGGGCAGCCGCTTGAGGTAGGACAGCGACGAGTAACCGGTGCCGAAGTCGTCGAGCGCGAAACGCACGCCGAGCGCCTTGATCCTGCGCATCCGCTCCACCGTGGCTTCCAGGTCGCCGAGCACGACGCTCTCGGTGAGCTCGATCTTCAGCCGGTCCGGGGGCACGTGGTGGCGCTCGATCGCGCCCCGCACCTTGTCGAGGAAGTCGGGCTGGTGGAACTGCTTGGCGCTGACGTTGACCGCCACGCTGAGGTGGCAGGTGCCGGGGTCCTGCTGCCAGCTGCCGAGCTGCGCGCAGGCGGTGTCGAGCACCCATTCGCCGATCGGCACGATGAGGCCGGTTTCCTCGGCGAGCGGGATGAAGGCGGCGGGGGAGATCATCTTGCCCCCGGCGTCGAAGCAGCGGATGAGCGCCTCGGCGCCGGTGACTCTGCCGTCGCGGTTGACCTGGGGCTGGTAGAAGAGCCGGAAGCCGCCCTCGGCCAGCGCGGTGCGCAGCTGGAGCTCCAGCCCGGCGCGCGCATCCACCACCGCCTGCATGTTCTCGTTGAAGAAGCGGATCGCGTTGCGGCCGTCTTCCTTGGCCTTGTAGAGCGCGACCTCGGCCTGCTGGAGAACGGATTGGGGGGTGCTGCTGCGTCCGTGGAAGAGGGTGATGCCGATGCTCGGCGTGCTGCGGTAGGGGCCGCTGGGCAGGCCCAGGTCGAAGGGCTGCAGCAGGGCGGCGTGCAGGTGCTCGGCGATCCCCTTGGCATGAGCGATGGCGAGCTCGGCATCCGCTCCGAGCGCCTCGACGATCACCGCGAAGTCGTCGCCGCCGAGACGGGCGGCGGTGTCGTCGGCCCGCAGGGCGCCTTGCAGGCGTCGGGCAAGCTCGCGCAGCAGCGCGTCGCCGGCGTCGTGGCCCTGGGTGTCGTTGAGGACCTTGAACTGATCGACGTCGAGCAGCAGCAACATGCCATGGGTTTCGCTGCGCTCGCTGGCGAGGATGGCCTGCTTGAGGCGGTCCTGCATCAGGCTGCGGTTGGGCAGCCCGGTGAGGGTGTCGTAGTAGGCCAGCTGCTGGATGCGCGCCTCGGTTTCGCGCCGTTCGGTGATGTCTTCCTTGACCGCAACGTAGTGGCTCACGTGGCCGTCGGCCTGCTTGATCGGGGCGATGGTGGCAAGCTCGATGTAGGTGCTGCCGTCCTTGCGCGTGTTGTGGAACTCGCCGCGCCAGACCTCCCCCTGGGTGAGGGTGGCCCACAGTTCCTCGTAGGTTGCGCGCGGCGTGTTGCCGGCGTTGAGCACGCGCGGATTCTTCCCGACAACCTCCTCGGGGGCGAAGCCGGTGACCTGGGTGAAGGCCGCGTTGACGTATTCGATGACGGCCCGCGTGTTCGTGATGACGATCGAGTTGGGGCTCTGCTCGACGGCCTGCGCGAGCTGGCGAAGGCGCAGCGCGTCGTGCTTTTCCTGGGTGATGTCCTGGCCGATCGAGTGGATCTCGGCGCAGCGTCCGTGCTCGTCGAGAACAGGCTGGTCCACCCAGCGGATCCAGCACGAACGCCCTTCCGCGCACTCGATCTCGCGCTCGGTCGTCAAGGTGCCGGTGCCGGTCTGCAGGGCGCGAATGTCTTCGCGCGCGCGCTCCTGCTGCGCCGCCGGGATGAAATCGATCCAGCGCAGGCCGCGCGCCTGCTCGGCGTCCGTGCCGAGCAGTTCGGCATAGCGGGCGTTGCACGACAGCACGGTGGTATCGGGTAGCCAGACGCAGCTTGCATCGCGCCGGCTGTCGATGAGGGTGTCGAACTGGTACTGCTTGCGGGCGAGCTGGGCGCGGCTCCGGTCCAGCCTGTACTGCAGCGACAACAGCAGCGCGAGGGTGAACAGCGCCAGACCCGCGGCCACCATGCCGTTCTGCCGCCACGGCGCGAACTGCTCCTCGACCCCGTGGCCGACGAGCAGGAAGAAGGGGTAATCGTCGAGCGCCTGAAACGCGACGATGCGTTCGACCTGGTCCGACACGCCTGCGTAGCGCACGGTGGCCGAGCGCGCGCCCGCCTGGATCATGCCGAACGAGGGGATCTGGGGGGCGGGCTTGTCGATATGTGCCGGCGCCTCGGGCCAGCGCACCAGCAGGCGGCTGTCGTCGCTCCTGCGAATGCTCACCATGCCCTGGTTGCCCACCGCGATGCCCGAGAGCAGGGACTCGAAGCGCGCCAGGTCGAGCGCGATCGAGATCACGCCCTCGAACGCCCCGGCCGGGCTGCGCAGGGCGAGATAGCCGATCACCGCTGGCGTGGGTGCGCTCCTGGCAACGAGCGGCGACGAGAACTGCGTGAGATCGGACGGCCGCGCGCGTGCGTCCTGGAAATAAGCGCGATCGCTGACGTTCCAGTCCGGCGGCGTGGGTAGCGTGCTGGCGCGGATATTGCCGTGCGCATCGGTGACGATGATCGACAGGGCTTCGGGAAAACTGCGCGCCAGCTGCACGAGGTGGCTGCGCAGGTGCTCCGCTTCGGCGTAAGCGGCAGCCGGGTGGGCCGGATCGTGCCGGGCCGTGCTCAGGTACTGGTCGCGGATGAACGAGAGGGTCATGTCCACCCGGCGCAAGGTGTCTTCGAACTTGATGGCGAGCAGCTGGGCTTCCTTGCGCGCGCGCTCCTCGACCGCCGCGCTCGTCGCGCGGTGGGAGAACAGCAGGAAGGCCAGCAGCAGGCCGACCACGACCGTGATCACGACGACCGCATGCAGGCAGGAGGGGGCGAGGCGGCGCGGGGTCGTGGTGTTGAGCGGGGGCATCGGGTGCGTTTGGGCGGGGTGCAGCGAGTGACGCGTCTCGGGGGGCGTCGCAAGAACCTTGGTCGTCGGTGTGATGTGCCCGCAATCCGGGCCGGCGGTGTTGTCGAGCGCCCCATTATGGGGAGCGCACCGGCGCGGTCAAGCAACTGGATCACGCCGTGCCGGCGAATCAGCGCAAGCCCATGCCTGCCTGCACCGCCTCCACCGCATCGAGGATCGCCTCGGGCGTCGCCGGCGCGCGCAGCGGCGGGTTGATGCGCCCGTCGCCGGCGGCGGCGATCGCGTCGCGGATCGCGAACCAGACCGAGAAGCCGAGCAGCAGCGGCGGCTCGCCCACCGCCTTCGAGCGCAGGATGGTGTCGGCGCGGTTGGGGCGGTCGAACAGGCGCACGCGGAAGTCCGGCGGGCAGTCGTGCACCGCCGGGATCTTGTAGGTCGAGGGGGCGTGGGTCAGCAGCCGCCCGTCCGCGTCCCACACCAGCTCCTCGCAGGTGAGCCAGCCCATGCCCTGGATGAAGCCTCCTTCGACCTGACCGCGGTCGATGGCCGGGTTGATCGACCGGCCGGCGTCGTGCAGCAGGTCGGCGCGCAGCAGGCGCCACTCGCCGGTGAGGGTGTCGACCAGCACCTCGGACACCGCGGCGCCGTAGGCGTAGTAGTAGAAGGGGTGGCCGGTGAGCGTGCGCGCGTCCCAGTGCAGGCCGGGGGTGGCGTAGAAGCCATCCGACCACAGCTGCACGCGCGCCTGGTAGGCCTGCTGCACGAGCTCGGCGAAGGGCAGGCGTCGGGCGCCGACGTGCACCCCGTCGTCGGCGAAGGCGATGTCGGCCGCGGCCACGCCGTGGCGTTCCGCGGCGAAGGCGGCGAGGCGGTCGCGGATCTGGCGTGCCGCGTCCTCGGCAGCCTTGCCGTTGAGGTCGGCGCCGCTGGAGGCCGCGGTGGCCGAGGTGTTCGGCACCTTGCTGGTGTCGGTGGCGGTGGCGCGCACGCGCGTCGGCGCCACCCCCAGGGTATGCGCCACCACCTGGCAGACCTTGGTGTTGAGGCCCTGGCCCATCTCGGTGCCGCCGTGGTTCACCAGCACCGAGCCGTCGGTATAGACGTGGACCAGCGCGCCCGCCTGGTTGAGGTGCGCCAGGTTGAAGGAGATCCCGAACTTCACCGGCGTGAGCGCGAGGCCCTTCTTCAGCACCGGGCTGGCGGCGTTGTAGGCGGCGATGGCGTTGCGCCGGGCGCGGTAGTCGCAGCTCGCCTCGAGCGCATCGACCAGCTCGGGCAGCACGTTGTCGGCCACGGTCTGGCCGTAGGGCGTGGTGTCGCGTCCGGGGCCGCCGTAGAAGTTGGCGCGGCGCACGTCGAGCGGGTCGCGGCCGAGCCGGCGCGCGATGCCGTCGATCAGGTACTCGATCAGGATCGCGCCCTGCGGCCCGCCGAAGCCGCGGAAGGCGGTGTTCGACTGGGTGTGGGTGCGCGCGAGGAAGGCGCTGATGTCGGCGGCGGGCAGGTAGTAGGCGTTGTCCACATGGCAGATCGCGCGCGTGGCCACCGGACCGGAGAGGTCGGCGGAGCAGCCGGCGCGCAGGGTCATGTCGGCGCGCAGGGCGAGGATGCGGCCTTCGGCGTCGTAGCCCACCGCGTAGTCGTAATGCACGTCATGGCGCTTGCCGGTGATCAGGATGTCGTCGTCGCGGTCCGGGCGCAGCTTCACCGGGCGCCGGCACAGCCAGGCCGCCACCGCCGCCACGCAGGCGAACAGCGCCGACTGCGACTCCTTGCCGCCGAAGCCGCCGCCCATGCGCCGCACCTCCACCACCACCCGGTTCGAGGCCAGCCCCAGCGCCTGCGCCACGGTGTGCTGCATCTCGCTCGGGTGCTGGGTCGAGCACCACAGCTGCAGCCCGCCGTCCTCGCGCGGCACCGCACAGGCCACCTGGCCTTCGAGGTAGAAGTGCTCCTGGCCGCCCACCGCCCACTCGCCCTCCAGCCGGTGCGGCGCCGCGGCCAGCCCGGCGGCGGGGTCGCCGCGCACCAGATGCATCGGCGGCAGCACGCTCGACTGCTGTGCACGCGCGCTGCGGGCGTCGAGCAGCGCCGGCAGCGGCGCGTAGTCGATGCGCGCACGCCGTGCGGCGCGGCGGGCGGTGTCGTGGCTGTCGGCGATCACCGCGAACAAGGGCTGGCCGACGTAGCGCACCTCGCCATCGGCGAGGATGGGGTCGTCGTGGACCACCGGGCCGCAGTCGTTGGTGCCGGGGATGTCGGCCGCGGTGAGCACGCGGATCACCCCCGGTGTGGCGCGCACGGCATCGAGGTCCATGGCGAGCACGCGTGCATGGGCGACGGTGGCCAGGCCCAGCGCGGCGTGGGCGGTGCCGGCGAGCTCGCGCTGGTCGTCGACGTAAATCGCCTCGCCGGCGACGTGCAGATGGGCCGATTCGTGGGCGAGCCCGGCCGAGCGTGCCGCCGGGCGCGGGCTGGAGCCGGTGAGGGCGTTCGGGTCGTCGGCAGGGCGGGTCATCGGATGGCCTCGCAATCGTCGGCCACGCCGGCGAAGGCGCGCGTCTGCGCTGGCGGCAGCGGCGCCTGCGGCCGGGTCTCGAGGTGGAAGCGGCGCAGCAGGTTGGCGGCGGCGCGGCGGCGGTAGGCGGCGCTCGCGCGCAGGTCGTCGAGCGGCGTGTAGTCGGCGGCGAGCGCGGCCTGGGCGCGCGCCAGCGTGGCCGCGTCCCAGGGCTGGCCGAGCAGCGCGGCCTCGGCCTGCGGCGCGCGCCGGGGTGTCGCCGCCATGCCGCCGAAGGCCACGCGCGCGCTGGCGATCACGCCGTCCTGCAGGCGCAGGGCGAAGGCGGCGCACACCGCCGAGATGTCCGAGTCGAAGCGCTTCGACAGCTTCCAGCTGCGGAAGTGAATGGCGCCGCCCGATGCCTCGAGCGTGGCGCGCAGCGGCACCGACACGCGCTCGACGAACTCGTCGGCGGCGAGGTCCTTCTTCATGTAGTCGAGGTAGAAATCTTCCAGCGCCAGTTCGCGCGCGCCGCGCACGCTGCGCAGGGTGATGCGCGCACCGAGCGCGATCAGCGCCGGCATCGAGTCGCCGATCGGCGAGCCGTTGGCGATGTTGCCACCGAGCGTGCCGGCGTTGCGCACCGGTGGCGAGGCGAAGCGCTCCCACAGCTCGGCGAGCTCGGGCCAGGCGCGGGTGAGGGCGGCGAAGGCCTCGGTGAGCGTCGCTGCGGCGCCGATGTGCAGCCAGCCCTCGGCCGCGTCGATCGCGCGCAAGGCCTCGACGCGGCCGAGGTAGAGGATGTCGCCAAGTTCGTGCAGCTGCTTGTTCACCCACAGCCCGATGTCGGTGCAGCCGGCCAGCAGCACCGCCTGCGGGCGTGCCGCGCGCAGCGCGGCGAGTTCATCCAGGCTGCGTGGGGCGAGGAAGTGCCGGCCGGCGTGGCGGTAGTCGAGCACGTCCTCGCGCTGCAGCGCGAGCAGGGCTTGGCGGATCGCCGCGCGCTCGAGCGCCACCGCGGGCAGCTCGAACATGCGTTCGCCAGCCGCGAGGATCGGCTGGTAGCCGGTGCAGCGGCACAGGTTGCCGGTGAGCGCGCTGCGCACCGCGGCGGGGGAGGGGCGCCCGGCCCTGGGCGCGGCGGCCGGCGCGGGCACGAAGTCGTTGTAGAGGTCCCACAGCGACATCACGAAGCCCGGCGTGCAGAAGCCGCACTGCGAGCCGTGGCAATCGACCATCGCCTGCTGCACCGGGTGCAGCGCGCCGCCTGCCTGGGCGCGCAGGTATTCGACGGTGAACACCGCCTTGCCGTCGAGCGCGGGCAGGAACTGGATGCAGGCGTTGACGCTGGCCAGGTGCAGGGCCTGCGCCGCGCCGCGCAGCTCGCCCACCACCACCGTGCACGCGCCGCAATCGCCCTCGGCGCAGCCTTCCTTGCTGCCGGTGAGGCCGCGCTGCGTGCGCAGCCAGGCGAGCAGGCTGGTGGTGGGCGGCAGGCCCGCGGCCTCCACGGCCTCGCCGTTGAGCAGGATGCGGATCGTGTGGCTGTCCATCGCAGGTGTCCTTGCAGTGCAGGGGGCGGCGTGGCGCTTGGTTGACGCGTGCGCCAGCCGTGTTCATTCGTATCTTAGGCCGTGTCGGTGCCGGGTGTGGCAGTGAGGCCAGCGCAAGGCACGACCGAGGCCCGCGCGCTGGCCAGCCCGTCGGCGGCGTGCTTGAATGCAGCAGGACTTCACCGCCGCGCCTGCCCATGCCCAAGCTGTTCATCTCCTATCGTCGCGAAGACAGCGCCGGCTTCGCCGGCCGGCTCACCGACGCGCTCGAGCAGCGCCTCGGCGCCGGCAGCGTGTTCCGCGACGTGGACGACATCCGCCCGGGCGAGGACTTCGAGGCCGTCATCGAGCGCGGCCTGCGGCAGGTGCAGGCGGTGCTCGTGGTGATCGGCCCGGGCTGGCTCGAGGCCGCGGCCGACGGCCGCCGCCGCCTCGACCAAGCGGACGACTTCGTGCGCCGCGAGGTGGAAAGCGCGCTCGCCAGCGGCAAGCCGGTCGTCCCCATCCTGGTGGGCGGCGCGTCCATGCCGGACGCGGCGGCGCTGCCGCCCGCGCTGCGCGGCCTCGCCAACCGCCAGGCGCTGGTCATGGGCGATGCCTCGTGGGCGGCGGATCTGGCGCGTCTGCAGGCGGTGCTCGCGCAGTGGCTGGAGGCGCCCGCCGCTTCGCCCGCGCCCCGCCGGAAGCTGCTTGCCGGGGCGGCGGTGGTGCTGGCGGCGCTCGGCCTGGGCGGCTGGTGGCTGTGGCAGGGCCGCGGTCCCGGGCCGGAGGCGGTCGTCGGTGCCTGGAAGGCCGAGGTGGCCTACCCCTGGAACCTGAGCCTGGAGGAGACCTTCGACTTCGCCCTGCGCGACGGCCGCATCGAAGGCCAGGCGAGCTTTCTCGGCGTCGCGCGCGCGCTCGAGGCGGTGGCTTGGCGCGACGGCCGGCTGCACTTCCTCACCCGCAGCGAGACGGTTTCGGGCGACGAGCCCGCGCGCGAGATGGTGCAGCGCTACGAGCTCACCCCGGTGGATGACACCCTGCGCGTGCGCCTGCAGATCCACCGCAGCCACAGCGTGGATGCGCCGCTCGAGTTCGTCGCGCAGCGGCGCTGACGCGGACGATGAGCGTGCTGCGTCCCCATCTGCGCTGGATCGCCGCGGCGCTCGTCCTCAGCCTGGCGTCCGCGGTGTGGCTCGCCCAGGCCGAGCTGCAGCGCACGCGCCGCGCCTTCGAGACCCAGGCCGGCATCGTCCACCGCGTGCTCAGCCTGCGCGCGGTGGAGCACGAGGCCATCCTCGCCACCCTCGCTCTGCTCGATACGCCGGCGACGGCGGAGGCGGCCGGTCGCCTGCCGGCGATCTATCCGCGCATCGTCACCGTGCTGCGCCGCGACGGCGAGGGCGCGTGGGCGGCGGGGGCGCTGGCGGCGGAACTCGCCGCGGCCGAGGCAGCGTCGCGCCGTGCGGGCCGCGCCTGGGGCCTGGTGTCGGGCATGGAGCACGGGCGGCTGTGGCTGGTGCTCGCCGGCGAGGGCGCAAGCCACGCCCTCGAGATCGATCTGGCCGGCATGGTCACCGGTGCCGAGTGGCCCTTCGCCGGTGACGAGCCGGTGCGGGTCGAGCTCGCCCACGCCGGACACCGCTGGCGCATTCAGGCGGGCACGGATGCGGCGGGCGGCTGGCACTTCGCCTTCGAGCGGCCGCTCGCGGTGCGCAGCCAGCCCTTCGCTGTTGATCGGGACGGTCGGGCTGCGGGTGCAGACCTGGCCGGCACCGGAGGACTTCCTCGCCGGCTTCGACCCCGACAGCGTCGGCGCCGTCGTGCTCGACGTGCGCATGCCCGGCACCAGCGCGCTGACGGTGCTCGAGACCCTGGTCGCGCGCGGGGTCGATCAGCCGGTGATCATGCTCACCGGCCATGGCACGGTGGATCTGTGCCGGCGCGCATTCAAGGCCGGCGCGGCGTATTTCCTCGAGAAGCCGGTCGACGACGAGCTGCTGCTCGAGGTGCTGCAGAAGGCGGTGCGTCGGCACGTCGGCGCGCGCGCGTACGTGCCCGGATGGGCGGCGGGGACGGTGCTTCCTAGACTGTGTTCACCGATCGGATGCGCCGATCCCTCACCGGAGAACCTCATGAACAAGCTGTCCATCCTCGCCGCCACCCTCGTCCTCGGCACCGCGGCCGGCGCCGCCCAGGCCCAGGTCATCAGCCAGCGCAGCATCGGCCTCGAGCTCGCCAACCGCCTCGCCGCCGGCGCGGTGCAGGCCTGCGCCGACAAGGGCTATGCGGTCAGCGCCACGGTGGTCGACCGCGCCGGCCTGGTGCGTGCCGTACAGCGCGCCGACAACGCCGGCCCGCACACCCTGGCCGCCAGCCAGCACAAGGCCTTCACCTCGGCCTCGGCGCGCAACACCACGCTGGCGATGATGGACGCCGCGCAGAAGAACCCCGGCGCCGCCAATCTCACCGACATCCCCGGCTTCCTGCTGCTCGGCGGTGGCGTGCCGGTGAAGGCGGGCGATGAGGTGATCGGCGCGATCGGCATCGGCGGCGCGCCCGGCGGCCATCTGGACGAACAGTGCGCGCTGGCGGCGATCGAGGGCGCGGCCGAACTGCTGAAGTAAGACGGCTCGCGTGCCGGCCTGCGCCCTGCAGGGCGCGCGCCTTCCGGCTGAAGAGGGCGGCGCAAGCGGCGCGCGCACTGGAAGGCGCGATGCGGCGAGGCCACAATACGGGTCCGTCTTCCAATCGTCCGGATTCCGCCCGATGTTCTACGGCATCACCGACCTCACCACCTTCATCCTCGGCACCATCTTCATCGTGCTGCTACCGGGGCCCAATTCGCTGTACGTGATGGCGGCGGCCTCGCGCTGGGGCGTGCGCGCCGGCTACCAGGGCGCGGCCGGCATCTTCGTCGGCGACACCATCCTGATGCTGCTCGCCGTCACCGGCATGGCCTCGGTGCTGCGCGCCACGCCCGAGCTGTTCATGGTGATCAAGTACGCCGGCGCGGCTTATCTCGCCTGGGTGGGCCTCAGTCTGCTGCGCGGCGCGCTCGCCACCTGGCGGCGCGGCGACGAGACCGCCGAGGCCGTCGGCGACGGCAAGCCCGACTACCCGCCGGTGCGCAGCACGCCGCACCCTTTCCGCACGGCACTCGTCATCAGCCTGATGAACCCGAAGGCGATCCTGTTCTTCGTGTCCTTCTTCATCCAGTTCGTCGATCCGGCCTACGACCACCCGGCGCTGTCCTTCGTGATCCTCGGCGTGATCGTGCAGATCTGCAGCGTGCTCTACCTGTCGGTGCTGATCTTCGCCGGCGCCCGCCTCGCCGCCGAGTTCCGCCGCCACCGCCGCGTTGCCGCCGGGGCGACGGCAGGGGTGGGCGGCGTGTTCATCGGCTTCGGCGCCAAGCTGGCGACGGCGACGCTGGGTTGAGCCCGGGACGTGGCGCGGCGTTTTCGTGTGCGGGGCGGACCATGCGCTGGCGGTCATGCGCGCTGGCGCGAGCGGGCGGATGGTCTTACTGATCGAGTGCCGGGCTGCGGTAGCCCGCTTCGCTCTGGCTGCGGATGGCCAGGATGATGACCGTGTCGAGCGCTTCGATGTAGCGGTAGAGGGCGATGTAGCCGTGTCCGCGCCGGCCGATGATCAACTCGCGCTTGCCAGCGCGCACCGCGCGTCCGATGCGTGGATTGCGCTCGAGCACATCAAAGGCCTGGATGATGTCGCGGATATGCCCGTCGGGGTCATGTGCTTCATGCAGGGCCAGGTGGTCGAGGATGCGCTCGAAGTCGCCGGCTACCTCCGGCACCAGCTCTATCGCCGCCATGCTCAGCGCGCGAGCTTGCGTGCGACGGGTGGCCGCGCGTTGTCGCCCTGCGCGCGTGCTTCGAGGTAGCGTCGCATGTCGGCCCAGGGAATCGATTCGCCCGTCCTGACCAGCGCCGCGTAGCGTTCTTCTGCCTGCGCATCGAATTCGGCCTGGCGCTCGACCTGGGCTGCTTTCTCGGCAATTGCCTCGAGGATGAAGCCGTGGGCGGTTGTGCCCTCGCTTCTGGCGGCAGCAGCCACCCGGGCCTTGAGCTCTTCGGGCAAACGGATCGTCGTGGTAGACATGGCGCTTCCAATGGGTCTGGGTGTCTTGAATGTAGCACATGAGTGCTACATTGCACACGCAATGACGGAACCGCCTTGAAGGGTCCGGCTACAATCCCTGTTCTCAATCAAAACGCATGGCCGCCCCGTGACCTCGTCATCCGCCACCGCCTCGCCTGTCGCCACCGATCCCGCCACCGCCGACCCCGCCGCCCTCGACACCTTCATCGCCCGCTGGCAGCGCGCGGGCGGCAGCGAGCGCGCCAACTACCAGCTCTTCCTCACCGAGCTGTGCGAATTGCTCGGCCTGCCGCGCCCCGACCCGGCGGGGGACGACACCCGCGACAACGCCTACGTGTTCGAGCGCCGGGTGGTGATGCGCCAGCCCGACGGCAGCGCCAACAACGGCTTCATCGACCTCTACCGCCGCGGCGCGTTTGTCTGCGAGGCCAAGCAGTCCGGCAAGACGCTCGACACCTCCGGCTGGGACAAGGCCATGCTGCGCGCCCACAACCAGGCCGACCAATACGCCCGCGCCCTGCCTGCCGACGAAGGCCGGCCGCCCTTCATCCTCGTCACCGACGTCGGCCGCAACATCGAGCTGTATGCCGAATTCAGCCGCTCGGGCGCCACCTACACGCCTTATCCCGACCCGCGCAGCCACCGCATCCGCCTCGAAGACCTGCGCCGCGACGACATCCGCCAGCGCCTGCGCGACGTCTGGCTCGATCCGCTCGCGCTCGACCCCGCCCGCCGCTCGGCGCGCGTCACGCGCGAGATCGCCGACCGCCTCGCCTCGCTCGCCAAGTCGCTCGAGGCCGCCGGCCACCCGCCGCAGCAGGTCGCCGGCTTCCTGATGCGCGCGCTGTTCACCATGTTTGCCGAAGACGTCGGCCTGCTGCCGCCGCGCGCCTTCACCGAGCTGCTCGAAAGCCTCAAGGGCGAGCCGCACGCCTTCGCGCCCATGCTCGAGCACCTGTGGCAGAACATGAACACCGGCGGCTTTTCGCCCATCCTGCGCAACAAGGTGCTGCGCTTCAACGGCGGTCTGTTTGCCGAAGCCAGCGCCATCCCGCTCGACCGCGACCAGCTCGAACTGTTGCTCAAGGCCTCCGAGGCCGACTGGCGCTACGTCGAACCCGCCATCTTCGGCACCCTGCTCGAACGCGCGCTCGACCCTCGCGAGCGCCACAAGCTCGGCGCCCACTACACCCCGCGTGCCTACGTCGAGCGCCTGGTGCTGCCCACCGTCATCGAACCGCTGCGCGCCGAGTGGAAGGAAGTACAGGCCGCCGCGCTCACCTACGAGCAGCAGGGCAAGCACAAGGACGCCGTCGCCGAGATCCGCGCCTTCCACCGCCACCTGTGCGAAGTGCGCGTGCTCGACCCGGCCTGCGGCAGCGGCAACTTCTTGTACGTGACGCTGGAACACCTCAAGCGCCTCGAAGGCGAGGTGCTCAACCTGCTGCACGACCTCGGCGAATCCCAGGGCCTGCTCGAACTCGAGGGCGTCACCGTCGACCCGCACCAGTTTCTCGGCCTCGAGATCAACCCGCGCGCCGCGCGCATCGCCGAGATGGTGCTGTGGATCGGCTACCTGCAATGGCACTTCCGCACCCACGGCTCGGTGAACCCGCCCGAGCCCGTGCTGCGCGACTTCCGCAACATCGCGCACCGCGACGCGCTGATCGACTATGAGCGCGAGGAACCGGTCGTCGACGAAGCCGGCCGCCCCGTCACGCGCTGGGACGGCGTCACCTGCAGGAAGAGCCCGATCACCGGCGAGGACATCCCGGACGAAGCCGCGCAGGTGGTGCAGATGCGCTACGTCAATCCGCGCAAGGCCGAATGGCCGCAGGCGGATTACATCGTGGGGAATCCGCCCTTCATCGGGAACAAGCGGATGCGCGCGGTTCTCGGGAATGGTTATGTCACGGCCGTTCGAGAAACGTGGGTCGAGGTCCCGGAGTCTGCAGATTTCGTAATGTATTGGTGGCACATCGCTGCCCAGGCACTGCGCGGTGGAGCCACTCGGCGCTTCGGCTTTATCACTACGAACTCCATCTCGCAGACGTTCAACCGTTCAGTGATACAGCGCGAGTTGGATCAAGAGCTTCGTCTGCGATTCGCGATACCGGATCACCCTTGGGTCGATAGCTCCGATGGAGCTCAGGTGCGGGTCGCAATGAGCGTCGCTGACGCTTCGCACGAGCCGGGTAGGCTTTGGCTGACACAAAGTGAGCGCGCATCAGACGAAGATGCGGTCGAAGTGCGCTTCGACGCCGTTGAGGGCGTGATCTCTGCGGACCTGACTGTCGGTGTTGATACTTCCGAACTGGCTTCCTTGAGCGCGAACATCGGTCTGGCATGCCCCGGCGTCCAGCTTTCCGGACAAGGTTTTCTTGTTGAGGCCAGTGGACTTGAAGCATTCCAGCAATCGACGATTGCTGCGCTGATCAAGCGTTACATTACTGGCCGCGACTTGGCCCAGACAATGCGGGTTCAGTACGTGATCGACACCTTTGGGCTCACGCAGAATGATTTAAGACAGACGTATCCAGATGCGTTTCAGTGGCTTCACGACCGGGTCAAACCTGAGCGGGACAAGAACCCGCGCGAGAAATACCGGCGCGACTGGTGGATTCATGCCGAACCGAGGGGTAGGTTCAGAGCGGCTCTCGCAGGGCTTGAGCGAATCACCGTTACTTCCCGTACTTCAAGGCACCGGGTCTTTCAGTTCATTGGGTCCTCGTTCTTGCCGGAGACGAAGGTTCTTGTTTTCGGATTCGATGACGCGCTTCAGCTTGGCGTGTTGTCATCCCGGTTGCACGTTTGCTTTGCCAATCGGGTTGGCGGGTGGCTGGGAGTGGGCAATGACTCGACCTATAACCACTCGGACTGCCTTGAGAAATTCCCCTTCCCCGACCCCACCCCCACCCAGGCCGCCCGCATCCGAGAGCTCGCCGAGCAGCTCGACGCCCACCGCAAGCGCCAGCAGGCGCAGCACCCCGAGCTGACCCTCACCGGCATGTACAACGTGCTCGAAAAGCTGCGCGCCGGCGACACGCTCACGCCCAAGGAGCGCACGATCCACGAGCAGGGCCTGGTGTCGGTGCTGCGCGAACTGCACGACGCGCTCGACAGCGCGGTGTTCGAGGCCTACGGCTGGGGCGACCTCGGAGCCGAACTCGTCGGCAAGCCTGGCGCCACCACCCCGCTGCCCGACAAACCCGAAGCCCAGGCCGCCGCCGAGGAAGAACTGCTGCGCCGCCTGGTCGAACTCAACGCCGCCCGCGCCGCCGAAGAAGCCCGCGGCCTGGTGCGCTGGCTGCGCCCCGACTACCAGAACCCCGGCGCCGCGCAAACCGGGCCGGGTGGCGCCGCCCCCGAGCAGCTCGAAGCCGAACTCGAAGGCGGGGCCGCCGCCGCTGAAGTCGATGCCGACGCCTTGCCGGGCGCAGCTCCTGCCGCCGGCAAGGCCGCGTGGCCCAAGAACATGCGCGAACAGGTCGCCGCCGTGCGCAGCGCGCTCGCCCACCAGCCCCTGCCCGCCGAGGCCATCGCCGCCCGCTTCAAGCGCACGCCCCGCGCCGGCGTGCAGGCCGTGCTCGAAGCGCTGGAGGAACTGGGCATGGTGGTGCGCGAGGACGGCGCGTATCGGCTGCAGGGGTGAATGAATGAGCCGTCTTGTCCGGGAATCTGACAGCACCTATGCAGGTGTTGGCGGCGCTTGCGCAACGACGGCGATGGGTTTCGGTCTACTTCGGCTGGCGCCCGAACCTTCCTGACGAGGGCGACAACCATCTTTTCGAACTGGCGCTTGCCGCGTGGGATACGGAGAATCACTTTCGTGCCCTCGCGGCCACGGGCGATGTTCAAGCCGCGCTCGCGGTTCTGGACCGGCTCGATGCTGCGGATCGTGAGTAGATAACATTCGCATCGCGGCGTCCAACACCGCCGGCGACCTTGGCGATCAGGCCGCCGCCTTCCTTGCCCGGCGTCGAGATTTCTTACAGTGCGCGGGCGCCGCGCCAGACGAACAAGGGCAAGCTGCTGTTCTCAAAGGGCGGGTTCTTTGTGGCATGGAATTTGCTAAAAGCTGCTCCTGCGTTCAGTTGCATCTCAAAGGAAACACAATATAAAAAGGCTCGTGCTTGCCGCAGCCCTGTCGCTTGCGACGCTCCAGGCGAGCGCTGCGGTGATTGATTTCAATGGCCTCGCGCACGATGGGGTTCTCATCGAGGTCAATCCCCTCGCATATGGCGGGTTCCTGTTCTCGAACAGTGTCGATAAGCAGGAAGCCCTGGGGGTCTGGGGCCGGAACGAAGTCCAGCAGGCCGATCCCGGCAAGGCCGCGGTCTACGTCAATTTCGCGGGCGCGACGACAACGATGACGCGCGCCGGAGGGGGCGTGTTCGATTTCTTCGCGATCGACCTCGCCGATGTCTATAACGAGGGGACCTCGTCCACGATTCGGTTCACCTTCACCCAGCAGGGCGGGGGCACCCAGATGGAGAACGTAACCCTCGACCAGCTGGTCGGTCTGCAGACCTTCGTCTTCAATAAGACGGCGCTCACGAGCGTTGCCTGGGGCTCGGCGGATGGCACTGGCGGCTGGAATCAGTTCGACAACATCGTGGTCGATCCCGCCACGGTCCCCGAGCCCGCCACGCTTGCTCTGCTTGGACTCGCCCTGACGGGCCTCGGCTTCCTTCGCCGCAAGGCCTGAGCCAGGGAGCCTCGAAGCGGTCCGACCGGGCAGGTGTCGCCCGCTGCCGCGGGCGCACAACGCGGCGCTGTGCGGCCGGGATGATCCGTGCGATGGCGTGCGCGCGTTTGGGCTCCGGGGCGAGGTGGGGAAGGCGATCTGTTATCTTCGGCCCCATGGACCCCATCATCTCGATCTCCGGTCTCTCCAAGACCTACGCCTCCGGCTTCGCTGCGCTGAAGGGTGTCGACCTCGACATCCGCCGCGGCGAGATCTTCGCCCTGCTCGGGCCCAACGGCGCCGGCAAGACCACGCTGATCAGCATCGTGTGCGGGCTGGTCAATGCCAGCGCCGGCAGCGTGCAGGTCGATGGCCACGACATCGTGCGCGACTACCGCGCCGCGCGCGAACGCATTGGCCTGGTGCCGCAGGAACTGACCACCGATGCCTTCGAGACGGTGTGGAACACGGTGAGCTTCTCGCGCGGCCTGTTCGGCAAGCCGCCCAATCCGGCCTATCTCGAGCAGCTGCTCAAGGACCTGTCGCTGTGGGCGAAGAAGGACGCCAGGCTGATGATGCTCTCGGGCGGCATGAAGCGCCGTGTGCTGATCGCCAAGGCCTTGTCGCACGAGCCGCGCATCCTGTTCCTGGATGAACCCACCGCCGGCGTGGACGTCGAGTTGCGCCGCGACATGTGGCAGCTCGTGCGCCGGCTGCGCGACAGCGGCGTCACCGTCATCCTGACCACGCACTACATCGAGGAGGCCGAGGAGATGGCCGACCGCATCGGCGTGATCGCCCGGGGCGAGCTGATCCTGGTCGAGGACAAGGCCGCGCTGATGAAGAAGCTCGGCGGCAAGCAGCTCACCCTGCACCTCGCCACGCCGCTCGCCGAGGTGCCCGCGGGGCTTGCGCGCTATGGGCTGGCGCTCGGCAAGGGCGGCGGTACGCTGGTCTATCGCTACGAGATGGGGCAGGGCGGCGAAACCGAGGACAACGCGATCGCCGACCTGCTGCAGGACCTCGCCGCCGCCGGCATCGCCTTCGCCGACCTGCACACCACCCAGCGCTCGCTGGAGGAGATCTTCGTCAGCCTGGTGAGCGAGCGCGAACCGGCCGGGGAGGGGGCACGATGAACTGGCACGCGGTCCGCGCGATTTACTTCTTCGAGATGGCGCGCACCAAGCGCACGCTGCTGCAGAGCGTGCTGGCGCCGGTGATCACCACGTCGCTGTACTTCGTCGTGTTCGGCGCGGCGATCGGCGCGCGCATCCCCGAGGTGGAAGGGGTGAGCTACGGCGCCTTCATCGTGCCCGGGCTGATCATGCTCAACCTGCTCACGCAGAGCGTGTCGAACGCGTCCTTCGGCATTTTCTTCCCCAAGTTCTCGCGCACGATCTACGAGCTGCTGTCGGCGCCGGTGTCGCACTTCGAGATCGTGCTCTCCTACGTGGGCGCGGCCGCGACCAAGGCGGTGATCCTGAGCGTGATCATCCTCGCCACCGCCACCTTCTTCGTGCCGCTGCGCATCGAGCATCCTCTGTGGATGGTGGGCTTCCTGCTGCTCACCGCAGTGAGCTTCAGCCTGCTCGGCTTCATCCTCGGCATCTGGGCGGACAACTTCGAGAAGCTGCAGCTGGTGCCGCTCCTGATCATCACTCCGCTCACCTTCCTCGGCGGCAGCTTCTACTCGATCGACATGCTGCCGGCGGCGTGGCGCACGGTGTCGCTGTTCAACCCGGTCGTGTATCTGGTGAGCGGCTTTCGCTGGAGCTTCTACGGCACGGCGGACGTGGGGGTGGAGGTGAGCCTGGCGATGACGCTGCTCTTCCTCGCGGTGTTCGTGGCGATCGCGACCTGGATGCTGCGCACGGGGTATCGCTTGAAGCCCTGATGGTGCCGGCGCTGCGGGCGCTCCTCACCCCGCTGGATGGGTGAGGAGCGCCGGTCTGGTGCGATCAGGGATACAGCCCGCGCTCGGCGCGCGCCTCGAGCACGCGGTGGCAGGCGATGATGAAGGCGGCGGTGCGCAGCGACACCGCCTTGTCCTGGGCGATCTTCCAGATCGCCGCGAAGGCGCCGACCATGATGCGCTCGAGGCGGTCGTTGATCTCCTCCTCGGTCCAGAAGAAGCTCGAGAAGTCCTGCACCCACTCGAAGTAGGACACGGTCACGCCGCCGGCGTTGGCGAGCACGTCGGGTACGACCAGGATGCCGCGCTCGCGCAGGATGTCGTCGGCTGCCGGGGTAGTGGGGCCGTTGGCGCCTTCGACGACGATCTTCGCGCGCAGCTCGGCGGCGCGCTCGACGGTGAGCTGGCCCTCGAGCGCGGCAGGGACGAGGAACTCGCACTCCAGGCGCCAGAAATCCTCGATGTCGATCGGCGCGGCGCCGGCAAAGCCCTTCAGGCCGCCGTGCGCGGCGGCGTGCGCCAGTGCCGCCGGGATGTCGATGCCGGCCTCGTTCACCAGCGTGGCGGTGTGGTCGGCGATCGCGATCACGCGCGCACCGGCCTCGTGGAACAGGCGCGCGCCGATGCCGCCGACGTTGCCGAAGCCCTGCACGACGACGCGCGCGCCCTCGATCGGAATGTGCTGGTGGCGGCCGGCCTCGCGCGCGGTGATGAACACGCCGCGGCCGGTGGCTTCCTGGCGGCCCAGGCTGCCGCCGAGCGCGATCGGCTTGCCGGTGACGACGCCGGTGGCGGTGCCGCCGCGGTTCATCGAGAAGGTGTCCATCATCACCGCCATCGTCATCGCATTGGTGCCGACGTCGGGCGCGGGGATGTCGCGGTCGGGGCCGATGATGACGCCGATCTCGGAGGTGTAGCGGCGGGTGATGCGCTGCAGCTCGCCCTTGCTGACGCTCGCCGGGTCGACGCGGATGCCGCCCTTGGCGCCGCCGAAGGGCAGGCCCACCGCGGCGTTCTTGATCGTCATCCAGCCGGCGAGTGCCATCACCTCGTTGAGGGTGACGTCAGGGTGGAAGCGCACGCCGCCCTTGCCGGGGCCGCGCGACAGGCTGTGCTGCACGCGGTAGCCCTCGTAGTGGGCCACGGTGCCATCGTCGCGCTCGATCGGCACGTCGACGATCAGGGTGCGCTTGGGGTGCTTCAAGGTCTCGATCCAGCGCTCGAGCGATCCGAGGTAGGGGCGCACGCGCTCGATCTGCTCGACGAAGCTCGCCCACGGCTCGGGGGCGGCGGGGTTCAGGTAGGACAGGCCGGCAAGGCGGTCGAAGTGCTGGGTGTCCTGGGGGGCTGCGCTCATCTGTCTGCCTCGTGTGGCGTGGAAGGTGGGCGCATTCTGGGTGCTGGGGGGCTGCGACTGCATGCCGTTGCTTCATCGGGTCATGCGTTGCGCGCATAACCTCGGATGCCGGCCGCGCGGGCGGGCGGCTGGGTCAGCGCGCGCCGCCCGTGTCCTGCTGGCCCTGGGCCGCGAGGTGCTGCCACAGCCGCAGCAGCTCGGGCCGGGTGTTGGCGCGGTCGCGGTACAGGCGCACCTCCATGTCCAGGCTCCACTCCGAGCTGCCCGCGGCGACCACCTCGCCGCGCTCCACCTCGCGCGCCACTGCGCTCGCCGGCAGGAAGGCGAGGCCGTGGCCGGCGAGCAGCATCGCCTTGAGGCTCTCGGCCATGTCGGTCTCGTACTGCAGCGCGAGGTGGGCGGGCCGCGGGGCGCGGTCGAGGATGGTGTCGACCATGCGCCGCAGATAGGTGTTGGGCCCGTAGCGCAGGAAGGGGATGGGCGCCGCGGCGCTGCCCGGCAACTGCCAGCGCGCGAGGCCGGCGAGCCGGCGCGGCAGGTAGGGGCGGACGTGCTCGACCGCGAGCCTGAGGCCTTCGAAGCGCGCCGGATCGAGCCACACCGGGTGCGCCGGGTGGTGGTAGCACAGCAGCAGGTCGCAGCCACCCTCGGCCAGCATCATCACCACGTCATGGACGTTGCCGGCGACCAGCCTCGTCGGCACCTCGCCGAAGGTGGTCTTCAGGCGCGCGAGCCAGCCGGGGAAGAAGGCGAAGGCGAGCGTGTGCGGCACCGCGACCACGAGCGCATCGCTGGCGATCGCCTGGTGGCCGCGCACCAGCGCGCGCGCCGCATGCAGGCGGTTGAGCAGGTCGACCGCCGGGCCCTTGAAGGCCTCGCCGGCCTCGGTGAGCCGGGTCGGGAAAGTGCTGCGATCGACCAGTGCCACGCCCAGCCAGGCCTCGAGCGCGCGGATCCGGCGCGAGAAGGCCGGCTGCGACACGTGGCGCTGCTCGGCCGAGCGCGAGAAGCTGCCGCTGTCGGCGAGACTCAGGAAGTCCTCGAGCCACTTCAGTTCCATGCGCTCGCGCTCCTCTGCCAGGCCGCCTCGCCGAGCACGTGCGTTGCCGCCACCGCGCGGTCGTCGCCGAGCATCATCAGCACGAACAGCCGTTCTTCGAGCGTGGCGCACGCCCCGCTGCGGCGCGCGAGCAGCGGCGTCGCCCGCGGATCGAGGACGACGAAGTCCGCCTCCTTGCCCGGGGCGAAGTTGCCGATGCGGTCGTCCAGGTACAGGCTGTGCGCGCCGCCCAGGGTGGCGAGGTGGAAGGCGCTCGCCGCCGACAGCGACTGGCCGCCGAGCTGCAGCACCTTGTAGGCCTCGTTCAGGGTCTGCAGCATCGAGAAGCTGGTGCCAGCGCCGACGTCGGTGCCCAGCCCCACGCGCACGCCGAGCGCGCGCGCGCGCTGCAGGTCGAAGAGGCCGGAGCCGAGGAAGAGGTTGGAGGTGGGGCAGAAGCTCATCGCCGCACCGGTCTCGGCCATGCGCCGGCGGTCGGCGTCGTCGAGCCAGATGCAGTGGGCGAACACCGCGCGCATGCCGAGCTGGCCGAAGTGGTCGTAGATGCCGAGGTAGCTCGCTGCCTCGGGGTAGAGCGCCGCCGCCCAGGCGACCTCGGCGCGATTCTCGGCGACGTGCGACTGCAGGAACACGCCCGGGTGCTCGGCGAACAGCCGGCCGGCGAGCGCCATCTGATCGGGCGTGGAGGTGGGCGCGAAGCGCGGCGTGACAGCGTAGAGCAGGCGGTCGCGGCCGTGCCAGCGTTCGATCAGCGCCTTCGAGTCGGCATAGCCCGACTCGGCGCTGTCGCGCAGGAAGTCGGGGCAGTTGCGGTCCATCAGCACCTTGCCGGTGATCAGCCGCATGCGGCGTTCGAGCGCGGCGGCGAACAGCGCATCCACCGAGCTCGCATGCACGGTGGCGAAGGCCACCGCGGTGGTGGTGCCGTTCTTCAGCAGCTCGTCGCAGAAGAAGCCGGCAACCTCGGCGGCGTGGGTCGGGTCGGCGAAGCGGCGCTCGGCGGGGAAGGTGTATGTCTCCAGCCATTCGAGCAGCTGTTCGCCGTGGCTGGCGATGATGTCGGTCTGCGGGTAGTGGACGTGGGTGTCGACGAAGCCGGGCAGGATCAGCTTGCCGCGGTAGTCGGTCACGGCGGCGTCGGCGGGCAGCCTGGGCAGCAGCGCGTCGGCCGGGCCGCATTCGGCGACGCGGCCGTCGCGCACGATCAGCAGGCCATCGGCGAAGTGCTCGAGCGCGCGCGCGTCGTGCGCGGGGTCGGCGACGAAGTGCAGGATCTCGCCGCGGACGGCGTGCGGGGAAGGCGGGTTCATGGCGACAGTCGATGCAGTACGGAGGCGCCGCGCAACTGCAGGAGTTCGGCTGCGACGGCGATGGCGATTATCTCGGGCTCCTTGCCGACGACCTCGGGCACCCCGATCGGGCAGTGCAGGCGGGCGATCGCGCCCTCGGGGACGCCGCGCACGCGCAGCTGGTGCTCGAAGCGGGCGCGCTTGCCCTGCGAGCCGAGCAGGCCGCACAGGCGGAAATCGGCGCGCGCGAGGATGGCCTTCACCAGCTCGAAGTCGAGCGCATGGCTGTGGGTGAGCACGAGGAAGACCGCGTCGGCGGGGGCGCTGCGCACTTCGCTCTCCGGTACGTCGGTGCAGATCACCTCGATGTTGGGCGCGACCGTGGCGGGAAACTGGTCGGCGCGTGAATCGACCCAGCGCACCCGCATCGGCAGGCGCCCGAAGACCTCGGCGAGCGCACGGCCGACGTGGCCGGCGCCGAACAGCACCACCTCGAGCTCGGGCGGCAGGCAGACGTCGATCAGGCAGGCGTTGGCGAGCGGGTCGCCGTCCGGGCTGCCGGCGCGGGCCAGGGTCGCAGAGCTCGCGGCGCCTGCGAGCAGGCTGCGGGCGCGCTCGGTCTGGGCGGGCAGGTCGAAGGCTGAGGTGACCGAGTCGGCGTCGAAGACCCGGGTGGGGCCGCCATCGAGCGGCACATGCCGCCCCCACGGCCGACCGCTGGCGGCCAGGATGCGCGCGCGCGCGATCCAGTCCTCGGCGGCCGGGCCGACGGGCTCGAAGACCAGCTCCATCACGCCGCCGCAGCACTGGCCCGCGCTCGCGCCGAGCGGAAAGCGGACCCGCTCGGCGCCACGGCCGCGATCGGCGAGCAGCGTGCGTGCATGGGCGATCGCCCTTTGCTCGAGTTGCCCGCCGCCGATGCTGCCGTGGCAGCCATCGGCGGCAACGATCAGGTGTGCCCCCGGCGCGCGGGGCGTCGAGCCCTGCGTGCGCGCGACGGTGACCAGCACGGCGGGGGCGTCCGCAGCGCAGATCGATGCGAGTTCGTCGATCCAGGTGCTCACGGTGGCCGCGATGGCACTCGTGTTGCGTCGATGAGAGGGTCGGGACAATGCAGGTGCTTCCTTGCCACCGCCCGACCGAGGGCGCGAACTGCGGGAGATCTGGCTGTCCATCTTCGGGTCCCGGTCAATTGGCCCGAAGATGGTAGCGCGTTCCGTGTCGAACCGCCTCAGTGCGCCAGCGCCGGCTCGATCGCATCGGCGGTGGCGCTGCGGCGGCCGCCGTTGAGGAACAGGTTGAGCGTCACCGCGGTGATCGCCGACAGCAGGATGCCGCTGTGCAGCAGGGGCTCGAGCGCGTGCGGCATCTGCTGGAAGAACTTCGGCGCCACCATCGGGATCATGCCCGCGCCCATCGACAGCGCGACGATGTAGAGGTTGAAGCGGTTGTTGCGCAGGTCGGCGGCGAGCAGGATCTTGATGCCGGTGGCGGCGACCATGCCGAACATCACCAGGCCGGCGCCGCCGAGCACGTACTGCGGCACCGAGGCGATGATCAGCGCCATCTTCGGGAACAGGCCGAAGGCCATCAGGATCGCGCCGCCGGCGACGCACACCCAGCGGCTCTTGACGCCGGTGACGCCGACCAGGCCCACGTTCTGCGAGAAGCTGGTGTGCGGGAAGGTGTTGAGGAAGCCGCCGATCAGGGTGCCGAGGCCGTCGGTGCGCAGCCCGCGGGTGAGGTCGTCGCGGGTGAGCTGGCGGCCGGTGAGCTCGCCGAGCGCGAGGAACATGCCGAGCGACTCGACCATCACCATTACCAGGCACATGGTGGCGATCGAGATCGGATCGAAGATCGGCATGCCGAAGTGCAGCGGCGTCACCACCGACACCCAGGGCACGTCGGCCAGGCCGTCGAAGCTCACCTTGCCGAGCGCGGGGTTGGTCGCCATCGCCACCATCGGCCCGACCGCAGCGAAGGTCACCCCCATCATGATCGGCAGGCGGATGCCGAAGCGGCCGACGCCGAGCGCCTGGATGATGGTGACCAGGCCGCAGCACAGCAGGTCGGCGTTGATCAGGAAGGCGATCTGGTCCTTCGGCAGCCCGAGCGCGCCGCCGACGATCAGCGGCACCGCGATCGCGCCGGCATACATCACCAGCACGTGCTGCAGGGCGAGGGTGAACAGGCGCCCGCCGGGCGGGCACTGGTCTACCGGGTCGAGTTCGAGCGGGCGGCTCGTGCGGGTGTGATCGGACATCGGGGCGTCTCCTTGTCGTTATGAACTGGCCTGGCTTCCAGTTTAGGAGGGCGCCCGCGTCGGGGGATCCTTATGGGCGGATAGAACACATAAGGAATTTTGTATTGCTGGAATTCATCGTGCCGCCATGCATCGGCCTCAGTGGCGGAAACGTGCCACCAGCTCGCCGAGTTCGCGCGCGATCACATCGAGCTCGTGCGCCGAGTCCGCCGTGTGCCGGGTGGACGCGCTGGTTTCCTCGACCATCTGCGCGATGCTCTCGACCTGCTGGGCGATCGAGGTGCTGGCGGCGCTCTGTTCCTGGGTGGCGAGCGCCACGTCGCGGATGCGCTCGAGGGTCGTGCCGGCGCCGTCGCGTATCTCGCGCAGCGCGTGTTCGGCCTGGCGGGCCAGATCGAGGCCGCGCTCGACCTGCGGCAGGGCCTTGTCCATCGTGTCGACCGCGGTCGCGGTGTCGGTCTGGATCGCGCCGATCATGCTGGTGATCTCCTCGGTGGCGGACGAGGTGCGCTCGGCGAGCTTGCGTACTTCGTCGGCCACCACCGCGAAGCCGCGACCCTGCTCGCCGGCGCGCGCGGCCTCGATCGCGGCGTTGAGCGCGAGCAGGTTGGTCTGGGCGGCGATCTCCTTGATCACGTTGGCGATCGTCGAGATCTCGTTGGCGCGGGACTCCAGCGAGCGGATGGCCTCGGCCGCCGACGAGGTCTGCTGCGCGATCAGGGCCATCTCGTTGGCGGCTTGGGCCACCCGCGTTTCGCCGCTGGCGGCGAGCGTGGCTGCCGACGAGGAGTATTGCTCGGTGTCGTGGGCCGACTCGGAGATCTGGTTGATCGACACCGTCAGCTGCTCCACCGCGGCGGCCATCGCCGAGGCGGAATCGGCCTGGCGGTGAGAGGCCGTGGCGACCTCGCCGGAGGCCACGGAGATGCCCTCCGCGGTGCGGCGCACGATGTCGGACTTGGTGGAGATGTCGCCGACCATCTGGCGGATCCCGCGCAGCATCTGGGCAAGCTCGCCGAGCAGGCTGCCGGCGGCGGATTGCGGGATGTCGACGGTGAGGTCCCCGGCCGCGGCACGCTTCATCACCCGCACCGCGTCGGCGGGCTCGCCGCCGACCTGGCGCAGCACCGAGCGCGCGATGAGCACGCCGAGCGCGACGATCGCCAGCATGATCGCGAGGTTGATCGACAGCCGGGTGCCGATGCTCGACCAGTAGGCCTGGTCGACGTCATCGACATACACGCCGGTGCCGATCACCCAGTTCCACGGCCCGAAGCTGGCCACGTACTGCAGCTTGTCGACCGGCTCGGTGGTTCCGGGGCGCGGAAATGCGGTATCGACGAAGCCGGCGCCGCTGGCGCTGGCGAGGGCGAGGATGTCCTTGAGCGTGTAGCGACCCTTGCCGTCGCGCACCTGGTCGACCACGTTGCGTCCGTTCCATTCGCTGCGGATCGGATGCATCACCGTGGTGCCGTCGGCCTGGTAGATGTAGAGGTATTCCGACTTGCCGTCGCTGCCGCCGTAGCGCATGTCCCGAATCGCCTGCGCGGCGCGCGCGCGGGCATCTTCGTCGCTGAGTCCGCCCGCCTGCACCCGGCCATGCAGCGCGGCGGCAACCTGCACCGCGGATTCGACGATCGAGCGCACCTGCAGCTTGCGGGCGTCCATCAGATCCTGCCTGAGGCTGGCGGCGTCGGTGATTGCGCCGATTGCCAGGCCGATGAAGGTGGCGGTGACGAGCAGGATGATCTTGGATTTGAACTTGAGCGTGTCGAGCACGGCCGCGCTCCCATTTTCATGACGAAACGGGATAACGGCAGCGATCTGCCCAACTTGAGGCGCCTGCGTGGACAGGCGCGGCGTGCCGCCGCGAGCGGCGCCTCGGCGTCAGGTACGCTCGGACCAGAGCACGCCGCCGGTCGCCCAGTGCTCGCGCTTGACCTCGACCAGAATGATGTCGACCGAGCCGGCATCGCAGTCGAGCACGCGGCAGGTCTCCCGCGTCAGGGCTTCGACGAGCTCGCGTTTCTTCTCCGGGCTGCGGCCTTCGAAGAGTTGGATGTGGAAGGTGGGCATGGTGGGCTCCAGGCGATGGGCGTCGAGGGGGTGGGCTGCGGCACGCCGCAGGGCGGGTTCAGCGCGCGAAGTCGGGTTCGCTGCGCATCAGGCCGCGCAGCAGCGCGGGCCATTCGAGGGCGCCTTCCGGTTCGGGGTCGGCGGTGAGCTCGGCGTGGGTGCGGGCGAGCACCTCCTCGGACGGCATCGTCACCGCCCCGGCTGCCATCGCCGCGAGCTGGATGCGGCAGGCCTTGTCCAGCGTGTCCATCAGCACGAAGGCCTCGGCCACGCTGCGGCCGCAGGTCAGCGTGCCGTGGTTGCGCAGGATCATCGCGCGGTGCGCGCCGAGTCCGGCGACCAGCCGCGCCTGCTCCTCGGGGCCGAAGGCGAGCCCCTGGTAGTCGTGGTAGCCGATGTCGCGCCAGAAGCGCATCGCGTGCTGCGACAGCGGCAGCAGGCCGTCGTGCAGGGCCGAGACCGCGATGCCGGCGTCGGTGTGGAGGTGGATCACGCAGTGCGCGTCGGCGCGTGCCCGGTGCACCGCGCCATGGATGGCGAAGCCGCTCGGGTTGGCGACGCGGTCGCTGCCGTCGATGACGCGGCCCGCGAAGTCGATCGTGAGCAGGCTCGAGGCGGTGATCTCGTCGAAGGTCTGGCCGAAGGCGTTGATCAGGAAGGCGTCGTCGCGTCCGGGCAGGCGCAGCGAGAGGTGGGTGTAGATGAGGTCGCCCCAGCCGCGGCGTGCAGCCAGGCGGTAGGCGGCGGCGAGGTCGACGCGGGCGCGCCATTCCTCGGCGCCGATGGTGTCAGGGCGCGCGGCGTAAGGGTCGAAGGGCAGCATGGTCGCAGGCTTCGTGGGTCACGTCGGCATCGTACCGCCGCTGCGCCTCAGCTGCGCAGGGCGGGGATCAGCCCCGGCGTGTCGAGCTGCACCTCGTCGCAGTTGTGCCCCGGGCCGCTGCGATCGACGACGAGGAAGTCGCACACGGCCTCGAGGGCGAGCAGCGGGTGGTGCCAGACGCCGGTGGCGTAGTTGACGCCCTGGTCGCCGCGGGCGAGGAAGACCTTGAGGTCCTCGACCTTGGGCGGTTCGCCGGCGGGGGCGACCACGACCAGGTAGGGCTTGCCCGACATCGGGATGAAGGCCTGCGAGGCCTTGGGGTGGCGCTCCATCATCTGCACGGTGAAGGGCAGGGTGCGGGGCTGGCCGCGGAAGATGGAGACGATGACACGCCCGTCGGCGCCCGGCTCGATGCGGGCGAGGTCGTGGTAGCGCTCGGTGTTGCCGGCGTTGATCGTGAAGTGCTGGGCGGCGTCGCTCGCCTCGATGACCTCGCCGAAGGGGGCGAAGGCCTCGCGGGTCAGGGTTTCGACCTTGAGGGTGAGGGGCGTCTGGGCGGACATGGCAAGTCTCGGTAAGGCGATCGCTGCGCCGTGGGGGGCAGTTGTCCGTGGGGCCAACTGGCTGTGGATGCGACTGCCCGTGGGAGCGGGCTTGCCCGCGAATGTCGCGGGATCAAGCGCCACTTTCGCGGGCAAGCCCGCTCCCACGGGCGCTGAGCTCGCTCCCACGGGGGCGAGCACGGCTGGGTGGAGGTTTAGCGGGGCTCGACCTTGCCCCACAGGCGCAGGCGCGAGACGCCGCCGTCGGGGAAGATGTTGAAGCGCACGTGGGTGATCGGCCCGAGCTTGGCGACCTGCTCGGTGAAGCTGTGGATCGCGTCCATCTCCAGCTTCTGCTCGGGCAGCAGGGTCTGCCAGAACATCGACTGGGTGGTGATCGAGCGGTCGGTGCCCCCGGTCACATAGGCCGCCTGCACCGAGCAGCGATCCGGGTAGTTGCCCTTGAAGAAGGCGGTGTCGACTTCGATCTTCTCGACCGTACCCGGGGCGCCGAGCTCGAGCACGCACCAGTCGTTGCCCGGCTCGCGGCGGCGGCGGGTCTCCCAGCCGTCGCCCATGTTCATGCCCCGGCCCGGCAGCAGCAGGGCGGCGGCCGACGAGCCGAAGCTGGCGTCGTTCCACGACACCGCGCGACCGCCGTTCTCCATCGCCACCAGATCGACCAGCTCGCCCGAAGCGGCCTTGGCCGCGAGCGTGCCGACCGGGCGGCCATAGACGCGCAGACGGGCAATGCCGCCGTCCGGATACATGTTCACGCGCAGGTGGGTCCAGGCCGCGGTGCTCGCGCACTCGAGGATGTGGTGGCTGTTGGGGCCCATCGGCGTGGCCGGGAGGATCTCGGTCCAGGCCGCGGCCTGGAGCGCGGCCACGTCGTCGGACTCGGACACGCAGGCCTCGATCGAGACCGCCGGCGGGTAGTTGCCGGTGAAGTGGCTGGTGTCGACGTCGAAGCCGCGGATCACGCCCTTGACGCCGAGCTTGACCAGCGCCCAGTCATGGCCGGCGACGCGCTTGCGACGCGACTCCCAGCCGTCCATCCACTTGCCGTTGGTGTCGAACTTGCCGGGGACGAACTGCGCCGGCTCCGGGTTGAGCATGCGCGCGACCTCGGCGAAGAAGTCGTCCGAGGCGGCGAGCGCGCGAGCGCCCAGGCGCGGGTTGGCGAGATCGACCGAACGCAGCGCCCAGTCGGGCAGCTCGGCAGCAGGGGCGAAGACGGGGGCGCCGGGAGTATGGCTGGCCATGAGGGTTCTCCTTGTCAGAGTTGGATCAATGGGATCAATGGGGTCTGACCCCATTGAAATCATTTCGGGTTGTAGGGGTGGTGTTCGATCCAGTGGCGGGCGACGTCGACGCGGCGGCAGACCCAGACGCGGTCGTGCTTCTCGATGTGGTCGAGGAAGCGCTGCAGGGCCTTGAAACGGCCCGGGCGGCCGAGCAGGCGGCAGTGCATGCCGATCGACATCATCGCCGGGCGCTCCTCGCCCTCGGCGTACATGACGTCGAAGGCGTCACGCAGGTACTCGAAGAACTCGTCGCCGTGCGAGAAGCCCTGCGGCAGCGCGAAGCGCATGTCGTTGGTGTCGAGCGTGTAGGGCACGATGAGGTGCGGCACGGTCTCGCCGCTGGTCTTCTGCACCTCGGTCCAGAACGGCAGGTCGTCGCCGTAGTAGTCCGAGTCGTACAGGAAGCCGCCGTGGTCGGCGACCAGGCGCCGGGTGTTGGGCGAATCGCGGCCGGTGTACCAGCCCAGCGCACGCTCGCCGGTCAGGCGCTCGATGATCTCCATGCCGATCCGCATGTGCTCGCGCTCGATCTCTTCGGGCACGTTCTGGTAATGGATCCAGCGCCAGCCGTGGCAGGCGATCTCGTGACCGAGTTCCCTGAACGCGGCGGTCAGGTCCGGGTGGCGCTCGAGCGCCATCGACACGCCGAAGATCGTCATCGGCAGGCCGCGGCGTTCGAACTCGCGCAGGAAGCGCCACACGCCCACGCGCGAGCCGTACTCGTAGATGCCTTCCATCGACAGGTGGCGCTCGGGGTAGCTGGCGGCATTGAACAGCTCGGACAGGAACTGCTCGCTGCCGGCGTCGCCGTGCAGCACGCAGTTCTCGCCGCCTTCCTCGTAGTTGAGGACGAACTGCACGGCGACGCGGGCGCGGCCGGGCCAGTTGGCGTGCGGCGGGTTGCGTCCGTAGCCGACGAGGTCGCGGGGGTAGGCGTTGGTCGAAGTCATGTTCGGGCTCCTGTGGATCAGGCGGCGGGGCTCAACAGCGCATCCAGCCGGAAGCGGGCGATCTTGCCGATCTCCGCGAGGCAGGTGCGGAACTCGGTGTCGCGATCGTTGGCGAGGCGCGCCTCGACGCGGTCCATGATCTGGTGGCGGCTGAGGCCCTTGACCGCGACCACGAAGGGGAAGCCGAAGCGCGCGCGGTAGTCCTTGTTGAGCTGACGCAGGCGCTGGAGTTCGTCCTTGGTGCACTGGTCGAGGCCGGCGCCGCGCTGCTCGCCGGTGGAGGCGGTGGTCAGCGTGCCGGCTTCGGCTTCCTTGCCGGCGAGCTCCGGGTGGGCGCAGATGAGGCCGAGCTGCTCGGTGGGGTCGGCGGTGTCGACCACGAGGCACATCGCGGCGTGGAGCGCGTCGATGCTGGTGAAGGGGCCGGCGCTCCAGGCGCGCTCGGCGACCCAGGGCGAGTGCTCGAAGATGCCTTCGAGGCGGGCGACGAAGGCGTCCTGCGGCAGCTTCGAGAGCGCGGCGAGGGCGGCGCTCGTGCACGCCTCGGCGGTGACGGCCGTGGCGCTGGCGGGGGCGGTGACGGTGGGGGTGCTCATGGTGTCTCTTCCTTTCCTGTCTTGTTCTGTGTGCTCGGTGCGCGCGTTCAGTCCGCCGTACGGGCGCCCTGGGCGAACCAGATCGCGATCTTCTCGCGCTCCTCGTCGGTGATGCCGGTGAGGTTGCCGAGCGGCATGTAGCCGCTGGCCACGGTCTGCGCGCTCATCACCGCGTTGGCGGCGATCTGCTCGGGCGTCTGCAGCATCACGCCCTTGGGCGGCTGGGCGAAGCCCTCATGGGTGGGCTTCTCGGCATGGCAGGTGACGCAGCGCTGCGCCATGATCGACTGCACGGTGCTGAAACTGACCTTGTCGCCGCTGGCGTCGACCTGCTTGGGCGCCATCAGCACCATCAGCAGCGCGATCAGCGCCACGCCGGCCGCCGGCAGCCACCACTTGACCTGGCCGCGATGGCGCAGCACGAAGAACTGGCGGATCAGCACACCGGCCACCATCAGCACGCCGAGCACCAGCCAGCCGTTGGCATTGGCGTAGGTCATCGGGTAGTGGTTGCTGATCATGATGAACAGCACCGGCAGCGTGAAGTAGGTGTTGTGCACCGAGCGCTGCTTGCCGACGATGCCGGGCATGGTGTCGACCGGGTCGCCGCGGCGGATCTGCTCGACCATCTTCTTCTGGCCGGGAATGATGTGGAAGAACACGTTCGCCGCCATCATCGTGCCGAGCATGGCGCCGACGTGGATGTAGGCGCCGCGGGCCGAGAACACCTGGTGCAGCACGTAGTTCGCCACCATCACGAACACGAACACGATCGCCGCGAGCAGGCCGTCCTTGCCGATCATGTTGCGGCACAGGAGGTCGTAGAACACCCAGCCCACCACCAGGAAGGCGATCGAGATGCCCACCGCGGCGGCCGGCGACAGCGCCATCACGTTGCTGTCGATCAGGTAGCTCGAGGCGCCGATCCAGTACACGATGGCGAGCATGCCCATGCCCGACAGCCAGGTGGTGTAGGCCTCCCACTTCGACCAGTGCAGGTCCTGGGTGAGGGGCTCGCCCTTGGGGCCGGTGAGGTATTTCTGGCTCTGGTAGAAGCCGCCGCCGTGCACCGCCCACAGTTCGCCGAACACGCCACGCTTGGCGTCCTCCGGCTTCTTGGGCGGCTTCAGCGAGTTGTCGAGCATCACGAAGTAGAAGGAGGCGCCGATCCAGGCGATGCCTGCGATCAGGTGCAGCCAGCGGACCAGCAGATTGGCCCAGTCGAGCAGATAGGCTTCCATGATCTGTTCTCTTTGTCGGGGTCGGGGTGGGCGCGCGCGGTTCAGCTGCCGCGGTAGGTGGAGTAGCTCCACGGCGAGACCAGCAGCGGCACGTGGTAGTGCTGGTCCACATTGGCGATGCCGAAGCGCAGCGCAACCTCATCGACGAAGAGCGGCTCGGGCAGGCTCAGGCCCAGGGCGCGGAAGTAGTCGCCGGCGGCGAAGACGATCTCGTACTTGCCGGCCTCGAGCGCGGCGCCCTCGAGCAGCGGCTTGTCGCAGCGGCCGTCGTGGTTGGTAACGGTGCGCGCGACCTCGCGGCGCTCGCCGTCGAGGCGATAGACGGTGACCGCGATGCCCACGCCGGGCTTGCCGTGGGCGGTGTCGAGTACGTGAGTGGTGAGGCGTCCCATGGTGCTGTCTCCTGGTCTTGTTCGGGTATGCGGGGATCGTGTGAGACGCAGTGTAAGCCGCGACCGTATTAACGGATCGCATATGTTCTTATAAGTGATATATGCTCCCGCGTATCTCTTGCCGCCATATCCGTCCGGGCTGGCGCAAGCGCCCGACAACACGAAGAAATGGAGACCCGCCATGACCCTGCGGCGCAGCGACGACCCGCTCGATACCTATCTGTTGCGCATCTTCGTGCTGCTGATCACCGAGCGCAGCGTATCGCGCACCGCGCTGCGCATGAACCAGTCCCAGCCCGCGGTCAGTGCGGCCCTGAAGCGCCTGCGCGAGATCCTCGGCGATCCGCTGCTGGTGCGCGAGAAGGGCGGCATGGTGCCCACCGAGCGCGCGCTGGCGCTGATGTCGCACGCCAAGGGCGCGCTCGCGGAGATCGACCGCATGGTCGATGCCCCGGAGTCGTTCGAGCCGCACACCACACGGCACGAATTCCGCATCGGCTCGCCCGACTACCTGGCGCCGGTGTTCGTCGCCAGCGTGGCCGAGCGCTTCCGCCGCGAGGCGCCGCAGGCGCGCCTGACGCTGCATGCGCTGGGGCCCAACTTCGACTTCGAGCGCTCGCTCGCGGAAGGGGATCTGGACGTGGTGATCGGCAACTGGCCCGAGCCGCCGCACCGCATGCACCTGTCGATGCTGCTCGAGGACGAGATCGTGTGCCTGGTCGCGGCGAGCCATCCGTGCGCCAAGAAGGGGATGACGACCGAGGACTACATGCGCGCCGCGCACGTGGTGCCGATGCCTTACTCGATCAGCCAGCGCGGGGTCATCGACAGCGTGCTGGCGTCGATGCGGATCAACCGCGACGAGCGCGTGGTGGTGCAGTCCTTCACCGCCGCGCCCTACCTGCTGCAGGGCACCGACCTGGTGTTCACCACCACGCGTCATTTCGCGCAGTTCTACGCCAACCTGTTGCCGCTGGCGATCATCCCCTCACCGATCGCGTTCCCGCCGATGCGCTTCTACCAGCTCTGGCACGAGCGCAACCACCACTCGGCAGGACACCGCTGGCTGCGCCGGCTGTTGTCGGACTGCGGCCGGCGTATCGTTCCGCCGGCCGCCTAGGCGGGCCGGGGGAAATGAGGCTCAGCGGTCGATCGGCACCAGCATCACCGGGATGTCGGCCTTCATCGTGACCTTGTGCGCCACCGAGCCGAGCAGCAGCTCGCCGATGGTGCTGTGGCCGCGCGAGCCCATGACGATGACGTCGGCCAGCACGTGCTTGGCAACATCGAGGATGCGGCGCGAGGCGTCGCCCTCGAGCGCGCGCACGCTGGCGAGCACGCTCTTGACGTCGAGCTCGGGGTTGGCTTCGGCGAAGACCTCGATGCGGTGGCGCAGCAGGGCCTCGGCCTTCTTGTGGCCGGCGAGCTTGACCTCTTCCATCTTTTCTTCGCTGAGGAATTCCTCGTAGGGCAGGCTGCTCGAAGGCAGGGTCACGGTGACCGCGTGCAGCTTGGCGTTGAACTTCATCGCCAGGCCGACGGCGTGGCGAAACACCGCCGGCGAGCGCGGCGTGAGGTCGGAGGCGTAGAGAATGGAGCGGATTTCGTAGCTCATGGGAATCTCCCGGTGTCGATGGTGTGGTCCGCACGTGCGCGCTGCGGCGGCCGGCGGTGTGTCGTTATTGCTGTTCGAGCCGGCGACGAGCGCGCCGGCATCGGATCCCAAGTTTAGTGGCGTGGTCGGACCCTGCGCGGCGCTGCGCTTGATAGGCCTTATACGAAAAGCCTGATGTGCGCCACGGCCCCGCGCGCGCTTGCCTTGCCGCCCGCATGGCCGGATCATGGCCCGTGCCTGCGCGACCGCCGCCCATCCCCGTCAAGGAGCCAACTGATGATCGACCTCTACACCGCCGCCACGCCCAACGGACACAAGGTGTCGATTGCCCTCGAAGAGCTCGGCCTGCCGTACTCGCTGCGCGTGCTCGACCTGTCCGCCAACGAGCAGAAGGAGCCCTGGTTCCTCGCCATCAACCCCAACGGCCGCATCCCGGCGATCGTCGACCACGACGAGGACGACTTCGCGGTGTTCGAGTCGGGTGCGATCCTGATCTATCTCGCCGAGAAGACCGGCCGGCTCATGCCGCGGGACGCCAAGGGGCGCTCGCGCGTGCTGCAGTGGCTGATGTTCCAGATGGGCGGCATCGGCCCGATGATGGGCCAGGCCAATGTCTTCTACCGCTACTTCCCGGAGAAGATCCAGCCCGCGATCGACCGTTACCAGGGCGAGGTCAGGCGCCTGTTCCGCGTGCTCGATGGCCATCTGGCGAGGAACGAGTACCTCGCCGGCGACTACTCGATCGGCGACATCGCCAACTGGGCCTGGGTGCGTACCCACAACTGGTCGGGGGTGGCGATCGACGACCTCCCCAACCTCGCGCGCTGGCGCGATCAGATCCGTGCCCGCCCGGCGGTGCAACGCGGCATCGAGATGCCGCCGTCGAGCTTCGACCGCGACGGCGATACCGAGGAGCAGGCGAAGGCCTTCTCGGAGAAGGCGCGCAACATGGTCGAGATGGGGCAGTCGCGCAGCGGCGGGGTTTGAGATCCGTGGGCGTAGCGGTCTGCGGGATCGACCGCCTGCGGCAGCAACATTCTGTGGGAGCGGGCTTGCCCGCGAAGCCAAGGCCTGATGAACCACCTTGTTCGCGGGCAAGCCCGCTCCCACGGACCGGTGCCCACAAGGCCTGGTCAATACATGACAACTGAGGAGACTTCATGAAGCTCTACGTTTCACCGCGCGCGCCCAATCCGCGCCGGGTGCAGATGTTCATCGCCGAGAAGGGCATCACCGGCATCCAGGAAGTGGTGGTCGAGATCGGCAAGGACGAACACCGCAGCTCCAACTACCGCGCCAAGAGCCCGCTCGCCAAGGTGCCGGTGCTCGAGCTCGACGACGGCCGCTACCTCGGCGAGACGCGGGCGATCTGCAGCTACCTCGAAGGCCTCCATCCCGAGCCCAACCTGATGGGCGAGCGCTTCGAGGAGCGCGCCTTCATCGAGATGGCCGACCGCCGCATGGAGCTGTACCTCTTCGGCACCATCGCCAACTGCATCCGCCACACCCACCCGGGGCTGGCGCCGCTCGAGCAGCCGCAGTTCCCGGAGTTCGGCCACTCGCAGGGGCAGAAGATGCGCGAGGTGGCGCGCTGGCTGGACGGCGAGCTGGCGAGCAAGCCCTTCGTCGCCGGCGAGCGCTTCACGATCGCCGACATCACCGCCTTCTGCGCGATCGAGTTCGCGCGCGGGCTGATGAAGTTCCGCCCCGGCGCCGAGGGCATGGCCCACCTGCAGGCCTGGCGCGACCGCATCGCCGAGCGGCCGAGCGCGAAGGCCTAGGGCGGCAGGCAGCCTTATTGCGCGGCGCTCGCCGACGGCGTCGCGCTGGCCATGGGCGGCGCGCAGGCGGCCGTGTCACCGCCGATCCCGGGCAGCGCCTCGAAGGCGTCGATCGCGAGGGGGCGGTGGAACATGTAGCCCTGGAAGCTGGTGCAGCCGTTGTGCAGCAGCGTATCCATCTGGCGCGGCGCCTCCACCCCTTCGGCGATCACCCGCAGCCCGAGCGTGCGCGCGAGGGCGACGATGGTCTTCACGATCGCCAGGCTGTTCGGATTGTCGGGCAGGTCGCAGACGAAGGAGCGGTCGATCTTCAGCTCGTCCAGCGGCAGCTGATGCAGGTAGGCGAGCGAGGAGTAGCCGGTGCCGAAGTCGTCGATCGAGAAGCGGATGCCCAGCCCGCGCAGGGCCTCCATGGTCTGGATCGCGCCCCGCATGTCGCTGATCAGCATCGATTCGGTGAGCTCGAAGACCAGCCGGTCGGCCGGGCAGCCGGTGCGCTCGAGCAGGGCGCAGGTCTCGGCGACGAAGTCCGGTGCGTAGAGCTGCGCCGCGCTCACGTTGACCGACAGCCGCAGGGCGGCAAAGCGCGCATCGCCCGCCCAGCGCCCGAGCTGGACGCAGGCCATCTCGAGCAGCTTTCGCCCCAGCGCCGGCATGGTGCCGCAGCGCTCGGCGGCGGCGATGAAGAGCCCCGGCGGCACCAGGCCGCGGGTCGGGTGGCGCCAGCGGGCGAGGGCCTCGACACCGTCGATCCGGCCCTCGGCGTCGCACTGCGCCTGATAGTGCAGCTCGAACTGGTCGCCGGACAAGGCATCGCGCAGGTCGGTCTCGAGCCGCAGGCGTTCGGCGACGGTCTGCTGCATCAGCGGATCGAAGAAGCGGATCCGGTTCTTGCCCTGGCGCTTGGCCTCGTACATCGACAGGTCGGCGCCCTGCATCAGCTCGTCCACCGTCTGCCGGTGGCCTTGGAACATGGCGATGCCGATGCTGGCCGTGCAGTGCCGGTCCTGGCCCTCGATCGCATACGGGGTGCTCAGGCGCTCGAGCAGCTTGTCGGCGAGGCGCTGCGCGGTGGCCGCGGCCGCGAGCTCGTCGGCCGGCAGCTGCTCGACCAGGATCACGAACTCGTCGCCGCCGAAACGGGCGACGGTGTCGGTTTCGCGCACCGTGCCGCGCAGGCGCGCGGCGGCCTGGGTGAGGAGCGCGTCGCCGGCCTGGTGGCCGTGCAGGTCGTTGATGTCCTTGAAGTCGTCGAGGTCGATGAACATCAGCGCGCCGCGCCAGCCGTCCCGGCTGCCGTGGCCGAGCGCCTGCTGCAGGCGGTCGGTGAGCAGGCGGCGGTTGGCGAGGCCGGTCAGGTGGTCGTAGTAGGCGAGGGCGTGGATCTCCTCCTCGCTGGCCTTGCTCTGCGTGATGTCGGTGAAGCAGCCGACGTAGTGCGTGACGACGCCCTTGTGGTCGCGGACGGTACTGATCGACAGGCGCTCGGGATACACCTCGCCGTTGCGCCGGCGGTTCCAGATCTCGCCTTCCCACAGGTCGTGCGCCTGCAGCTGCTGCCACATCTCGCGATAGAAGGCGTCGCCATGGCGGCCGGAGGACAGGACGCGCGCGGGCTGGCCGATGACGTCCTCGCTCGCGTAGCCGGTGACCGCGCTGAAGGTCTTGTTCACGCGCAGGATGCGGGTGCGCGCGTCGGTGATCATCATGCCCTGCTGCGACTCGAAGGCGATCGCCGCGATCCGGCGCTCCTCCTCGAGCGCGATGCGGTCGGTGACGTCCTGAACGATGAGCACCACGGTCCGCGGGGCGGTCTCGCCTTCGATGGCCTGCAGGCGGCCTTCGAAGAAGCGGTGGCCTTTCGGGGTGTCGAGCGCGTATTCGGTGGTGGCCGGAGTGCCCGAGTCGATGGCCTGACGAATCGCGCTCATCAGTAGCGCGCCCACCGGCTCGGGGAGGATGTCCTGCAGCCGGCGCCCGAGCACGCTCGCCGGTTCGCGGTAGAGCAGGCGCTGGTCGTGGGTCATGACCTCGAGGCAGCAGCCGTCCTCGTCGAGCACGAACAGGATGTCGGGCACTGCGCCGGCAATCGCGCGCAGCCGCGCCGTGCGCTCGCGCAGGATGCGCTCGTTCTGCTGGCGCTTCTCCAGGTCCTGCAGCAGCAGGCCGAGGAGCATGGTCGCCGTGCCCATGATCAGCAGGTAGGGCAGGCCGAGCGCCTCATACACCTTCGTCATGCTCTGCGCCGGGATCTGGGCGATCAGCACCATCGACAGGGCGTGCACCACGACCCCGAATGCGAACAGCGCGATCGGCGCCCGCGCCCTGGGGCTGCGCCCCCACGCCGCCCGATAGGCCAGGCCGAGCGCTACCGCGAGGGCGATCACCGTGGTGCCGACGACCATGCCGTCGCCGCCCAGCCACAGGCGGTAGGCGCCGGCGATGGCGCCCGCAACCAGGCCGGCGACCGGGCCGCCGAACAGCCCGGCCATCGACAGCAGCACCGAGCGACCGTCCACGATCACCCCGGGCGCGAGCGTGATCGGAACCATCATGCCGACCGCGCACACCGTGCCGAACACCACGCCCGATGCCACCCGCGCGAGCCGTGGTCGCGTGGGGAGGCAGCGCATGGTGAAGCCATGCAGCAGGCTGAGTGCCAGCATCAGGGCAACGGTCTGAACGAGTTCGAGGATCATCGACGGGGGGCGGCTCTGGGTGGGGGCCATGAATCGGCTGGCGAGCGAGCTTATAGCATCCCGCTCGACGCCCCAAGCTGAGTAATTCACGCCACGCGCAACATGCTGCGACCAGCCCGCGCCGACAGCGCGCGTTCACGCGTCCGGTCGATACGGCTTGCCCAGCGACACCGGCGAGTTGAGCCGGATCGTGCCGGCGTTGCGCGAGATCGCCACCAGCACCATGATGGTCGCCCAGTAGGGCAGGGAGGACAGCAGCTGCGAAGGAAAGTCGATCTGCAGCCCCGAGCCCTGGATGAAGAGCTGCGTGATCATCACGCCGCCGAACAGATACGCCCCGACCATCACCCGCAGCGGCCGCCAGGTGGCGAACACCACCAGCGCGAGCGCGATCCAGCCGCGGCCGGCGACCATGCCCTCGGCCCACATCGGGGTGTAGAACACCGACAGGAAGGCGCCGCCGATGCCGGCCATGGCGCCGCCGAACAGCACCGCCAGGTAGCGGATGCGGATCACCGGGTAGCCGATCGCATGCGCGGACGCGGGCGACTCGCCCACCGCGCGCAGGACCAGCCCGGCCCGGCTGCGGTAAAGGAACCACAGCAGACCCCAGAACAGCGCCCACGAGAAATACACCAGCGCCTGCTGGTTGTAGAGCGCCTCGCCGATCAGCGGCAGGTCGGCGATGAAGGGGATGCGGATCGGCGGCACCGCCTGCAGCGCCACCGCCTCGTAGGGCTTGCCGACGAAGGCTGCCAGGCCGACGCCGAAGATCGCCAGCGCCAGGCCCGAGGCCACCTGGTTGGCCATCAGGGTGAGCGTGAGCACGCCGAACAGCAGCGCCATCGCCATGCCCGCGCCCATGCCGGCGGCCACGCCCAGCCAGGGGTTGCCGCTCTCGTGGGTGACCGCGAAGGCGGCGACCGCGCCCATCGCCATCATGCCCTCGGCCCCCAGGTTGAGCACCCCGGCCTTCTCATTCACCAGCAGGCCCAGCGCGACGATGATCAGCGGCGTGCCCGCCACCACGGTGGCGAACAGCATCGAGCTGAAGAGGCTGGCATCCATGTCGGCGGCCTCCTCAGCGGCCCGGGGCCGCGCGGCGGCGCAGGCGCAGGCGGTAGTGGATGAACACGTCCGAGCCGAGCAGGAAGAACAGCAACATGCCCTGGAACACCATCGAGATCGAACTGGGCAGGTTGAGGTACTGCTGCGCCTGCTCGCCGCCGATGTACAGCAGCGCCATCAGCAGGCTGGCGAGCAGGATGCCGAAGGCGTTGAGCCGGCCGACGAAGGCGACGATGATCGCCGCGAAGCCGTAGCCGCTGCCCACCTTGTCGGTGAGCTGGCCCATCGGCCCGGCGACCTCGCCCATGCCCGCCAGCCCGGCGGCGGCGCCGCCCAGCAGCAGGCCGACCCAGATCATGCGATTGGCCGAGAAACCGGCGTAGCGCGCGGCGTCCGCCGCCTCGCCCGCCACCCGCATGCGAAAGCCCGCATGGCTGCGGTTCATGAAGGCATAGCCCGCCACCAGCGTGGCGAGCGCGATCACGAAGCCCAGATGCAACCGCGTGCCCTCGAGCACCGTCGGCATCAGCGCGGCCTCGCCGAACATCTTGGTCTGCGGGAAGTTGAAGCCGTCCGGATCCTTCCACGGCCCGAACACCAGCCAGGACACGAAGAGCTGCGCCACATACACCAGCATCAGCGACACCAGGATCTCGTTGGCGTTGAAGCGGGTGCGCAGCAGCGCCGGGATCGCCGCCCAGGCCGCGCCGCCCGCCGCGCCGGCGACGATCATCGCCGGCAGCAGCAATGCGCTTTCCGATCCGTCGAAATACAGCGCCACCCCGGTCGCCGCCACCGCGCCGAGCATGAACTGGCCTTCGGCGCCGATGTTCCACACGTTGGCGCGAAAGCCGATCGCCAGCCCGATCGCGCACAGCATCAGCGGCGTGGCCTTGAGCAGCAGCTCGGAGACGGCGTAGAGGTCCTTGACCGGATTGATGAAGAAGACCCGAAAGCCCTCGATCGGATCCTTGCCGAGCGCCGAGAACACCAGCACGCCGCCGGCCAGCATCAGCGCCACCGCCAGCAGCGGCGAGGCCCAGGACATCAGCCGCGAGGGTTCGGCGCGGGCTTCGAGTTCAAGCATTCAGGGGCTCCGCGCGCGTCGTCGGCTGCTGGGGTTCGGAAGCTTCGGCGCCCGGCCACATCCCGCTCATCCACACGCCGATGTCTTCCACCGTGGTTTCGGCGGCGGGGCGGGTGGGCGACAGCCGGCCCTTGGCGATCGCCGCGATGCGGTCGCAGATCTCGAACAGCTCGTCGAGCTCCTCCGAGATCACCAGCACCGCGCAGCCGCGGTCGCGCAGGTCGATCAGCGCCTGGCGGATGAAGGCGGCCGCGCCCACGTCGACGCCCCAGGTGGGCTGGGCGCACACCAGCAGCTGCGGCGCCTGCAGGATCTCGCGGCCGACGATGAACTTCTGCAGGTTGCCGCCCGACAGCGACTTGGCCGCCGCGCCCGGGCCGCCGCACTTGACGTTGAAGGCCTCGATGCAGCGCTGGGCGAAGTCGCGCGCGCGCCCGAAGCGCAGGAAGCCACCGGCCACCATGTGCTGGTTGTGCGCGGCGGTGAGCAGCGCATTGTCGGCGAGCGACATGCCCGGCACCGCGCCGCGGCCCAGGCGCTCCTCGGGCACGAAGGCGAGCCCCAGCCTGCGGCGCTGCCCGGGGCTGAGCCGGCCGGCCTCGACCCCGCAGATCTGCACCGGGAATCGCTCGCTCAACGGCTCCTCGCCGGAAATCGCGCGCAGCAGTTCCTGCTGGCCGTTGCCCGACACGCCGGCGATGCCGACGATCTCGCCGGCGCGCACGTCGAGGTGGATGTCCTTGAGGTCGGTGCCGAAGGGGTCGTCCGACGCATGCGACAGGCCCGCCAGGCGCAGCCGCAGCTCGCCGTCGGCCTTGGCCGCGCCATGCTCGCAGTGCGGCAGGTCCTTGCCGATCATCAGCCGCGCCATCGACGCCGGGGTCTCCTGCGCCGGGATGCATTCGCCGGTGACCTTGCCGCCGCGCAGCACGGTGGCGGTGTGGCAGAGCGCCTGGATCTCGTCGAGCTTGTGGCTGATGTAGAGGATCGAGCAGCCCTCGGCGGCGAGCTGGCGCAGGGTCTCGAACAGCGTGCGCACCGCCTGCGGGGTGAGCACCGAGGTCGGCTCGTCCATGATCAGGAGGCGCGGGTTCTGCAGCAGGCAGCGGATGATCTCGACGCGCTGGCGCTCGCCCACCGACAGCGCGTGGATGTGGCGGCGCGGATCGACCGGCAGGCCGTAGCGCTCGGAGACCTCGGTGATGCGCTGCGCCAGTTCGTCCAGCGCCGGCGTGCCGGGCAGGGCGAGCGCGACGTTTTCCACCACCGTGAGCGTCTCGAACAGCGAGAAGTGCTGGAACACCATGCCGATGCCCAGGCTGCGCGCGTGCGCCGGATTCTCGACCTCGAGCTGCTCGCCTTCCCAGAAGAGCTGTCCCGCGCTCGGGCGGGTGACGCCGTAGATGATCTTCATCAGCGTCGACTTGCCGGCGCCGTTCTCGCCCAGGATGGCGCGGATCTCGCCCGGCTGCACCGCCAGGTCGACCTGGTCGTTGGCGACCACGGTCGGATAGACCTTACTGACCCCCTTCAGCACGAGGCGGGGCGTGCCGGCGGGCGTTGGGCCGGGGGCGGGGCGTCCGGTCATGGTGAAGGCGGGTGTGTGGGCAATCGGTGTGGGATTTGGGGGGGCGGCGGGGGGCGGGCGGCTGCGGGCTTCCCGGGTGCCCCCGGCGCCCGCTTCAGGGCCGGAAGATACGCGCCGCAGCGGTGTCCAGGCAAGCCGGAATCACCGCAGTCGGCCCGGCCCGGCGGGCGCCTCGCGATTAGTGTGGCTTATGTGCGTGATCCGAATGTTCGAATGGACGTTCTACGTTCGCCTGATACAATGCTGCGGTCTATGTTGCGGTGCAGCACGATCGTGTCCTTGCGATGGGTGCGTCGCGCTTGCCCACGCGCCGCACGCCCTTGAAAGGAATTCATCATGAACTCGCTTCGTTCCAGTCCGATCCGTCCCGCTTTCCTGAGCGCACTCGCCGCGCTGTCCTTCGCCTTTGCGCCGGTTGCGGTCGCGCAGCCCGATGGCCCTGTCCAGCTTGCGCTCGCGTCCGCTGTCGGGGCCCCCGCAGCGCCTGCGGCCGCCCCGCTCGCGGTGATGCTCGACCAGCCCACGGGCGGCCGCTTCGTCTATCTGCCCGAGCAGGGCTGGACCTTCGCCGGTCGCCAGGCCGATGCGCAGGTGGCGACGGTGGCCGAGGCCGGCGAGCCCGTCAGCCTGTTCATCGACGAGCCCACCGGCTTCGTCTTCAACTATGTGGTCGAGCAGGGCTGGGTGTTCGCCGGCACGCTGGACGCCGCACGGCGCTGAGCCCGCCGGGCGCGCGCCGCGCGTCTCAGCTGCCGTCTCCGGCCTGCGCGGGCGGGACCACCAGCCTGGCCTTGGTCGTCGTACCGTCCTCGCCTGGCGCGTCTTCCAGCAGTGACATCGCCTGCGCGCGCTTCAGTTCGTCGGGGCTGAGCTTGATCGCGATGCTGTCGCGCTCCTGCACGCCCTCCATGTGCATGTGTGCGGCGGCGCGGTTGAACCACACGTAGGCCGCCACGCTGTCCTGCTCCACGCCGATGCCGCCGCGGTGCAGGCGACCGAACTCGACCATGCCCTCCGCGTCGCCCGCGCGCGCGGCCTCGCCCAGCCAGCGCGCGGCGAGCTCGAAGTTCTGCGGCGTGCCGATGCCGCTCTTGTAGAGCTTGCCGAGATGGATCATCGCGCCGGTGTGGCCGCCATCGGCCGCCCGTCGCAGCCACTCCACCGCCTCGCGGGTCGCCTCCTTGCTGCGCTCGGGCGAGAGCAGGGTGGCGCGCGCGATCCGGAACTGGGCGTCGAGATCACCCTCGCGAGCGGCGTCGAGGCTCGGGGCGGTGAGCGCTGCGGATGCGGCCGTGTCGGCCGGATGATCGTCTCCGATCAGCGCGAACACGATCGCTCCGACGATCGCGATCACGAGCAGCGCGGCCGCCCCGGCAACCACGATCGGCCACGTGCGCCGCGCCGCGCGTCCGGCCGCCGGCGCCAGAAAGCGTTCCCCGCAGGCACCGCAGCGGAACGGATGCATGGCCGGATTGCGCACTCGCTCGTCGTGGGAGCGCCAGCGCGAGAGCCGGGTCTCGGTCGATCCGCAGACGGGGCAGACGGCTTTGATGGGTATGTTCATGCGGGCTCGCGTTCAGCTCTTCCAGACCCACAGGATGACCAGCACCGCGATCGTCAGGACCAGCGTCGAGCCCCCGATCGCCGCGACGAGCGGGTTGTCGAAGAGGACGTTGCGCGGCGCCGGAGCATGGAAACGGTGCACGCAGGACATGCAGCGATACACCCGCTCGCCCTTGTGGGCGCGCCTCTCTTCTTCCGAGCGCCAGGGCGATTCACGGCAGTCGGCGCCGTCGCAGCGGGGGCAGGTGGGCATCTGGGCAGCTCAGGAACGAGAAGGTCGGATGGCGCTTGCGGGCGCATGTGCCGCGCTCGGCCCGCCGAATTATAGGTACAAAATGTCGTGGTACCAACGTAACGCCTGCTTCCAGCCTGGACAGAACCTTCTCGGACGTTGGGCCGTGAGAGGGCTGACGCGCGCGCTTCTCGGCTCCAGGGGAGCGGGCTGACCAAGGCACTTGCCGGTACGGTGCGCGACGGCTTTGTTTGCCTAAAGTCAATAGCAAGGATCGAATATGCGCATAAGCTGATCTTGAGGCTGAACACAGGCATCGCGACATACGCGCCGACCCATGAGGGGGGAACACCGTGGACTCGAGGCTCAATTCATTGGCGCTTTCGTTGCTGGTTGCTTTCGGCGGCGTCGAGGTGGCACAGGCACAGGCTCCGCTTGGCGTCGACCGCACCGCACCGCCGCGCATCCGGGCAGGTGACCAAGCGGAGTTTCCGGGCCTTGACTGGGCCGGCTTCAGGCTCTTCCCGGAGCTCGTGTTCTCGACGACGCGCGACGACAACATCTATGCGCGCCGCCGTGGCGAGGTGGAGGACACCGTTTTCACCCTGTCACCGTCGCTGGTCCTTCGGTCCGATTGGAAGGCGCATGAGTTCACGCTCGATATGGGCGCAGACATCGATCGGTATGCGGGTCGCTCAGCGGAGAATGTCGCCGACTTCTGGATCGGCGCCGAGGGCAAGCTCGAGCTCGGGGAGACCTTGGAACTGTTCGGCGGCATCCAGCACACCCGCGATCACGAGGATCGATTCGCGGGCGGGGCACTGAGCCCGCAGGAGCAGCGCAGGCCGACCCGCTACGACCACGACGAGGCCCACATCGGGATAGCCACTGCGCTCGGACCGTTCCAGCTGCGCGCAGGCGCGACCTTCGATCGCTTCGACTATCTCGACGCGCAAAGTACGAGCGGCGGCACGATCAACAATGATGACCGGCGGTACGACCAGACCTCGGTCGGTGCGCGCCTCGCCTATCCGCTGAGCCCGGCGTATGCCTTGTTCGTGCAGTACGCCAGCGACCGCCGCCGCTATGACGAAACGATCGATGGCGCTGCCTTCAACCGGGACTCCGATGGCTATCGCGTGGCGGCCGGAGTGCAATTCGCACGACCCGCCGAGCGCCTGGCTGGCGAGGTGTTCGCGGGGCGGATGAAACAGTCCTTCGATCACGCCGGATTTGGCGATATCGACAAGCCTTACTTCGGCGCTCTGCTGTCATGGCGTCCGATGCCGCAGGTGAAGATAACCGCCTTCGTTGATCGCACCTTGGAAGAGACGACGGTGGCCGAGGATGGACGCTTCAGCTCCGCCTCCGTCGATACGAGCTATGGCGTCGAGATCGAGCGCGAATTGAGCAACCGGCTGTCGGTGTTCGCGGACGTCTCCACCACACGCACCGACTACCAGGACTTCGCGCGCCGCGACCGCGTGATCGATGCGGGCGCGGGCCTGCGCTATTACCTGGTGCCGACCGTCTTCGTCGGGGCCGATCTGCGGGTGATCGACCGCAACGCCAACGTCCTCGATGCACAGTACAGCCGCAGCCAGCTGACCCTGAGCCTGGGCTATACCCCCGGTCGTTCCGACCGCTATGCCGGCCGAGGTGTCGCGGTGAGCGAAGCGCCGTGGACGGCAAGCGTCCCGGCGGCGAGCCGCTTTGCAGGGCCCTATGTGGGCGTGGGCGTCGGGCACGGCCTGCTGGTGACCGAGGCTGCCGGCCCGAGACCGGGGGGTGGCAGCGACTTCAGCCCGTTTGCGGGTGCTGGTGCCGGGCAGAACCTGTTCGCAGGCTATGGGCTGCTGTTCGGGCGCTGGTACCTGGGGTTCGAAGCCGGGCTCGAGGCGAGCCAGGCCGACTGGTCCTTCAGCAACGAAAGAGAGGGTGCGCGGACGGCCTCCGTGAGCCAGGGGCGCGGCGGCGGGCTGAGCCTGCGTGGCGGTCACCTCCTCGATGGCGGTGCCTTGCTCTACGCCCGCCTCGGCAGGGTGCGCACCCGTTTCGACACCTACTACACGGTCAACGCCTATCCCGAGGGGGCGTTCGACCAGATGGTCACGCGCAGCGGCACACGGGGCGGCGTGGGGGCGGACATTCCGGCCGGTGAGCGCGTTTTCGTGCGCATCGAGTACGCCTACACGGATTACGACGACTATGCGGTCCCGAACCTGAACGACGAGGGCGCGACCGCGGAGCGCTTCGACAGCCGCGACGGTCGTTTCAACCTCGCTCTCGGCTGGCGCTTCGGGGAGGGCGCGGCTGCGCTGCGTGCCGTGCGGCGCGCGGCGGTACGCGGCGCCTATGCCGGGGCGCAGGTCGGCCACGGCGGTATCGACTCCAGCCTGACCGGATCGCTCTCTGGTGACGCTGGCGCGCTCACGGACGCCTATTCAGGTGCGTTCGGCGCCCTTGGCGGTACCTATGGCTTCTTTACCGGCTACGGCGTCGATCTCGGCCGCTGGTATGCGGGCATCGAGATCGAGATCGACGAATCGCGCATCGGCTGGCAGCACCTGCGCGAGACCCGTGGCTCGGGCGGACGGGATTTCTCGGTCGACAAGAAGGGCGACTACGGCCTTGCGCTGCGGCTCGGGTACACGCTCGGCGATGGCGCGCTGCTCTATGCGCGGGCGGGCGCGGTACGCGGTCGTTTCGACACCACCTGGGTGCGCGGCAGCAACCTCGCCAACCATGTCGATCGCAGCGACACGCTGAGCGGCGTGCGCGTGGGCCTCGGTGCCGAGATCCCGCTCGGGCGCGAGGCCTTCGTCAGACTCGACTACACCCGTACCCGCTATGCGGACTATGGCTTCGTGACGACCCACGCGGCGCCCGATCAGATCCGCTTCGAGAACCGGGAAAGTCTGTTCAGGCTGGGGTGGGGGGTTCGGTTTTGACCTTCGTCAAAAGTCGCTTCGCTCAGGCTTGATCTCGGCGCATCATGATCTAGTTTAAAAATAAAGCACATACTTATGTAGTGATCACTGTGAAGCGGTTCCCTTGTCGGAGGAGTGAATCATGTCAACGAGCGGTTTGAAGAAATCGACCATGATCCTGGCGGGCGGTGCGATATTCGTTGCGCTGGCCATGCCTTTCACGCAACTGGGCGGGACGATTGGTCCATCCTTGTTGGTCTCCAGTGCGCAGGCGGCCGAGCATGGCCAGGGCAAGGGCGGGGCGGATGCGCAGCGTGGCAAGGGCGGTGCGGGCGAGAAGGCCGGCGGCGCCCAGAAGGGGGGGCATGGCAGCGGCATCGACAAGCGAGTGTTCCGGACTTCGGTGTCCGAAGACAGCGATCGTCCGCCCTGGGCGGGCGTCAAGGGGGGCAAGGCTGGCGGAGGCGGGAAGCCGCCGGGTGCGGGCACCAAGAAGGGTGATCTGTTTGGCGACATGGTCATCCTCCTGCGCGACGAGAACGGCGAGCCCGTCCTGATCGATGGCCTCGTTCAGGTGGCGGCGTTCATCTATGAAGGCACCCAGCTGGTGCCCCTGCTGGTGGACGGAAAGCCGGTCGCGATCCCCTACGATGCAGAGGGCGAACTCGCAACGACGATGACGATCGGTGAGGTGACGTACGACGTCTTCGCCGCCGAGGTGGATCTCGGGCGGTTGAGCGTTTCGCGCTCGCCGTCAAAGGTGCTGCAGCACGCGCTCGACGAGGCGCTGGCGAAGCTGACCTCCGGGACGGTCACGCTCGACGCGACAGGTCGCCTCGTCGTCGATGGCGTGACGATCGACTCGCCGCTCGAGAACCTGGCCCTTTACGACCAGTACATGACGACCGGCACTTTGCCGAACGTCACCTTGCCCGAGGGTTTCGACCCCGCCTCGCTGCTCGCGGCGGGTGCAGACAAGACCGGCATCATCAATGTCGACACGGTCGTCTATATCAACTCGATCCTCGGCATCAATACCTCCGGCACCTACTACGATTTTTCGTCCTACGACTACGATCGCGCGGAGACCTGGTCCGACGTGACCGTCACGGTACTGGTGCTGCAACCGGATGGGGTCACCTACAAGGCAGAGCCGGTCAACGTGTATGAAACCCTGTTCGATGGCACGGATTGGGTTGATGCCACCGCTGGCGGCGCGGACGATTTCGCTGCGGCTGCGAACGATTATCTGCAGGTCATCGAGTTCGTGCACGACAACGCGGTCCGTTGATCGAGCCGTGTGGCGGCGGACGCGGGCCGCCGCCACGTTCGAGCGTAGGCCGCAGGAGGCTGATCATGATCGATCGTTTCAGACGGGCGCTGGTTCTGGTGTCCGTGTTTGCGCTTGCTTCTTTCGTCATGCCGTCGGCGGTCGCGGCCGAGAGCCACGACAGCCATGTTGGCGCACACGAGTCGGGCAAAGGAAAGGGGAAGGGTGGGAAATCTTCAGGCCACAAGGATGCCGGCAGCTCGCACAGCAAGGAAACCCATGAGGGGGGCAGTCACACCGGAGGCTCCGGTGCCGGTGGAAGCAAGGCGCTCGAGAACAAGGTCCTGCGAGGCGACCGGGGACGCGGAAAGGGGCCCGCCTACAAGGTTGGCCGTGACGCCGACGCCGATACTACCCACCACGAATCGGATGAGGCTCACGCGCATTGACGCCAGGCGTGGCAATCGCATGAGGCCGGCTTCGGCGCCCGGGGGTGCGGCAGCAGGAAAGGCGGATGCGAGTTCGCGAGGGCAAGGTCTGTGAAACAACTTCAACCGTGAGGAGATTCAGCATGAAATCGAAGCAAGGCTTGACGTTTGCATTGATTGCATCGGCGTTCATCGCTCTCGGGGCGCAGGCCGCCGGAGGTGGTGGCGGCGGCGGTGGCGGTGGCGGCGGTGGTGCAGGCGGTGCGGGTGGAAACGGCAGCGGGGCCGCCGCCGGCGGCCCCGGAGCCGCTCAGGGGCAGGCGCAGCAGAGCGGGGTCAGTACGCAGACGCAGGAGCGGGCGCAGGTCCGCAGCGAAACGCGTGAGCAGACGCGTACGCAGACGCGCGAGCAGGAACTGCAGGAAGAACAGACCCGCGACCAGACCCGCGACCAGACCCGCGACCAGACCCGCGACCAGACCCGAGACCAGACCCGAGACCAGACCCGGGATCGTGACGGAACGAATTGAGCATCAACCCGTCGCCGCTGGCACCAGGGAGCTGACGATGCAAGCGAAACGGGCAGCCATCGAGGCTGCCCGTTTCGCTTGTGTGAGTGAGGCCTCCGGCCAGTCCCAATTCTGGGATGTCACTCCTCAGCCGCAGGTCCCCACTGCGCCGCAGGCGGTGCAGAAGTCGCAGCCGTCCTTGCGGATCACCGTGTGGTTGCCGCACTCGTTGCACAGCGCGCCCTGCATCAGCTTGGGCTCGTTGTCGTCGCGCGGCGACTCGAGGATGCCCATCTCGCGCGTCGGGTAGCCGCGCTCGTCGAGCACGCCGAGCATGGCGTAGCGGTGGATGATGAGCTGGGCGAGGTAGGCCACCGTGCTCGGCCAGTTCTGCTGGCGGCGGGTGCCGGGCACGAAGGCCATGAAGTCGCCCAGCGGCTCGGGGTAGTCGAGCAGCTTGCGCAGCTTCATGCCGATCCAGGCCGGATCCATGACGCGCATGTCGAGCGACAGGATGCGGGTCAGGCCGTCCAGGGCGCGCGGGTAGTTGCCCGACAGCCACACCGAGTAGGGGCGGGTGACGCCGTCCGGCAGGGTGATCTCCTTGAGGCCGAGCACGAAGTCCTCGCCGGTGGCCGGGTTGTAGATGTCCACCGTCCACGACAGCGTGCCATCGGTGCCGGTCTTGGGCTCTTCCAGACTGAACAGGGTGTCGAGCACGCCGTTGGTTTCGTCTTCCTTGTCGAACACGCCGAGCTTTTCGCAGCGGTAGTTCACCACCTGGGCGAAGGCCGACACCACGCCGGGCACCAGCTTCTTCTCGCCGTGCGGCGGGAAGGGCATCTCGAAGGAGCGCTCGCCCACGGTGCGGGCCAGGGTGTCGAGCTTCAACTTGAGCCAGCCGCGGTCGTTGGCGCGCATGTCCATCGACAGGGTCTTGGCCACCGCACCCAGGCCGCGCGGCTGGTCGGCGCCGTTCACCCACACCTCGAACGGGAAGCTGCCGCCGTTATTGCCCACCTGGCCGACGAAGAGCGCGAAGCCGCCGGTCGGGGTGTTGAGCATGTAGGTCCACGCCAGGTTGCCATCGGGCAGGTCCGGACGGCCCGGCCAACGCAGGCTGGACAGCACCGGCGCGGGCAGGTTCTTGATCGACAGGCGCTTGTTGGCGTCGGCGATCTCGACGTCGTGCGGCTGCTTCTGCTCGGTGGTCGGGGTGACCGACAGCACGGAGCCGAGCACGTTGTTGGGGCGATAGGTGGCAAGACCCTTGAGGCCGGCCTTCCAGGCGGTGAGGTAGAGGTCCTCGAACTCGGCGTAGGGGTAGTCCTCGGGCACGTTCACCGTCTTGGAGATGGACGTGTCGATGTACGGGGCGACCGCGGCGACCATGTCCTTGTGCGCCTGCGCGGAGATCTCCAGCGCGGTGACGAAGGATTCGGGCAGCTTGTCGACGTTGCCGCCGAGGTGCTTGTACAGGCGCCAGGCGTAGTCCTCGACCGCGTACTCCTTGAAGGTGCCGTCGGCCATGCGCTTGCGGCGGGTGTAGGTGTAGGAGAAGGGCGGCTCGATGCCGTTGGAGGCGTTGTCGGCGAAGGCGAGGCTGATGGTGCCGGTGGGCGCGATCGACAGCAGGTGCGAGTTGCGGATGCCGTTCTTGCGGATCTTGTCCTTCACTTCGGCCGGCAGGCGCGAGGCGAAGTTGCCGCCCGACAGGTAAAGGTCGGCGTTGAACAGCGGGAAGGCGCCGCGCTCGCGGGCGAGCTCGCTTGAAGCCAGGTAGGCGCGGTTGCGCATGAACTCGGAGATCTTGCGCGCTTCCTCGCGTGCCTCGGTGGTGTCGTAGCGCTTGCCGAGCATGATCAGCGCGTCACCCAGGCCGGTGAAGCCCAGGCCCACGCGGCGCTTGGACTGCGCTTCGGCGTGCTGCTGCTCGAGCGGCCAGTGGGTGGCTTCGAGCACGTTGTCGAGCATGCGGATGGAGACGTCGACCACCTTGCCGAAGCCGGCGTAGTCGAACTCGGCCTTGTCGGTGAACGGGTTCTTGACGAAGGGCGTCAGGTTGATCGAGCCCAGGCAGCAGCAGCCGTAGGGCGGCAGCGGCTGTTCGGCGCAGGGGTTGGTGGCCTCGATGGTCTCGCAGTAATACAGGTTGTTGTCCTGGTTCATGCGGTCGAGGAACAGGATGCCCGGCTCGGCGTGGTCGTAGGTCGAGCGCATGACCTGGTCCCAAAGCTCGCGTGCGCGCACCTTGCGGTACACCCACAGGCCATCGTCGCGCTGGTAGGCGCCGGCTTCCTTCAATTCTTCGGTGGGCTCGGCCTTGTGCACCAGCTCGACGTCGCCGTCGGCCTCGACCGCCTGCATGAAGGGGTCGGTGACCCCGACCGAGATGTTGAAGTTGGTGAGGTCGCCTTCATCCTTGGCGTGGATGAATTCCTCGATGTCGGGGTGGTCGCAGCGCAGCACGCCCATCTGTGCGCCGCGGCGGGCACCGGCGGATTCCACCGTCTCGCACGAGCGGTCGAACACGCGCATGTAGGACACCGGGCCGGAGGCGTTCGACGCCGTGCCCTTGACCAGCGCGCCCTTGGGGCGGATGGACGAGAAGTCGTAGCCGACGCCGCCGCCGCGGCGCATGGTCTCGGCGGCCTGGGCGAGCGCGGTGTAGATGCCGGGGCGGCCGTCAACGGCCTCGGTGACCGAGTCGCCGACCGGCTGCACGAAGCAGTTGATCAGCGTGGCGGCCAGCGTGGTGCCTGCGGCGCTGTTGATGCGGCCGGCGGGCACGAAACCTTTTTCCTGCGCCTCGAGGAACTTGGCTTCCCAGTGGCTGCGCTTGTCTTCGTTCTCGACGGCGGCGAGCGCACGCGCGACGCGGCGGCGCACTTCGGCGACGGTCTGCTCGTCGCCCTTGGCGTATTTCTCGACGAGAACCTCGCCGGAGATCTCCTGCATCGGCAGGTTGGCGGCGGAGGCTTTGGCGGTGTTCAGGGTGGACGCGCTGGTGGTCTCGCTCATCTTTTTCTTCATCCGTGGTGGGTCGTGGAACGGACTGAAGGATAGCGCGGAACCTGCGGATTCGCAAAAAAATTAAAACGTTTAAAAACAGTAGCTTAAAAATTTAGATTGTGTTGCGTCGTTTTTGCATGCACTACATCTAGTAGCTGAAATCTGCCGCTCCGGGCGCCCGGATCCCAGTGTTCATGCGGGTTTTCGCCTGCGTTGGGGGGTGATCAGCGCGGGAAGAAGAGGGCGAGATAGGCGGCCAGGTTGAGTTCGGCTTCTTCGCGGATCGCGGGCAGCTGCTCGGGCGCGAGGCCGACCAGGGACCACGCCTCCGGCGCCACCGATGCCGCCGTGTCCGCGCTCGCCTCGGCCTTCGCGTCGGCTTCCGCGATCCTGCGCGCGATGTGGAGCGCAGCGGCGTCGGCCGCGAAGGCACCCCCGAGGCGCGGCATCATCTGGGTGCCGATCGCCGCCGCGAAGCGGTCGGGCAGCTGCCAGCGGTCCATCAGCGCGGCACCGATTTCGGCAAAGTCGCAGCCGATGACGCGGCGCTCGGCCGCGTCCAGTGCCTCCTCCGCGGCCGCGGCTTCGCGCGCAGCGCCGGCCGCAAGCTCGGGCACGGTCTGGTAGAGGACCAGATGGCCGATGTCGGCGAGCACGCCGACCACGAACAGGCGCTCGCTCATCGGCAGCCCGGCGGTCTGTGCCGCGGCGCGCGCTGCCAGGCCACCGAGCAGGCTGCTGTGCCAGAACCGGCGCATGTCGAGCCGGGCAGGCCGGATGCCGGCGAAGGTGGCCTGCAGCGACATCGCCAGCACCATGTCATGGACCTGGTGAAGGCCGAGCAGGGTGACCGCGCGCAGTACGTCGTCGATGCGGCCGCGCGGGCCGAACAGCGCGCTGTTGACCAGGCGCAGCAGGCGCGCGCTGAGTGCGGGGTCGGCCGCGACCAGGCGGGCGACTTCGGCGATCGAGCCGTCGGGCGAATCCACCTGGTCGCGCACCCGCGCATAGACGTCGGGCAGGGAGGTAAGGGCTTCGATCTGGCTGACGAGTTCCTGGGCGGAGTGCATGGTGTGTCCTGTCGCGGAGCAGTTACGGTCTGCCCGCGCCGCGCGGGGTGAACACGAGCGGCTGGGCGGGCGGGAGTTCGGGCTGCAGGGTGGCGTGCTCGATGCCGAACCGGGTCTGCAGCAGCTTGCGCTCGGCCTCGAGCACCGCGGGCCAGCGCGCCGCCTCGCCCAGCACCACATGGGCCGAGAGCGCGGTGCGGTGCGAATCGAGGCTCCAGATGTGGAGGTCATGCACCGAGCGCACGCCATGGACCGCGGCCATCGCACGGCCCACTTCGGGCAGGGAGATGCCGTCGGGCACCGCCTCGAGCAGCGTGTTCACCACCCGGCGCAGAAGCGACAGGGTGGAAAACAGGATCAGCCCGCAGATCAGCATGGTCAGCATCGGGTCGATCGGCGTCCAGCCGGTGTAGAGGATCACCACCCCGGAGGCGAGCGCGGCCACCGAGCCGAGCAGGTCACCGATCACATGGAGCAGCGCGCCGCGGGTGTTGAGGTCGGCTTCGCCGCGGGTGAGCAGCCAGGCGACGACGACGTTGAGCACCAGCCCGCCGAGCGCGACCAGGATCACCGCCTCGCCGGCGACCTCGCGCGGATTCATCAGGCGTTCGATTGCGTGCCACACCAGGCCGCCGACCACCGCCAGCATGAAAACGGAGTTGGCGAGCGCGGCCAGCGCCTCGATCCGGCGCAGGCCATAGGAATGGCGATGGCTCGGCGCGCGCCGGGCGACGCGCGCGGCGATCGCGGCGAGCCCGAGCGACATCGCGTCGGTGAGCATGTGGCCAGCGTCGCCGAGCAGCGCGAGCGAGCCCGACCACCAGCCGGCGAAGGCCTCGACCGCGGCGAAGCCGAGCGTGAGTGCGAGCGCCAGCGGCAGGTAGCGGCTGGCGGAGTGGTCGTGGTGGTGGTCGTGGTGAGCGCGGGCGTGCCCATGGCCGTGATCGTGCGGCCGCGCGTGCTCGTGGTCGTGACCGTGCCCGGCCGCGTGGGTGTGGGAGGGGTGCGCGTGCTCGTGCGCCTTTGCCATCGGATGCGTCCTGTCGATCGGGAGGCCTCGATTATGCCCCCGGTGCGGCACAGCCGCGCGGCTGCGGGAATAGGTAAAACCATCTAGAGGCCTGCCTCATCTCCCCAATTTTTGTAGGGGTATCGAAAGCCTAGAGTGGCATCCACGCCAATGGCCCGTGGAGTACCGCAATGAACAAGGCTTTCCAGACCCCCGATCCCGCTGCCCGTGCCGCATCGGCGGCGCCCGCGCCGGCCTCGCCCTCGCGCCGCAACTTCCTGCGCGGCGTGCCGGTGCTGACCGCCGCCGCTGCGATCGCGCCCACGCCGGCGATCGCCAGCACCGGCAGGCAGCAGTGGGCGATGCTGATCGACGTGCGCAAGTGCATCGGCTGCCAGGCCTGCACGGTGTCCTGCATCCAGGAGAACGCCGTGCCGGAAGGCAGCTTCCGCACCGTGGTGTCGACCTACAGCGTCAAGCTCACCGACAGCGCCCAGCCGGCCGGCACCTACGTGCTGCCGCGCCTGTGCAACCACTGCGACAACCCGCCCTGCATCCCGGTGTGCCCGGTGAGCGCCACCTACAAGCGCGAGGACGGCATCGTCGCCGTCGACGGCGACCGCTGCGTGGGCTGCGCCTACTGCGTGCAGGCCTGCCCCTACGACGCGCGCTTCATCAACCACGAGACCAACAAGGCCGACAAATGCACCTTCTGCGCCCACCGCGTGGATGCCGGCCTGCTGCCCGCCTGCGTCGAGACCTGCGTCGGCGGCGCGCGCATCTTCGGCGACATCAACGATCCCGAGGGCGAGCTCGCTCGCCGCCTGAAGGAAGCGCAGCCGCAGTTGAAGGTGCTCAAGCCCGAGCTCGAGACCGCGCCGCGGGTGTTCTACATCGGCCTCGACGAGCGCTTCACCGGCAAGGTCGAGGGCCAGGGCACGCTGTGGAAGCCCCGCAGCCTGCCGCACGCCTGAACCGCACGCGAGGAGATCCAGCATGAACCCGAACATCGTCGAAACCCTCAACGTCGCGCGCGAAGTCGCGTGGCTGCCGTGGGCGGTGCAGTACTTCTTCCTGATCGGCCTGTCCTACGGCGCCTGGCTGCTGTCGCTGCCCGGCATCGTCTTCCGCCGTCCGGGCTGGGCGGGCATCTCGCGCCTGGCCCTGCTGGGCGCGCTGGTGTGCGGCCTGGCCGCGCCGGTGGCGCTGCTCGCCGACCTCCACCAGCCGGGCCGCTTCTGGCACTTCTATGCGTACTTCACGCCGAGCTCCTGGATGTCGTGGGGCGCCTTCTTCATCCCGCTGTATCTGGGCGGCCTGCTGATCTACGCCTGGCTGGCCTTCCGCCCGGAGCTGGCGCGCCATGCCGCGAGCGGCGGCAAGCTGGCCGGCCTGGCCGGGGTGCTCGCCTACGGCGGCCACGACAGCCGGGGCGCCCTGAAGGCCGCGGCGCTGCTCACCTTCGTCGGCGCGGCGCTGGTGGCGCTCTACACCGGGGCCGAGGTCGCCGTGGTGCAGGCCCGTCCGCTGTGGAACACGCCGCTGCTGCCGCTGCAGTTCTTCGTCACCGCCTTTGCCGGCGCGGTCGGCCTGGCGCTGCTGTTCAACCGCTTCGGGCCCAAGGACGCGGCCGCGAGCCGCCGCATGGCCGGCGTGCTGGCCGCGAGCCAGGTGGCGGCGCTGGCGGTGGGCGCGCTGTGGCTGGCGCTCGGCGTCTCCGGCATCGCGCCGGTGCATGCCCAGGCCCTGGCCGAAGTCGGCCCCTCGGCCAACTGGCAGCTCTCGGCCGTGTGGGCGGTGGCCGCCACGGTGCTGACCCTGGTGCTGGCCTGGAAAGCGCCCGGCTCCGGCCTCTTGATCGGCCTGCTCGCGCTGCACTCGGCATGGATGATGCGCTGGTCCATCTTCATCGGCGGCCAGGAGGTGCCCAAGACCGGTGCCGGCTACTACAGCTATGCGCTGCCGCTCGGCCCCGAGGGCCTGCTCGGCATCGTCGGCACCGCCGGGCTGTGGATCTTCCTCTTCGTCCTCATCACCACCTTGCTGCCGCTCGACCGCCTCGCGGCCGGCACCCCCGACAAGGCTACCGCCTGAGCGCGGGCGACCAAGGAGAAACATCATGAAAATCGAACGTCGTGAAATCATCGCCGCCGGTGGCCTCGCCGCCTTTGCCGCCGGCTTCTCGCAGACCCTGGGCCGCATGGTGGCCAACTTCACCGGCCCCGAAGAGCAGAAGATCGCCGAGGGCCGCCACATCCACGGCCGCTCGGCGGAGCCGGAATTCACCGTCGATCCGGTCACGGGCGAATTCACCCCCAACCCGAACCAGCAGGTCAGCTACACGGCGTGCCTCGGCTGCACCACCCAGTGCGGCGTGCGCGTACGCATCGACAAGGCGAGCGGCCAGGTCATCCGCGTGGTCGGCAACCCCTACAGCCCGCTGTCGACCGAGCCCCACCTGCCGATGAAGGCGTCGGTGAAGGAGAGCCTGGTTGCGATGTCGCGCTTCCAGGACAAGGGCCTCGCCGGGCGTTCGACCGCCTGCGGTCGCGGCAACGCGGCCATGGACCAGATGAACTCCCCCTTCCGCGTGCTCACCCCGCTGAAGCGCGTCGGTCCGCGTAACTCCGGCCAGTGGCAGCCGATCTCCTTCGAGCAGCTGGTGAAGGAAGTGGTGGAGGGCGGCGACCTCTTCGGCGAGGGCCATGTCGAGGGCCTCGCCGCGCTGCGCGACCTCGAGCAGCCGATCGACCCCGCGGCGCCCGAGCTCGGCAAGCGGGTGAACCAGGTCGCGGTGCTGACCAGCGTCAATGACGGCCGCGAGGCCTTCAGCCGCCGCTTCTGGAACCAGGCCTACGGCACGCTCAACCACGTCGGCCACGGCTCCTACTGCGGCGGCGCCTACCGCTCCGGTTCCGGCGCGCTGTTCGGCGACCTGAAGAAGATGCCGCACGCCAAGCCCGACCTGGCCAACGCCGAGTTCGTGCTCTTCATCGGCACCGCCCCGGGCAACGCCGGCAACCCCTTCAAGCGCACCGGCGGCATGCTCGCCAAGGGCCGCGCCGACGGCCGGCTGGACTACGTGGTGGTCGATCCGGTGCTCAACAACTCGCACAACCTCGCCGCCGCCGAGCACGGGCGCTGGGTGCCGATCCGCCCGGGCACCGATGGGGCGTTGGTGATGGGCATGATGCGCTGGATGTTCGACAACGCGCGCGTGAACACCGCCTACCTCGCCTGGCCCAACCTCAAGGCCGCCCAGGCCGCCGGCGAGCCGTCCTTCACCAATGCCGGCTGGCTGGTGATCGCGGAGGAAGGTCATGCGCGCCAGGGCCGCTTCCTGCGCGGCTCGGACATCGGCATGGCCGTCGCCGCCGAGGACAAATATAAGGACGCCGACCCCTATGTGATCGCCACCGCCGACGGCGCGCTGGTCGCGGCCGAGACCGCGACCGTGCCGGCGGTGCTGGAAGCCACGCGGGTCATCGAATTCGGCGGCAAGCCGGTCACGGTGAAGACCTCCTTCGAGCTGCTGCGCGAATCGGCGCGCGCGCTGTCGATCGCCGACTACTCGGCCGCGTGCGGCATCCCGGAGGAAGTGATCGTCGGCCTGGCCGACGAGTTCACCCGCCACGGCCGCAAGGCGAGCGCGGTGGCGCATGGCGGCATGATGGCCGGCAACGGTTTCTACAACGCCTACTCGGTGGTCACCCTCAACGCCCTGATCGGCAACCTCAACTGCAAGGGCGGCTTCGTGATGAACGGCGGCGGCTTCAAGGACAACGGCGCCGGTCCGCGCTACGACCTCGAGACCTTCCCCGGCATGCTCAAGCCGGCCGGCACGCCGCTCGGGCGCAACGTGGCCTACGAGCGCTCGGCCGAATTCAAGCGCCGCCAGGCCGAGGGCAAGGCCTATCCGGCCAGCGACGCCTGGTTCCCCAATGCGCCGGGCCTGGGCACAGAATGGTTCCCGGGCGCGCTGCGCGGCTATCCCTACGGCCTCAAGGCGCTGGTGCTGTGGAGCTGCAACCCGCTGTACGGCATCACCGGCGTGCGCCCGCTGATCGAGAAGGACCTCGCCGACCCGAAGAAGCTGCCGCTGATCATCTCGGTCGACCCGCTGATCAACGAGAGCAACGCCTTCGCCGACTACATCGTGCCCGACTCGCTGATGTACGAGAGCTGGGGCTGGGCGGCGCCCTGGAACGGCGTGCCGACCAAGGCCACGACCGCGCGCTGGCCGGTGGTCGAGCCCAAGGCGGCGAAGACGCCCGCGGGCGCGCCGATCGGCATGGAGACCTTCTACATCGCGCTCGCCCGCGCGATGAAGCTGCCCGGCTTCGGCGCCGACGCGATCGCCGACATGGACGGCAGGCGCTACCCGCTCGACACCCCCGAGGACTGGTACCTGCGCGGCGGCGCCAACATCGCCTTCGCCGGCAAGGCGCCGGTGGGCGATGCGAGCGACGAGGACCTGCAGCTCTCCGGTGTCGAGCGCATCCGCCCGCAGCTCGAGGGCGTGCTCAAGCCCGATGAATGGCGCAAGGTCGCCTTCCTGTTCACCCGCGGCGGGCGCTACCAGCCCGCCACCGAGGCGCAGGATGCCGAGCAGCCCGAATGGCAGGCCCACCGCTTCACCAAGCCGCTGTGGCTGTGGAACGAGATGGTCGGCAGCGCGCGCAACACGCTCACTGGCGCGCGCTTTGCCGGTTGCGCGCAATGGACGGCGCCGGCCTTCTACGACGGCACGCCGATGCGCGCGGTGCACACCGAGGCCGACTGGCCGCTGCAGATCATCAGCTACAAGTCGGCGCTGCAGAACTCGTACAGCATCGCCACCCGCATCACCGGCCTGCACCCGGACAACCCGGTGGCCGTGCATCCGGCCGACGCCGCACAGCTCGGCCTGAGAAGCGGCGACACGGCGCGCATCCGCACGCCGGGCGGTGCGGCCGAGTGCACGGTGATCGTACATGAGGGCGTGACAGCGGGCGTGATGGCGATCGAGCACGGCTATGGCCACCGTGAGCTGGGCGCGCGTGCGCACCGCATCGGCGACCAGGCGCAGCCGGACCGGCCCGACCTGCGCGCGGGCATCAACCTCAACGAGCTCGGCCTCGCCGACCCGACCCGCGGCGGCAGGGTGATCTGGGTGGATGCCGTGTCGGGCACCGCGGTGCGGCAGGGCTTGCCGGCGCGCCTCGAGCGGGTGTGAAGCAGTGTGGCGGAGCGGGGCCGCAAGTCAGCCGCTCCGCCCATTCGCGGGCAAGCCCGCTCCCACAGCGTGGCGTACCATCGTGGGAGCGGGCTTGCCCGCGAAAGCAGCGCTCGCAGAGTCGCCGCGCGTTTCAGTCCAGCGCCGCCGGATCCGCGCGCAACATCAGGCGCGCGAGCTCGGCGGCGCTGCCGACCCCGGTCTTTTCCATGACGTGATGACGGTGCACGTGCACCGTCTTCTCGCTGATGTCGAGCTCGCGCCCGACCAGCTTGTTGGGCAGCCCGAGCGCCACCAGGCGGGCGACCTCGCGCTCACGTGGAGACAGGCGCTCGAGCAGGGCCCGGGCCTCGTCGCAGCGCGCGTTGCGTGCCCGCGTCTCGCAGCCCAGCTTCACCGCGCGGCCCACGGCGTCGATCAGGGCCTGGTCCTTGAACGGCTTCTCCAGGAAATCGCAGGCGCCGTGCTTCATCGCCTGCACCGCGAGCTCGACGTCGCCATGGCCGGTGATGAACACGATCGGCACGCTGCAGCCGCGCTGGTGCAGTTGCTGCTGCAGCTCCAGCCCGCTCATCATCGGCATGCGGATGTCGAGCACCAGACAGGCCGCGGCGGACGGCTCGGGGGTGGCGACGAGGAAGTCCTCGGCCGAGGCGTGGCTGGCGACCCGCCACCCCATGGATTCGAGCAGGAATACCAGTGAGCGGCGAAACGCGGCGTCGTCATCGACGACGTGGATCAGGATGTCTTCTGCGGTCGGGGTCATGACTGTGCTTGTTCGCCGCGCGTGGCGGTCGGGCTGGGCGCCTGCATGGGCAGGCTGAGTACGAAGAGCGCGCCGACGCCGGCGGGGGCGGGGGTTTCGGCGCTCAGCCTGCCGCCGTGGGCCTCGGCGATGCTGCGACAGATCGACAGCCCCAGGCCGAGGCCGTCTGCCTTGGTGGTGAAGAAGGGTTCGAACAGGTGCTCGTGCGCCCCGGGGGCCAGCCCGCTGCCGTAGTCGCGCACCGCGATGCGCAGGCTGCCGGCTGCGCTGGCGAGGCCGATGTCGATGCGCTGGCGTTCCGGCGCTTGGGTGCGGCTGGCGTCCCATGCATTCTTGAGCAGGTTGAGCAGCACCTGCTGGATCTGCAGGCGGTCGACTTCGATCAGGGCTGTGGCGGGCAGGGCGTCGCTGATCGCGATCGGCGGCGCATGGGCGAGCATGCCGCGGAAGAGGGCGATCGCCTCGTCCACCAGTTCGCGTGGCGCGACCGCTTCGCGGCTGGCGGTGCGCTTGCGCGCGAAGGCGCGGATGCGGCCGAGGATGCCGGCGGCGCGCTCGGCCTGGCCGGTGATCTCGCCCGCGGCTTCGCGCACCGCGGCCTCGGTCAGGCGCTGGTTGTCGGCGCGGCGCACCAGGCTGTTGGCGTAGTTGGCGATCGCGGCCAGCGGCTGGTTGAGCTCGTGCGCGAGCGTGCCGGAGAGCTCGCCCAGCACCGACAGCCGCGACAGGTGCTCGGCCTGCTCGAGCGCGCCGCGCATGCGCGCCTCCATGGCCTCGCGTGCAGCAAGCGCGTCGCGCAGGGCCGCGGTGCGGACCTGCACAAGATGCTCGACGCGTACGGTATAGAAGATCCAGCCCGCGATCAGCAGCGCGAAGCCCGCCACCCAGGGCCAGTAGCGCTCGGCCAGCACCATCAGCGTGGGCGCGCGCAGGTAGGCATAGGGACCGATCTCGAGGCGGCGGAAGAGCTCGTGCACCGGCTGGTAGTCGGCTGCGACCGACCACGCCAGGCCGTCGTCGTCGTGGCGCATGCCGAGCAGGGCGATCGCCACCATGCGTGCGAGCTCGGGCGAGGTGTCGCGCAGTGCGGCGAGCGGCCAGTCGGGATAGAGCGGGGTCGAGGTGGCGCAAGGAAAGCTGCTCTCGGCGCGGGGCGCCAGCACGCGAAAGCGCGCCTGCCACTCGGGATGGGCTTCGAGCAGGCAGCTGCGCAGCACGCCGGCGTCGGCCGCGCCGGCGTCGAGCGCATCGACCACGCCGCCCATCGGAAAACCGACCTCGTGCAATCCGGCCAGGTCGGTCTCGGGGTCGATGCCGCGAGCGGCGAGCTCGCCCCACACCAGCTGGAAGCCGCCGAAGCCGCCTCGGCCGACGATGGCGAGTCGGCGTCCGCGCAGATCGTCCAGTGTCTGCAGCGCGCTGGTGCGGGGGACGATGACCGCCGAGCCGAGCGCGCGCTCCGGGGCGCGGCGGCCGCCGGCGTCCAGGGTGAGGATGCGGCTCGCCCCGAGGCTGGCCTCGAGCTCGATGTAGTGCCCGGGGTTGGTGATGATGAAGTCGAGCTCGCCACGCTGCGCCGCATCGCGCAGGCCATCGTGGTCGAGATGGTGAAGGGTCGGCGTGTAGTCGGGGAGCGCGGTACGCAAGCGCGCGATCACCGGCGACCATTCCTCGACCGCGGCGTCCGACCCGAGGAAGGCGAGCACGCCGATGCGCAGCGGCTGCCCGGGCGCCGCTGCGGCATGCGGGAGGAGTGCGCACAGCGGCAGCGCGAGCACGACGAGGGCCAGGACGTGGCGGAGGGTGAGGGGCATGGCCGCAAAATGGCGCCTCGCGCTGCGGGCGTCAAGCACGGCCCCGGCGGGTGGCCATGGCCCGGGCGGTGTCTGCCGATATATCTTTGTGGTCGTGGAGACACGCTTTCGAGGACGGCAGGGGAGGGCGCGATGAGAGTGCTGACGTGGAACATCCAGTGGGGCCGGGGCGCTGACGGCCGGGTCGACCTCGCCCGCAGCGTGGCGGCCATCCGCGCCGCGGGCGATTTCGATCTCGTGTGCCTGCAGGAGGTGGCATGCAACTTCCCCGGGTTGGCCGGGGGGGCGCGCGAGGACGAGCCCGCGCATTTCGCCGCGGCCTTTCCGGGGTTCGAGGCGGTCTTCGGGGCCGGCATGGATGTGCCGGACGGTGGCGGCGGGCGGGCGCGCTTCGGCAATCTGCTGCTGTCGCGGCTGCCGGTGGGGCAGGTGTTCCGGCACCTGCTTCCGGCACCGGCCGACGCCGATTTTCCGTCCATGCAGCGGGTGTGCGTCGAGGCGGTGGTGAGCACGGCGTGCGGCCCCCTGCGGGTGATGACCACGCATCTCGAGTACTACTCGGCGCGCCAGCGCCGGGCACAGGTCGAAGCGTTGCGCGCGCTGCAGGCCGAGGCAGCGGCGCAGGCGGCGGCACCGGCGCGCGGCAAGGAGGCGAACCCGGCGTTCGCCGCACGTCCCCGCCCGGCGTCGGCGATCGTGTGCGGTGATTTCAACTGCGAGCCGGGTTCGCCCGAGCATGCGCGGATGCAGGCGCCGATCGGCGCCGGTGTGCCGGCGTGGTGCGACGCGTGGCAGCTGCTGCGGCCGGGGACGCCGCATGCGCCCACGGTCGGGCTGCATGGCGCGGAGTGGCCCGACCGCGCCTATTGCTGCGACTTCTTCTTCGTCACCGCAGACCTCGCGCCGCGCGTGCTCGATCTGCAGGTGCTTGCGGACACCGCCGCGTCCGATCATCAGCCGGTGGTGCTGGCGCTGGCGGACTGAGCGGCCTCGCCAGCGCGCCGAGCGGTCGGCGGCGTTCAGGGGGGCGGCAGCGGCTCGATCAGGTCGCGGTAGGCGTGCCAGCTGGCGTGGCCGAGAATCGGCATCAGGACCACGAAACCGATGTTGAAGGTGGCAAAGCCGATTGCCGTCAGCAGGACGATCAGCACGGCCCACACCAGCATCGGCCCTGGGTTGCGCAGCAGGGCGCCGAAGCTGCCGAGCATCGCGCTCACGGCGTCCTGGTTGCGGTCGAGCATCAGCGGCACCGACACCACGCTGGCGGCGAAGGCGATCGTCGCGAAGATCAGCCCGACGCCGAAGTAGGTGCCCAGGAACTCGAGATTGCGCAGGGCGAGGATCTGCTCGGCAAGGCTCTCGAGGCTGGGCAGCGTCTCGGTGTAGAAGAGCGCGAACACCACCATCGAGGCGCGCGCCCAGACCAGCAGGACCACGCCGAGCACCACCGCGAACACGCCGATGTTGCCGAGGTTGCGCCGCCACACGGTGAGGGTGGGGGCGAGCGCGCAGGCCTCGCCGCGCTCGCGGCGGCGGCTGATCTCGTAGAGCCCCATCGCGAACAGCGGTCCGACGAGCAGGAAGCCGGAGGCGAGCGCGGCGGCGTACTCGTAGGCATGGACGAGGGTGATCACGGTCAGCAGGCCCATCGCCGCGAAGCAGACCCCGTAGAACAGGCTCGAGCCGGGGCAGGCGCGCAGGTCGGCGAAGCCGCGGGCGAGCCAGCGCAGCGGCGCCGCGGGCGAAACGTCGCGCGCGGCCGGGAAGGGCAGGCCGGGGTCGTCCGCGTTCCGCGGCTGATCCTGGGGTGAAGGTTCGTGCGCCATCGTGTCATCCTCCGCAAGGTGTTCGACTGCCGGTGTCGCCCGCAGCCGGTTCTCAGGTCGCCGGCCGCATGGCGTCGACCACCTGCTGGGGGGCCTCGAGCATCAGTGTGTGTCCGACCCCCTGCAGCACGACCTGGCGCGCGTCGCAGCCGGTGAAGGCGTCGCGCAGCGGCGTGGCCGCCGTGACCGGGGTCATGCGATCGCAGTCTCCGCTCAGCAGCAGCACCGGGCAACGCACCTGCGCCGCGGCCTGCAGTCCATCCTGCCAGCGATCGCAGGCGGCGAGATCGCTTGCGAGCACGGGCGCCCCCTGGCGCTGCATGCGCTCGAGGTTGGCGTCCTCGAGTGCGCGCCGGCGCGATTCGCCGAGCACCTCGGCCGGCGCGTAGGAGAACTTGTTGATCAGCGCCCACGCCTGCGGCGGGTCGGTGCGCACCGCGTCGAGCATGAACGGGGCGACCGGCATCGGGGCCAGGCTGCCGAGCAGGTGGAGCGCCTGCACGCGCGTGGGCGCACGTGCCGCTGCCGCGAGCGCCACCAGCGAGCCCATGCTGTGGCCGGCGAGGGCGAAGCGATCGAGATCGAGCGCATCGGCGAGCGCGATCACCCAGGCCGCCATCGTCTCGATGTCGGGCAGGGGGGCGCCGCCGGAGGCGCCGTGAGCGGGCAGGTCAGGGGCGATGACGCGGTAGCCGGCGTCCGCCAGGCCGGGCGCGACGGCGTCCCAGACGCCGTGGTCATGTCCGGCGCCGTGGATCAGCAGCAGCGGGGTCGCGGTCGTTTCGCCGCGGACGGCAACGGCGACCGACTGACCGCCTATCTGGATGTCTTTCATGGGCTGGATGGATGGCCTGAGATGGTGAAGGAAAGGAGGGGCGTGCGTCCCGCGCCTGCGGTGTTCGCGCTCGGTCCGTGCTCGTGCGCGTCCGTGAGGAGGGCGGGTTCAGGCGCGCTCGTCGGGGCTCAGCATGTGCTCGATGGCGATGATGCGATCCTTGAGCGCGAGCTTGCGCTTCTTGAGCCGGCGCAGCATCAGCTCGTCACCGGTCGGATTGGTCGCCAGGCCCGCGATCGCATCGTCGAGGTCGCGATGCTCGAGCCGCAGTTCCTGGAGACGCAGGCGCAAGCTGGTCACCTCGTCGAATACCTTGTTGATCATGCTTGCGTCCCCCTTCGCGCCGATGTTCGCCGGGCGTAGGCACCCGGAATGTTTTGCCGGGCATGTTATGCGCGGCGACGGTGGATGACAACTTGGCGGCCGCCTGCCCGGCGGGCGTGACGCGACCGGTGGGGATTCCTTACCATTCGACTTTCTCGAACCCAGGACATCCGGCAGTGAACAAGGCCTTCGTGAAGGAAAACGACGGCGACGAGGACGACGAGCTCGCTCCCGCGCTGCGCCTGCCTGCAGGCAGCAAGAACTACATGACGCGGCGCGGCTACGACGCGCTGCGCGTCGAGCTCGACCAGCTCGTGCGCATCGAGCGCCCGAAGCTGGTCGAGACCGTGGCCTGGGCGGCGGGCAACGGCGACCGTTCGGAGAACGGCGACTACATCTACGGCAAGAAGCGGCTGCGCGAGATCGACCGCCGCATCCGCTTCCTGATCAAGCGCATCGAGAGCGCCGAGGTGGTCGACCCCGAGCGCCAGCAGGGCCTCGAGCAGGTCTTCTTCGGCGCCACGGTGAGCTTCTGCGACCTCGAGACCGGGGACGAGCAGACCTGGCAGATCGTCGGCGTGGATGAGGCGGACGCCTCGCAGGGCCGCATCAGCTGGATCTCGCCGCTGGCGCGCGCGGTGCTGAAGGCGCGTGCGGGCGACGTGGTGCGCTTCCAGAGCCCGGCGGGGATGCGCGAGATCGAGGTCACCGAGGTGCAGTATCGGTAGCGGGGCTTGAAAGCCGGACGGGTGGCCCCATCTTCGGACGCACTGATCCGTAACCCAAGCTGGAGTCGTATCCATGTCCGAAACCGCAGCCGCCCAGACGATGAACTTCCAGGCCGAGGTGAAGCAACTGCTTCACCTGATGATCCACTCGCTGTACTCCAACCGCGAGATCTTCCTGCGCGAGCTCGTCTCCAACGCATCTGACGCCTGCGACAAGCTGCGCTTCGAGGCGCTCGACAATGGCAGCCTGTACGAGAACGACAGCGAACTGAAGATCCGCATCGGCTTCGACACCGACGCGAAGACCGTCACCGTCGCCGACAACGGCATCGGCATGAGCCGTGAGGAGGCGATCGCCCACCTCGGCACCATCGCCAAGTCGGGCACCAAGGAATTCTTCGGCAAGCTCACCGGCGACCAGAAGAAGGACGCCCACCTGATCGGCCAGTTCGGCGTCGGCTTCTACTCCGCCTTCATCGTCGCCGACAAGGTCACCGTGGTGTCGCGCCGCGCCGGCCTGCCTGCTGACCAGGCGGTGAGGTGGGAGTGCTCGATGACCGGCGACGAGGCCGGCGCCTACACCGTGGAGCAGGTCGAGAAACCCGGCCGCGGCACCGAGATCACCCTGCACCTGCGCGAGGGCCAGGAAGACCTGCTGTCGTCGTGGAAGCTCAAGAGCCTGATCCGTAAGTACTCCGATCACATCGTGCAGCCGATCGTGATGAAGAAGGAGGAGTGGAACGAGGAGCAGAAGAAGCAGGTCGTCACCGACGAGGACGAGACGGTCAACCAGGCCAACGCGCTGTGGACACGCGCGAAGAACGACATCACGGACGACGAGTACACCGCCTTCTACAAGCACGTCGCCCACGACTTCGAGGACCCGCTGGCGTGGACCCACTCGCGCGTCGAGGGCCGCCACGAATACACCAACCTGCTCTACATCCCGAAGAACGCGCCCTTCGATCTGTGGGACCGCAACGCCAAGCACGGCATCAAGCTGTATGTGAAGCGCGTCTTCATCATGGACGACGCCGAGAAGCTGATGCCGACCTACCTGCGCTTCGTGCGCGGGGTGGTGGATTCGGCCGACCTGCCGCTCAACGTGTCGCGCGAGATCCTGCAGGAATCGAAGGACATCGACACCATCCGCGCCGGCTGCACCAAGAAGGTGCTGACGCTCATCGAGAGCCTCGCCAACAGCGACGAGGCCGCGGACAAGGAGAAGTACGCCGAGTTCTGGAAGGCCTTCGGCAAGGTGCTGAAGGAAGGCGTGGGCGAGGACTTCGCCAACAAGGACAAGATCGCCGGCCTGCTGCGCTTCGCCTCGACCAAGCTGGACAACCAGGACGAGGTGGTGTCGCTCGCCGACTACATCGGCCGCATGAAGGAAGGCCAGGACAAGATCTACTTCGTCACCGCCGAGACCTTCAACGCCGCCAAGAACAGCCCGCATCTCGAGGTCTTCCGCAAGAAGGGCATCGAGGTGCTGCTGCTCACCGACCGCGTTGACGAGTGGGTGGTGGGTAACCTCACCGAGTTCGACGGCAAGCCGCTGGTGTCGGTCGCCAAGGGCGGGCTGGACCTGGGCGCGCTCGAGGACGAGGCCGAGAAGCAGGAGGCCGAGAAGGCCGCCGACGAGTACAAGGAGCTGCTCGACAAGATGAAGGCGAGCCTGGGCGAGCGCGTCAAGGAGGTGAAGGTGACGCTGCGCCTGACCGACTCGCCTGCCTGCCTGGTGGCCGACGAGCACGACCTGGGCATGAACCTCGCGCGCATCCTCAAGGCCGCCGGCCAGAGCGCGCCGGTGTCGAAGCCCATCCTCGAGATCAACCCCAGCCATCCGGCGGTGCTGCGCCTGAAGTACGAGGACAAGCACTTCGACGACTGGGCCGCGGTGCTGTTCGATCAGGCGCTGCTCGCCGAGGGCGGCACGCTCGACGACCCGGCCACCTTCGTCAAGCGCATCAACCAGCTGATGATGGCGATGAGCGGCAACTGATCCTGCTCCGGTCTGCGGTACGACAGCAACGGGCGGCGCGCCGAAGGGCGACCGCCCGTTGCTTCTTTCGCCCGCCGCGCCTGCCCGCGCGCGATCCGCGCTGCGCTGCACATTGGGGCAAACCATAGGTTGACGCCTCCCGCTCCGGCCGGAACACTGCCTGCATAAAAACGAACCCCCGGGCAGGAGACACCCTTGAGCGAGTTCATTCTCGAAACCCGTGGACTCACCAAGGAGTTCAAGGGCTTCGTCGCTGTATCCGACGTCAACCTGAAGGTGCAGAAAGGGCATATCCACGCCCTCATCGGCCCCAACGGCGCAGGAAAGACCACGGTCTTCAACCTGCTGACCAAGTTCCTGCCGCCGACCTCGGGGGCGATCCTCTTCGAGGGCAAGGACATCACCCGCGAGGCGCCGGCGGTGACCGCGCGCCGCGGCATGGTGCGCTCCTTCCAGATCTCGGCGACCTTCCCCAATCTCACCGTGCTCGAGAACGTGCGCATCGGGCTGCAGCGCCGGCTCGGGACGGAGTTCCATTTCTGGCGCTCGGCGAAGTCGCTGGAGATCCTCAACGACGAGGCGATGGCGCTGCTCGAGGCGGTCGATCTGACCTCCTTCGCCGACACCTTCACCGCCGAGATGCCCTACGGGCGCAAGCGTGCGCTGGAGATCGCAACCACGCTCGCGCTCGAGCCGCGCATGATGCTGCTCGACGAACCCACCCAGGGCATGGGCAGCGAGGACATCGCGCGCGTGGTCGAGCTCATCCGCAAGGTGTCGGCCAATCGCACCATCCTGATGGTCGAGCACAACCTGTCGGTGGTCGCCAACCTGTGCGACCGCATCACCGTGCTCACCCGCGGCAGCGTCCTCGCCGAGGGTAGCTACGCCGAAGTGTCGAAGAACCCCAAGGTGCTCGAGGCCTATGTCGGTTCGGACGACATGAGCGACGCCCACCACTGATTCACGCGACGCGAGAGCCATGACCAGTGCCTTCACCCCCCATCCGGAGATGCTCCGGATCCACGACCTGCACGCCTTCTACGGCGAGTCGCACATCCTGCACGGCATCGACATCAAGGTCGCGCGCGGCGAGTGCGTGACGCTGCTCGGGCGCAATGGCTCGGGGCGTTCGACCACGCTCAAATCGGTGCTTGGCCTGGTTGGCAAGCGCACCGGCTCGATCATGGTCAATGGTCGCGAGGTCATTGCCGAGCCGACCCACCGCATGGCGCGCTATGGCATCGGCTACGTGCCCGAGGAGCGCGCGATCTTCGCCTCGCTCAGTACCGAGGAGAACCTGATGCTGCCGCCGCAGGTGGCGAGCGGGGCGCTGTCGGTGGACGAGATCTACGAGATGTTCCCCAACCTTTACGAGCGCCGTAGCAGCCCCGGTTCCAAGCTCTCGGGCGGCGAGCAGCAGATGCTGGCGATGGCGCGGGTGCTGCGCACCGGGGCCAAGCTGCTGCTGCTCGACGAGATCACCGAGGGGCTGGCACCGGTCATCGTCAAGAAGCTCGGCGAGGTGATCGTCGAGCTGAAATCGCGCGGCTTCACAATCGTGCTGGTGGAGCAGAACTTCCGCTTCGCCGCGCCGCTCGCCGACCGTCACTACGTGCTCGAGCACGGCGAGATCATCGCCACCATCTCCGCGGAAGAACTCCCGGGGAAGATGGACTGGCTGCACCAGACGCTGGGGGTCTGAGCGGCACCGCCGCGCAGTCCTCGCGTAACAACCACACGAACGAGACGGAGACACACGATGCAGATGAAGAAACTCACCACGCTGGCCTGCGCGGCCGCTTTCGCGACGCTGTCGGGCGCGGCGAGCGCGCAGATCTCGGGCAATACCGTCAAGATCGGCGTGCTCACCGACATGTCGGGCACCTACTCCGATCTCGCCGGCGCCGGCGCGGTGCTCGCCACCCAGATGGCGATCGAGGACTTCATCGCCGAGGCCAAACCCGAGTTCAAGGTGGAGATGGTCTCCGCGGACCACCAGAACAAGGCCGACATCGCCTCCAACAAGGCACGCGAGTGGTTCGAGCGCGAGGCCGTGGATGCCGCCACCGAGCTGGTGACGACCTCGACCGCGCTGGCGGTGATGAAGGTCGCCAAGGAGATGAACCGCATCACGCTTATGAGCGGCCCGGGTTCGACGCCGATCACCAACGAGCAATGCACCGATCTTGCGGTGCACTACACCTACGACACCTACGCCCTCGCCAACGGCACCGCCAAGGCCGTGACCCAGCAGGGCGGCGACACCTGGTACTTCCTCACCGCCGACTACGCCTTCGGCCAGGCGCTGGAGCGGGATTCGTCAGCGGTCGTCACCGCCAACGGCGGCAAGGTGCTCGGCTCCGTGCGCCATCCCTTCCCGGCCTCCGACTTCTCGTCCTTCCTGCTCCAGGCCCAGGCCTCGGGCGCCAAGATCATCGGCCTGGCCAACGCCGGCGCCGACACCACCAACGCGATCAAGCAGGCGGCCGAGTTCGGCGTCACGCCCAAGCAGTCGCTCGCCGGCCTGCTGATGTTCATCTCCGACGTGCACTCGCTCGGTCTGCAGAGCACCCAGGGCATGTACCTGACCACCGGCTTCTACTGGGATCTCAACGACGAGACCCGCGCCTGGTCCAAGCGCTTCTTCGACAAGCACAAGCGCATGCCGACCATGGTGCAGGCCGGCCAGTACTCTTCGGTGATGCACTACCTGCGCGCGGTCAAGGCCGCCGGCACCGACGAGGCGGGCAAGGTCATGGCGCAGATGAAGTCCACGCCGATCAACGACTTCTTCGCCAAGAACGGCCGCATACGCGACGACGGCCGCATGATCCACGACATGTACCTCGCCCAGGTCAAGAAGCCGGACGAGTCCAAGTACCCGTGGGACTACTACCACATCCGCCAGACCATCCCGGCGGACGAGGCCTTCCTGCCGCTGGCGCAGTCGAAGTGCCCGCTGGTCAAGAAGTAAGCTGATCGCGGGGCTCTCCCGCACTTCACGACGCACCGGGGTGGCGCAGCCGCTCCGGTGCGGGAGTCGCACATGGAAATCTTCGGTGTCCCGAGCGCGCTGCTCGGCAGCCAGCTGCTGGTCGGCCTCATCAACGGTTCGTTCTACGCGATCCTGAGCCTGGGCCTGGCGATCATCTTCGGGCTGCTCAACATCATCAACTTCACCCACGGCGCCCAGTACATGATGGGTGCGTTCGTGGCGTGGATCGCGCTCAACAAGCTCGGCATCAACTACTGGGTGGCGCTGCTGTTCGCGCCCATCGTCATCGGCGCCCTCGGCGTGGTCATCGAGCGCACGATGCTGCGCAAGCTCTACAAGCTCGACCACCTCTACGGCTTGCTCCTCACCTTCGGCCTGGCGCTGATCTTCGAGGGCATCTTCCGCGACCAGTACGGCATCTCGGGTCAGTCCTACCCCGTGCCCGAACTGCTGCAGGGCGGGGTGAACCTCGGCTTCATGTTCCTGCCGATCTATCGCGGCTGGGTGGTGGTCGCGGCGCTGACGGTGTGCTTCGCCACCTGGTTCATCATCGAGAAGACCAAGCTCGGCGCCTACCTGCGCGCCGGCACCGAGAATCCGCAGATCGTCCAGGCGCTCGGCATCAACGTGCCCTTGCTGATCACCTTCACCTACGGCTTCGGCGTGGCGCTCGCGGCCTTCGCCGGCGTCCTGGCCGCGCCGATCTATCAGGTCAGCCCGCTGATGGGTTCGAACCTGATCATCGTGGTGTTCGCGGTGGTGGTGATCGGCGGCATGGGGTCGATCATGGGCTCCATCCTCACCGGCATCGGCCTCGGGCTGATCGAGGGTCTGACCCGGGTCTTCTACCCGGAAGCCTCGGCGGTGGTGGTGTTCGTGATCATGGTGATCGTGCTGCTGGTGCGGCCGGCCGGTCTGTTCGGCAAGGCCTGAACGAGGCGACAGGAAACAAGCTGATGAACGATACGAATTCGATGTTCGCGCGCGCCACCCCGATCCTCTTCGGCGTGCTGTTCCTGATCGGGCTGGTGGCCCCGTTCGCGGTGTATCCCACCTTCCTGATGAAGATCCTGTGCTTCGGGTTGTTCGCCTGCGCGTTCAATCTGCTGCTCGGTTTCGCCGGCCTGCTCTCCTTCGGTCACGCCGCCTTCCTCGGTAGCGCGGGCTACGTCTGCGGCATGCTGGTGCGCGATGTCGGCGTCACGCCCGAGCTCGGCATCATCGGCGGCACGCTCGCTGCCGGCGTGCTCGGCTGGGTGTTCGGCGTGCTGGCGATCCGCCGCACCGGGATCTACTTCGCGATGATCACGCTGGCGCTGTCGCAGATGGTGTATTTCATCGTCCTGCAGTGGAAGGCGACCGGCGGCGAGGACGGCCTGCAGGGCGTGCCGCGCGGCCACCTGTTCGGCGTCATCGACCTGTCGAACAACATCGCGATGTATTACCTCGTGTTCGCGATCTTCTGCATCGGCTTCTTCATCATCTATCGCACGATCAATTCGCCCTTCGGCCAGATCCTCAAGGCGATTCGCGAGAACGAGCCGCGCGCGGTGTCCCTAGGCTACGACGTGGCGAAGTTCAAGCTCCTCGCGTTCGTGCTCTCCGCCTCGCTCGCCGGCATGGCGGGGGCGACCAAGACCCTGGTGTTCCAGCTTGCCTCGCTGACCGACGTGCATTGGCACATGTCGGGCGAGGTGGTGCTGATGACGCTGCTGGGCGGCCTCGGTACCGTGCTCGGGCCGCTGGTCGGCGCGGCGACGATCGTCTCGCTGCAGACGGAGCTGGCCGACAGCGTGGGCTCCTGGGTCACGGTGATCATGGGGGTGATCTTCGTGGTCTGCGTGCTGCTGTTCCGTCGTGGGATCGTCGGCGAGCTACAGGCGCTGATCCGGCGCGCCGGCATTCGCTGAGCCGGTTTGCGTGGCGCCGTCAGCGGCAGGGGCCTCGGGCGCTACAACTGACGGCGTCGATGGTCGTGGCGGGGGGCCGGCGCGGTGCAGCCGGCCTTCTGCGCGTCGCAGCCAGGCGTGGGAGAGCGCGTGGTAGAGCGGAATCGGTGCCACCGAGCGAGATACCCCATGGGCGACCACCGCGGTGGCCATCAACGGCAGCAGCATCTCGTGGTTCGCGGTCATCTCCATGACGATCACGAAGGAGGTGATCGGCGTCTGCGTCATCGCGGCGAGAAAGGCCACCATCCCCAGAACCAGCACGGCCGGGTCGGGTTCGCCTGGAAGCAGCAGGGCGATGTCCGAACCCAGTCCGGCGCCCACGGCGAGCGCCGGGGCGAAGATGCCGCCCGGGATGCGTGACACGAAGGCGAGCCAGATCACGGCCATCTTCATCAGCATGAAGGCCGTCGGCAGCGCTGCACTGCCCTCGAGCGCCGCCTTCGATTCGGCATAGCCGGTACCGTAGGTCAGCCCGCCGCTGGCCCAGCCGATGATCCCGGTCGCCAGTCCGCACAAGGCCGCGAAGGCGACCGGCCGGCTGAGCGCGAACACGCCCAGCTGCCCGGGCAGGCCGCGTGCGGATGCGATCAGCAGGCGTGAGAAACCACCCCCCAGCAGGCCACCGATGCCCCCGCAGGCGAGCACCAGCCAGATCCCGTCGGGCCAGCCGACGCTCGCCAGCGTGCGGCCGAAGTAGGTGTAGTTGCCCAGCACGGCGAGCGACATCAGGCCGGCGAAGATCACTGCGGTCAGCGTCGTGCTGTTGGCGCGGAAGGCGCGGTGGCGACACATCTCCTCGATCGCGAACATGATCCCGCCCAGCGGGGTGTTGAACGCTGCAGCAATGCCTGCGCCGCTGCCGGCAACGATGAGGTCGCGGCTCGACGCGATACGCCGCCGCTTGCGCCCGGCCAGCAGGTGCATGACCGAGGCGCCGATCTGCACGGATGGGCCCTCGCGGCCGATCGAGGCGCCCGACAGCAGCCCGCCCAGGGTGAGGAAGACCTTGGCAACGGCGATGCGGAACGACAGCAGCTGCCGCCGCACGCGGCCGTCGTCCGACATCGATGCCGCGATCGCCTGCGGGATGCCGCTGCCCTCGGTGGCGGGGAAAAGGCGTCGCGAGATCCACGCGAGCGCGGCGAAGCCCGCCGGTGCGATGAGCAGGCTGAGCCAGGGGCGCTCGCGGACCACCCCGGCGTGGGCACTGATCGCGAGCTCGGCGCCGATCGCGAATGCGATCGCGATCAGGCCGGCCAGCAGTGCGGCGCCGACCAGCAGCAGGCGTACGTGCCAGCGCTGCCATGACAACCAGGGAAGGGCATAACGACGTCCGCCGCGCAGGAGGCGGTCGAGGCGCCAGCGCGAGCGTTGGCGGGGCGTTTCATCGGCGTTCGGATGCGGGCTCATTGCGTTCTCTGGTGCGGCGCAGCAAACATGATTGGCCGGTGTCTGGCGGGCTCCGGCGCAGCGCTTTTTTTGCCGTGTTGCGCATGCGAAAGGTGAACGATACCGCTACCATACGCCCTGTGGCAGGGCGTGATGTTTTTTTGACAATGATGCTTTGAGCAAATATAGTTCCGGCGAGATTCCGATGGCAGAAACGCAACAGAAAGTGAAGAAACCGGCGCCGCCGCCGAGTCCCTTGTCGGTGCTGCAGCGTTTCCGGATCCTCATCCGGACGGCCCAGCGCCACTCGCAGTGGATCGAACGGCAGAGCGGCGTGACCGGTGCTCAGCTGTGGGCTTTGCAGGAGTTGCGCGAATCGAACGGTCTGCGCGTGGGCGAACTCGCCAACCGCATGGCCCTGCATCAGTCGACCACTTCGAACATGGTCGACCGGCTCGAGAGCGCCGGACTGGTGCGCAAGGAGCGGACCAGCGCGGACCAGCGCGTCGTCAGGCTCTACCTCACCGAGGAAGGCGGCGCCTTGCTCGATCGGGCGCCGTCGCCTGCACGTGGTGTGCTGCCCGAGGCCTTGCGGCTGATGGACGACGAGGGGCTCGCGAGCCTGCAGAGCGAGCTCGACAAGTTGCTCCGCCAGATCAAGCATCTCGACGAAGGCTTCGGCATGCAGCCCCTGCCCTTCACCGAATGAAGCACGGCCGGCCCCAGAGGCGGGCCGGCTCGAAAGTGTTTCACACAGTGTTTGACACTTGTGCGGACAGCAGCTTGAGCGGCCGATTGGCCGCTTTTTTTTTGCGCCCGGCCCGGGCGCATTCCTCCGTGGCGGCGGGGCGCCCCTAGTGCTTGCGTGAAAGCGACTGCATCGCGCGCGCCAGCCCATCGAGCGTGAGCGGGAACATCCGTCCGCCGACGATCTGCTGGATCAGCTCGATCGACTTGCGGTACGGCCACAGGCGCTCGGGTTCCGGATTGAGCCATGCCGCCGCCGGGTAGGCGTCGAGCAGGCGGCGCAGCCAGGTGGCCCCGGCCTCCGCATTCATGTGCTCGACCGAGCCGTGCGGATGGAGGATTTCGTACGGGCTCATGGTCGCGTCACCGACGAAGATCAGCTTGTAGTCGGGGCCGTACTTGTGGATGACGTCGAGCAGCGGCAAACGCTCGCTGTGGCGGCGGTGGTTGTCCCGCCACACGCCCTCGTACACGCAGTTGTGGAAATAGAAGTGCTCGAGGTGCTTGAACTCCAGCCGGCAGGCGGAGAACAGTTCCTCGCACACCTTGATGTGGTCGTCCATCGAGCCGCCGACGTCGAGGAACAGCAGCACCTTGACCGCGTTGTGGCGCTCCGGGCGCATGTGGAGGTCGAGCCAGCCGGCGTTGCGCGCGGTGGCGGCAATGGTGCCGTCGAGATCGAGTTCCTCGGCCGCCCCCTCGCGGGCGAAGCGGCGCAACCGGCGCAGCGCGACCTTGATGTTGCGCGTGCCGAGCTCGACCGAGTCGTCGAGGTTGCGGAACTCGCGCTTGTCCCACACCTTCACCGCCGTGCGGTTGCCCGCGGATTCGCCGCCGACGCGGATGCCTTCCGGGTGGGTGCCGTTGTTGCCGAAGGGCGAGCTGCCGCCGGTGCCGATCCACTTGTTGCCGCCCTGGTGGCGACCCTTCTGCTCGTCGAGGCGCTTGCGGAATTCGTCCATCAGCTTGTCCCAGCCGAGCTTCTCGAGGCGGGCGATCTCCTCCGCCGAGAGGTGCTTGCGCGCCATCGCGCGCAGCCACTCCTCGGGCAGGTCGAGTTCCAGCCCGGGCAGGGCGGTGACGCCCTTGAAGTACTCTCCGAAGGCCTGGTCGAAGCGGTCGTAGAGCGATTCGTCCTTGACCAGGCAGGTGCGCGCGAAAAAGTAGAAGTCGTCGAGCGACGGGCCGCACACATGATCGCGCAGCCCCTCGAGCACGGTGAGGAACTCGCGCGTCGAGACCGGCAGCTTGCGCGCCTTCAGGTGCAGGAAGAAGTCGATCAGCATGATGGCCGGCGTCCGTCTAGTCCTGGATCTGTATTGCCCACGACAGTGCCCGCATGTGGCAGGCTGAGGCGTCGCCCGGACTGATGCCGCATGCGTCGGCGGCGGCGCGCAGGTCCTGTCCGTCGCTGCGCTCGCAGGCAATAGCCAGCGCAAGCAGCGGGTGGAACGGGCCGCTGCCCGCGCGCAGCGCGGACTCGATGTCGGTGCTCAGCGCCAGCGGCGCAAGCGCCTTCTCGAGCGGCACCTCGAGGATCACGTCGACCAGGGACAGCAGGCCGACGAGGAACAGTGCCTCGCGTTCGGCGGACGGGCGCTCGGCTCCCAGCAGTTCCATCATGCGCCCGCGCACCAGCGCGGTCTCGAGCGCCGCGCCGGCGCGCTCGCTGTTCGAACCGTTGCTGCACACGAGCAGGATCAGCCAGCGGTGCAGCTTGTCGCGGCCGAGCAGGGTGAGAGCGTGCTCGATCGAGGACACGCGCTGGGGCAGGGCGTTGGCCGCCGAGTTGATGTAGCGCAGCAGGCGCAGCGACAGCGCGGCGTCCTGCTTGAGCAGGTCGGCGAGCTCGTGGTTGCTCGCATCGGCACGCAGGCGCGCGATCAGCGCCCCGATGCGGGCCGTGTTGGGAGGCAGTTCGCGCTCGGCCCAGTTCTCCCGGCTGGTGACGAAGGGGCCCTGGAACAGCGTGGCGCCGAGCTTGAAGCAGAAGCGGAATTCCTCGATCGAGGGCAGGTCGCGGATCAGCAGGCGCGCATCGGCGGCGATCTCGAGCGCGATGTTGCTGAGCTTGAGTCCGCGGCGGGCGTCCAGCCCCTGGGCATGCACGACGATGTAGTCGGACAGCGGCAGGAGGTGGGCGAACTCGGTCACCACCGTCGGGTCGGGCAGACCGATCCGGAAGCCCCGTTGACGCAGGCCCTCCACGGTGCGCCGCAGCGCGTCCGCCTCCGGGGCGCCGGGCTCGTCGAGGGTGGTCGGCACGAGCACCACGCTGCGCGCCGGGAGCGCGGCCAGGCTGGGGTCGGCGAGGAAGGAGTCGGGGAGGTCGATGAAGGCGAGGCGGTGGCCGAGCAGCTCGCCGATGTCGGCACCGGCGAGGCTGCGTACCAGCACCTCGGCGTACAGGTGGTGCACCCGCCGCGAGCTGTGGCGGATGCGCGCGCGCGTTCCCTCCTGCAGCATGAACTGGTAGCCGGCGATGCGCTGGTTGCGTCCGAGGATGGCCTCGCGGCAAAGAAAGGTTGCGGGCTGGCCCTCGGTGCTACCGCCGCCTGCCTCGGCACGCAGCGGCGCTTCGCGGTTGAGCTTGCGGAAACCCGCGTCCTCCTGCGCCCTGGCCGGCGTTGCCGCGGCGGTTGCGCCCTTGCCGAACAGCCAGCCGAAGAGAGCCTTGAACATGGAGTGCGGCCGTCAGCGATTGTGACGCGCCATGAACACCAGGCGCTCGAACAGGTGCACGTCCTGCTCGTTCTTGAGCAGCGCGCCATGCAGGGGCGGAATCACCACCTTGCCGTCCTGGCTGTGCAGCGCCGCGGGTGGAATGTCCTCCGCCACCAGCAGCTTGAGCCAGTCGATCAGCTCGGACGTGGAGGGCTTCTTCTTGAGGCCGGGAATGTCGCGCAGGCCGAAGAAGACCTCGAGCGCCTGCGTCAGCAGGTCCTTGCGCAGGCCGGGAAAGTGCACGTCCACGATGCGCTGCATGGTGTCGCGGTCGGGGAAGCGGATGTAGTGGAAGAAGCACCGGCGCAGGAAGGCGTCGGGCAGCTCCTTCTCGTTGTTCGAGGTGATGAAGACGATCGGCCGGTGGCGCGCCTGGATGGTCTGGCGCGTCTCGTACACATGGAACTCCATGCGGTCGAGCTCGCGCAGCAGATCGTTGGGAAACTCGATGTCGGCCTTGTCGATCTCGTCGATCAGCACCACGGTCGGCTGCTCGGCCTCGAAGGCCTGCCACAGCACGCCCTTGACGATGTAGTTGCCGATGTCCTTGACGCGATCGTCACCGAGCTGCGAGTCGCGCAGGCGCGACACCGCGTCGTACTCGTAGAGGCCCTGTTGCGCCTTGGTGGTCGATTTGATGTGCCATTGCAGCAGCGGCAAGCCGAGCGCGGCGGCGACCTGCTCGGCGAGCATGGTCTTGCCGGTGCCCGGTTCGCCCTTGATCAGCAGTGGGCGCTGCAGGCGGATGGCGGCGTTCACCGCGAGCATCAGGTCGGGGGTGGCGACGTATTCTTGCGAGCCTTCGAAGCGCAGGGCGGACATGCGGGATTCCTCGATACGAATGGCCCTGATTATAGGGCCCCTGAGGTGCTAGCATCGCGCGCCATGAACATCGACGCCATCCGCCAGCGTCTGCGCGCGCTCGGCGCCCGCCCCAGCCACGAAGCTCGCCTGCTGCGCGCCTGGCTGCAGGGCCGCGCCCTCGACGCCGGGCCTCACACCGAATCGAACCGCCTGCCCAAGGCGCTGCACGCCGCGCTGCCCGCCCTCGAGGCCGAGCTGCTCGCGCTCGCGCGCGTGCGCTCCGAACACCCGGGCGAGGACGGCACCCGCTTGCTGGTGGCGCTCGCCGACGGCCAGACGGTGGAGAGCGTGCTGCTGCCGCGCGATGGCCTGTGCGTGTCCACCCAGCTCGGCTGCGCGGTGGGCTGCGTGTTCTGCATGACCGGCAGGGATGGCCTGCTGCGCCAGCTCGGCAGCGCCGAGATCGTCGCCCAGGTGGCGCTGGCGCGGCGCATGCGCCGCGTGCACAAGGTGGTGTTCATGGGCATGGGCGAGCCGGCGCACAACCTCGACGCGGTGGTCGAGGCGATCGAGCTGCTCGGCACCGAGGGCGCCATCCCGCACAAGAACCTGGTGCTGTCCACCGTGGGCGACGTGCGTGTCTTCGAGCGTCTGCCGCAGATGCGGGTGAGGCCGGCGCTGGCGCTGTCGCTGCACACCACCAAGGCCGGGCTGCGCGCGCAGCTGCTGCCGCGCGCACCGCGCATCGACCCGGCCGAGCTGGTTGCCCTCGGCGAGGCCTGGGCGCGCGCTTCCGGCTATCCGATCCAGTACCAGTGGACGCTGATCGAGGGCGTGAACGACGGTGACGACGAGCTCGACGGCATCGTGCGCCTGCTCGCCGGCAAGTACGCGGTGATGAACATGATCCCCTTCAACACCGTCGATGGCCTCGCTTTCCGCCGACCGCGCGCCGAGCGTGCCGCCGAGATCGCGCGCACGCTGCACCGGCGCGGCATCCTCACCAAGCTGAGGCAGTCGGCGGGGCAGGACGTGGATGCCGGCTGCGGCCAACTGCGCGCCCGCGAGGCCAGGCTGGAATTCGTGCGCCGCGAGGACAAGCGTGCGGCGCGCGCGGCCGACGTGTCCGCCGTCGATCGTTGAGCGCCTCGCCGCCAGGGCAGCGCGGCAGCCGTCGCGCGCGACGCCGGTCAATGGCGGGCGAACACCGCCGTCCTGCCCCCGGCGTCGAAGCTGACGACCTCGTAGCGGTCGGCCGGGTAGGGGCCTTCCATGCCCGGCGAGCCCATCGGCATGCCGGGCGCGGAGATGCCCGAGATGGCTGGCTTCTCGCCGAGCATGCGGCGGACGTCGGCCGCCGGCACATGGCCTTCGACGACGTAGCCGCCGACCTTCGCCGTGTGGCAGGAACCGAGCGCCTGCGGCACGCGCGCTTCGCGCTTGACCACATCCATCTGCGTGGTGGCGACTTCCTTGACCTTGAAGCCGTGCTCGCGCATGTGCTCGGCCCACTTGCCGCAGCAGCCGCAGTTGGGGTCCTTGTACATGACGACCTCTTCGCCCGCGGCGTGGGCGGGGGCGAGGCCGGCCAGGCCGAGCAGTGCGGTGGCGAGCAGGGCGCGCAGGGCGCGGCGCTTCGGTTGCGCGGGGATGTTCATGATGCGGTGACTCCGGAGCGGAACTTCATGCCCGGCATTGTGCCTTTGCCCCAAGGGGCGTGGGCCAAGCTGACAGGAATGTAATCGCGTCGTCAGCCCGATGACGGGTTCGGCGCGGCCGCGCACGGGATTGACGAGATTGCGCGCAAAGCGCTTGACCTTCCCATCTTGGCAAGGTCTACAGTGCAAGCATCTCCCTTTCCAACGGCAGGACGGACCATGAACAGCAACACGCAAAGCGCAACCGCAGAGGCGGTGCGCACGCTCAGGGTCGCCGGCATGACCTGCGCCTCGTGCGTGGCGCACGTCGAACGCGCCCTGATGAAGGTCGAGGGCGTGCAGGCGGCGAGCGTCAACCTGGCGAACGAGACCGCCACCGTGACCGCGCCCGCCTCGGTGCCGCTGGCGGCGCTGGTCGAGGCGGTGGCGAAGGCGGGCTACACGGTGCGGCGCGACAGCCTGGAGCTCGACATCGAGGGCATGAGCTGCGCGGCCTGCGTGGGCCGCGTCGAGAAGGTGCTGCAACGCGTGCCCGGCGTGCTGACGGCGAACGTCAACCTCGCCGCCCGCCGCGCTCATGTCGAGATCGCCGGCGAGGTGCCGACTGCGGCCCTGGTCGCGGCGGTGAAGAAGGCGGGGTTTGGCGCCACGCCAGCGGCCGAGGTCGCCGAGGGCGCGCGCGAGGCCGACGCCGCCGCCGAGGAGGCGGCGCTGCGGCGCGCGGTGTGGATCGCGGCGGCGCTCACCCTGCCGGTGTTCGTGCTCGAGATGGGCGCGCACCTGGTCCCGGGCATGCACGACTGGGTCATGGCGACGATCGGCCACCGCGAGAGCTGGCTGCTGCAGTTCGTGCTCACCAGCGCGGTGATGTTCGGACCGGGGCTGCGCTTCTTCCGAAAGGGCGTGCCGGCGCTGCTGCGTGGCGCGCCCGACATGAACGCGCTGGTGGCGGTGGGCACCGCGGCGGCCTGGGGTTATTCCGTGGTGGCGCTGTTTGCGCCCGCGCTGTTGCCGGAAGGCACGGTCAATGTGTATTTCGAGGCGGCGGCGGTAATCATCACCCTGATCCTGGTCGGGCGTCTGCTCGAGGCGCGCGCGCGCGGCCGCACCAGCGACGCGATCCGTCGCCTGATGCGTATCCAGCCGCGCACTGCGCGCGTGCGGCGCGGCGCCGAGGTGGTGGAGCTGTCGATCGCCGAGGTCGCGGTGGGCGACGTGGTCGAGGTGCGTCCGGGCGAGAAGGTGGCCGTCGATGGCGAGGTGGTGGCGGGCGCGTCCTTCGTTGACGAGTCGATGATCACCGGCGAGCCGGTGCCGGTGGAGAAGACCGCCGGCGCAACCGTGGTCGGCGGCACCCTCAACACCCGCGGAGCCTTCGCCTTCCGCGCCACGCGGGTGGGGGCGGATACCGTGCTGGCGCAGATCATCCGCATGGTCGAGACGGCGCAGGGCGCCAAGCTGCCGATCCAGGGGATGGTCGACAAGGTCACCATGGTCTTCGTGCCGGTGGTGATGGGTCTGGCGGCGCTCGCCTTTCTCGCCTGGCTGCTGCTCGGCGCAGCCTGGCTGCCGGCGGAGGTGCCGGCGCTCAGCTTCGCGCTGGTCAATGCGGTGGCGGTGCTGATCGTCGCCTGCCCATGCGCGATGGGCTTGGCAACGCCGACTTCGATCATGGTCGCCACCGGGCGTGCAGCGCAGATGGGCGTGCTGTTCCGCAAGGGGGATGCGCTGCAGTTGCTGCGCGACGCGGCCGTGGTGGCGGTGGACAAGACGGGCACGCTCACCGTGGGCAAGCCGCAGCTCACCGACCTGGTGGTGGCGGAAGGATTCGAGCGTGCGGACGTGCTGGCGCGGGTGGCAGCGGTCGAGCGCACCTCCGAGCATCCGATCGCCGAGGCCATCGTTGCCGCAGCGCGTGCGGATGGCCTGGAGCGTGCCGCCGCCGAGGGCTTCGAAGCCGAGGCCGGCTACGGCGTGCGCGCGCAGGTGGGCGGGCAGCGCGTCGAGGTCGGCGCCGACCGCCTGATGCGCCGCCTGGGGCTGGACGTCGGTGTGTTCGCCGACGCTGCGGCGCGCCTGGCCAACGAGGGCAAGTCGCCGCTGTACGCGGCGATCGACGGCCGGCTCGCGGCCATCCTGGCGGTGGCCGACCCGCTCAAGCCGAGCTCGGTGGCGGCGGTGAAGGCACTGCACGCGCTCGGCCTGAAGGTGGCGATGATCACCGGCGACAACGAGCGCACTGCGCGCGCGATCGCGCGCCAGGCGGGGATCGACGAGGTCATCGCCGAGGTGCTGCCCGACGGCAAGGTGGCGGCGCTGCGCACGCTGGCGGGCCGCGATGGCGAGGGGGAGGCGGCCGGCCGCCGCGTCGCCTTCGTCGGCGACGGCATCAACGATGCGCCCGCGCTCGCCGAGGCCGACGTGGGCATCGCGATCGGCACCGGCACCGACGTCGCCATCGAGAGCGCCGACGTGGTGCTGATGTCGGGCGACCTGATGGGCGTGCCACGCGCGATCGCGCTGTCGCGCGCGACGATGCGCAACATCGGCCAGAACCTGTTCTGGGCCTTCGCCTACAACGCGGCGCTGATTCCACTCGCCGCGGGCGTCTTCTACCCCGCCTTCGGTCTGCTGCTTTCGCCGGTGTTCGCGGCGGCGGCGATGTCGATGTCGAGCGTGTTCGTGCTCGGCAACGCGCTGCGCCTGCGCCGCTTCGGCGCCGACCTGCCGGTGGCGGCTGAGGGAGGCACGCCATGATGAACATCGGCAAGGCCGCCGCCGCATCGGGCGTGTCGGCGAAGATGATCCGCTACTACGAGTCGATCGGCCTGCTGCCGGCGGCGCGGCGCACGGATGCCGGTTACCGCTTCTACACCGACGAGGACGTGCATGTGCTGCGCTTCATCCGCCGTGCGCGCGACCTCGGTTTCGCGGTGGCGGACATCGGCGAGCTGCTCGCGCTGTGGCGCGATCAGGGGCGCGCGAGCGCGGATGTGAAGCGCATCGCGCTCGGTCACGTCGCCGCGCTCGAGCGCAAGATCGCCGAACTGCAAGGGATGGTCGATACGCTGCACGCACTGGCCGAGCATTGCCATGGCGACGCGCGACCCGACTGCCCGATCCTGGCGGACCTCGACGCCCGCGGCGTCCCGGCAAGCTGCGGGAGCGGGCCTGCCCGCGAAGTGGGCGAATGAATCGTGGGAGCGGGCTTGCCCGCGAACGGCGAGGCTGAATCGCCGAAGTTCGCGGGCAGGCCCGCTCCCGCCGTTTGCCTGGCGGCGCGGTTCTTTCCCGCTCCGTCGCCGGTCTCAGGCGAGGTGGTCGAGCGCCTTCTCGAGCGTGGCGACGCTGCGCGCGATGTTGTGCAGCTTGTCCAGGCCGAAGAGACCGATGCGGAAGCTCTTGTAGTCCGCGCGCTCATCGCAGGCGAGCGGCACGCCGGCGGCGATCTGCAGGCCTTCGGCGGCGAACTTGGTGCCGGTCTTGATGGCGTCGTCCGTGGTGTAGCTCACCACCACGCCCGGAGCCTGGAAGCCGGCCGCCGCCACGCTCGCAAAGCCGCGCGCCTCGAGCAGCGCGCGCACGCGGCGGCCGAGCTCGAGCTGCTCTTCCTTGACCTTGTCGAAGCCGTAGGCCTCGGTCTCGCGCATCACGTCACGCAGCGTCACCAGGCCGTCGGTGGGCATGGTGGCGTGGTAGGCGTGGGCGCCGCCCTCGTAGGTCTCCATGATCTGCAGCCACTTCTTGAGGTCGCAGGCGAAGCTGGTGCTGGCGGTGCCCTCGATGCGCTCGCGCGCGGTCGCGCTCATCATGACCATCGCGCAGCAGGGCGAGGCGGTCCAGCCCTTCTGCGGCGCGCTCACCAGCACGTCGACGCCGAGCGCGTCCATGTCCACCCAGATCGTGCCCGAGGCGATGCAGTCGAGCACGAACAGGCCACCGACCTCGTGCGTGGCGTCGGCCACCGCGCGCAGGTAGTCGTCGGGCAGGATCATGCCGGCCGAGGTCTCGACGTGCGGTGCGAACACCACGTCGGGACGGTGCTGGCGGATGGCGGCGACGACCTCGTCGATCGGCGCCGGGATGAACGGCGCCTGCGCCTCGTCGCGCACCTGGCGGGCCTTGAGCACAACGGATTCGGCGGGGATGTTCCCCATCTCGAAGATCTGCGTCCACCGGTAGCTGAACCAGCCGTTGCGGATCACCAGGGTCTTCCTGCCGGTGGCGAACTGGCGCGCCACCGCTTCCATGCCGAAGGTGCCGCTGCCGGGCACGATCGCCACCGCGTGGGCGTGGTAGACCTTCTTCAGCGTGGCGGACAGTTCGCGCATGACGCCCTGGAAGGCCTTCGACATGTGGTTGAGCGAGCGGTCGGTGTAGACCACCGAGTATTCGAGCAGGCCATCGGGATCGACGTTGGGCAGCAGACCGGGCATGGAGACCTCCTGGGAATCGGGAATGCTTGGGAGAGGGTGATCGGGGGGATCGGCGAGCGGGCCGGTGCGCCCTGGGTCGGGCGGTCCATTGGCCCGAAAGCGTTCATTCTAGCGCCTCATGCGCAGGGCGGGAGCGGCGCAGGGCCGCTTCAGAGCGCCAGCCCGGCGCGCTTGCGCAGCGCCCCGACATAGGCCGCGCCGTCGGGTGGGGTGCCCTTGCGCTGGGCGTCGAACAGCATCTCGCCGAGGCACTCGAGCGCGTCGTGCATCGCCTCGTGGCGGTCGCCGCGGCGCGTGCAGGCGGCCTCGAAGGCGGCGCGGATGCCTGGCGGCTGATCGATCGAGAGTTGCTCCTCGATGGCCAGGTGCAGCGACAGGTGCAGGAAGGGGTTGATCTGTCCGGCCTCTGGCGGGAAGTCGCGGTGCACCGCGTCCGGGTCCTCGACCACGGCGTGGTACTCGGGATGGAGGCCGATGATGTCGGCGGCGATGGTCTCCATCGGCGTCAGCACCTCCTTGGCCAGGTACTTGCGCCAGGTTTCGATGAAGAAGCTGCGCACCTGGTCGCGGCTGGGGTTGAACATTGCGGATCGTCTCCGTTCGGGCGGGTCAGTCGGTCTTGTCACGGAAGCCGCACAGGTCGCGCACGCTGCACTCGCCGCACTTGGGCTTGCGTGCGGTGCAGACGTAGCGACCGTGCAGGATCAGCCAGTGGTGGGCGTCGAGCAGGTAGTCCCTGGGTACCCGGCGCAGCAGCGCCTTCTCGACTTCCACCACGTCCTTGCCGGGCGCCAGGCCGGTGCGGTTGGCGAGGCGGAAGATGTGGGTGTCCACCGCCATCGCCGGCTGGCGGAAAACGGTGTTGAGCACCACGTTGGCCGTCTTGCGGCCGACGCCGGGCAGGGCCTCGAGCGCCTCGCGCACCGGCGGCACCTCGCCGCCGTGGCGCTCGAGCAGCAGACGCGAGAGCGCCAGTGTGTTCTTTGCCTTGTTGCGGAACAGGCCGATGGTCTTGATGCAGTCGGCGATGCCGGCCTCGCCGAGCGTCACCATGGCCTCGGGCGTGGGCGCGAGCGCGAACAGCTTGCGCGTGGCGAGATTGACGCTGCGGTCGGTGGCCTGCGCCGACAGCACCACGGCAACCAGCAGCTGGTAGGGCGAGGCGTACTCGAGCTCGGTCTGCGGGTTCGGGTTAGCGTCGTGCAGGCGGCGGAAGAACTCGCGGATCGCCTCGCGCTTCATCGCAGCCACGCGTCCGGTCAGCTCGCCGCGGCCGGCTCGCTGCCGTCGGCGGACTTCGCTGCCGGCGCGGCTACCGGTGCCGGGGGCGGGCGGCGGCGCGCACGCGCGGCGAGGTGGGCGTTGATCGCATTGAAGGCGGCGATCAGCATGCCGAGCGCGAAGAACGCGCCCGGAGGCAGGATGGCGATCAGGAAGCCGGGATAGTCATCGCCGAAGACGCTGATCGCCGAGGCGCCGGGGATGATCATCTCGATGCCGGAGAGCAGCGTTCCGGCACCGATCAGCTCGCGGATGGCGCCGAGCACGCCGAGCACCCAGACCAGGCCGATGCCCATCATGACACCGTCGATCGTCGACGTGAGCGGGTCGTTCTTGGCCGCGAAGGCCTCGACGCGCGCGAGCACGATGCAGTTGGTGACGATGAGCGGGATGAAGATGCCGAGCACCAGGTAGAGGTCGTGGAAGAAGGCGTTGAACGACAGATCGACCACGGTGACCAGCGCGGCGATGATGAGGATGAAGACCGGAATGCGGATCTCGTAGGGGATGAAGTTGCGCAGCGCCGACACCGCGAGGTTGGCGACCGCCATCACCAGGATGGTGGCGAGGCCGAGGCTCACCGCGTTGACCATGCTGGTGCTGATGGCCAGGATCGGGCACAGGCCGAGCAACTGGGCGAGGCCGGGGTTCTGCTTCCACAGGCCGTTCCAGGAAATCTCGCGGAATTGTTGCGGGCTCATGATTCGTCTCCCAGCAGGCTGCCGGCGGGCGCGGCGAAGAGCGCGTCCAGCCGTGCGGTGGCCGCGGCGGTGATGCGGCCGACGGCGCGGGTCACCGCGCGCGCGCTGATGGTGGCGCCGGCGCGATAGTCGAAACTGCCGCCGTCCTTGCGCACGCTCCACTCGGCGGTGTTGACGTCGGTCCACGTGGCGCAGGCGAACTGGCCGATCCAGGGCGCGTCCTTGCGGCGGTCCTTCTTGGGGTCGATGTAGTCGCCCAGGCCCGGCGTCTCCTTGTGGGCGGTGACGCGCACGCCGCTGAGGCGGCCGTCGCGGCCGATCGCGACCACGAGCTCGATGCGGCCCGCGTAGCCGTCGCTCGCCGCGCCTTCGACGATGAGCGCCACCGGCTCCGTACCCTTGCGCGCGCGCCACACGCGCGCACCGGCGTCCATGCCTGGCGCGGCGGCGGGGGCGAGGCGGACCACGTCGGCGAGCAGGTCGTTGTCGTAGCTCGCGGGCGGCAGCACCTCGTTGATCAGGCGCTGCTGGGCTTCCTGCATCGAGGCCTCGATCGCGGGTCGGGTGACACGGTAGGTCGAGGCCATCAGCGCGGTGAACACCAGGGTGAACAGCAGCATGATGGCGCCGGTGCGCAGCGAGGTGCGGGTGGCGGAGTAGCGCGCGCTCACTTGTCGCCCCCTGCCGCTTCGCGATGGCCGAACACGCGCGGCTGGGTCTTCATGTCGAGCAGCGGCACGCAGATGTTCATCAGCAAGACGCCGAAGGCAATCCCGTCGGGATAGGCGCCGAAGTTGCGGATGAGCCAGACGATGATGCCGACGCCGGCGGCGAACAGCAGCTTGCCGCGCGGCGTGGTGGCGCCCGATACCGGGTCGGTGACGATGAAGAAGGCCGCCAGCATCGCTCCGCCGCTGGCCAGATGGAACAGCGGCGAGGCGTAGTGCGCCGGGTCGATGAGCCAGAACACGCCGGCCAGGCCGCCGAGCGCGGCGATGAAGGCCACCGGCATGTGCCAGGTGATGATGCCCTTGGCGAGCAGGAACAGGCCACCGAGCGCATAGCCGGCAGCGACCCACTCCCAGCCCTGGCTGCCGAACACGCCGAAGGCCGGCCCCCGGGCGACCGACTCGACCGTGGCGCCCGCCGCACGCAGGCCGGTGCGCAGGCTGTCGAGCGCGGTCGCGCCGGTGATGGCGTCGAGCTCGCGCGCGCCGCCCAGGATCAGCGCCAGCTGGTCGTCGAAGCCCAGGCCGCCCAGGGCCGGCCACTGCGACATCAGCGCCGGAAAGGCGACGATCATCGTGCAGTAGGCGACCATCGCCGGGTTGAAGGGGTTCTGGCCGAGGCCGCCGTAGAGCTGCTTGACGGCGAGGACCGCCACCAGCACGGCGATCACGGTGAGCCACCATGGCACGATCGCCGGCAGGCTGAGCACGACCAGCCAGGCGGTGAGCACCGCCGACAGGTCGCCGACCGCGACCGCGATCGAGCGCTTGCGCAGGTGCATCGCGAGGGCTTCGGCAAGCACCGCGGTGAGGGTGGCGATCAGCAGGTTGACCAGGATGCCGGTGCCCGCCTGCCAGACGTAGGCGGCGATGCCGGGCAGCAGTGCGACCAGCACGAGGCCCATCGTGCGCTGCACGCTGACCGGTTTGCGGACGTAGGGAGAGTGGATCATGGCGTGCTCAGGGGCGGGGCTCGGCGCCGGCCGCGCTCGCGGCTTCGCCCACGGCGGCCGGCGCAGCCGCCGCCGCCGGGTTCGCCGAGGCGTCGAGGGCCTTGCGGCGGGCCTCGATGTCGGCGATCTCGGCCTGTTTCTCGGCGCTCAGGTTGTCGGTGTTCTGCGGCTGCACCTCGGCCTTCTGCGCCTTGGCGCGGGCGAGTGCAGCGGCGATCAGCGCCTTCTTGGGGTCTTCGGTCGCGGTGTCCGCCGCTGCGGCCGGGGGCGGCGCGCTGGCGCCGCTCTCGGCCAGCTTGGCGCGCGTCTCGGCGGCCTTGGCGGCGAGCTTGGCCGCTTTCTCGGCCTTCTCGCGCTCCTGGCGGAAGTTGCGGAACTCGAAGCGCTCGCGGGCCTGGTCGGCCGCGGCCTTCTCGCGCTCGCGCGCCCAGATCTCGCTCTTGGCGAAGCGGAAGTAATCGACCAGCGGGATGTGGGCCGGGCACACGTAGCTGCAGCAGCCGCACTCGATGCAGTCGAAGAGGTGGTATTCCTGCGCCTTGCCGAAGTTCTTCGAGCGGCTGAACCAGTACAGCTCGAAGGGCTGGAGGTCGGCCGGACAGGCCTTGCTGCACTCGGTACAGCGGATGCAGGGCTGCTCGGGCGGCGCCGGCGGGAACAGCCTGGGCGAGGCCGAGATCAGGCAGTTGCTGCCCTTGACGATCGGCACGTCCAGGCGCGGCAGCGCGTAGCCCATCATCGGCCCACCCATCAGGGTGCGGTCGGTGTCGGCGCGCGGGCGGGCGAGCGGCAGCAGGTCCTGCACCGGGGTGCCGATGAGCACCTCCCAGTTGCCGGAGTCCTCGACGTTGCCGGTGAGGGTGACGATGCGGCTGATCAGCGGCTCGCCGAGCGCGATGGCGCGATAGACGGCGTAGGCGGTACCGACGTTGAAGCATTGCACGCCGTAGTCGGCGCCGAGCTTGCCGTAGGGAATCTCGATGCCCGTCAGTACGCGGATGAGCTGCTTCTCGCCGCCGGCCGGATACAGCGTCGGCACGGCGACGATGGCGACACCGTGGGGCGAGGCTGCAGCCGCGGCCTTCATCGCGGCGATCGCCTCGGGCTTGTTGTCCTCGACGCCGACCACCAGCTCGCGCGCGCCGATCAGCTCGCGCAGCATGGTGGCGCCGGCGAGGATCTCGGCTGCGCGCTCGCGCATCAGGCGGTCGTCGCAGGTGATCCAGGGTTCGCACTCGGCGCCGTTGAGGATCAGCGTCTCGATGCCGCTGCCCTTGCCGAGCTTGACGTGGCTGGGGAAGGTCGCCCCACCCAGGCCGACGATGCCGCAGTCGCGCAGCCAGGCGAGCGCTTCCTCGCGGCTGGCAGCGTGGAAGTCGAAGGGGGCGTGCTCGACCCAGCGCTCCTCGCCGTCGGGTTCGATGACCACGCATTCGGTGTCGAGCCCGGAGGCATGGGCCATCGGATAGCGTGCGATGTCGATCACCGTGCCCGAGGTCGGCGCATGCACCGCGGTGCCGAGGAAACCCTCGGGCTCGCCGATGCGCTCGCCCTTGAGCACGCGCTGGCCGACCTCGACGATGCAGCTTGCCGTGGCGCGCGCGCTCTGGCGCAGCGGCACGGTCAGGCGCGCGGGCAGGGGCGCGCGGCGGATCGCCGGTGTGCAGGATTCGTTCTTGTGCGCGTCGGGCTTGACGCCGCCGTGGAACCTGAACAGTCGCCCGATCATGCTGCCTTCCTGATTTCGACCACCGGGTACTTCCATTTCCAGGTCTGCACCGTCTCGGCGACCGGCACCATCGCGATGCAATCGACCGGACACGGCGCCACGCACAGCTCGCAGCCGGTGCACAGCGGCTCGACCACCGTGTGCATCTGCTTGGCGGCGCCGACGATGGCGTCGACCGGACAGGCCTGGATGCACAGCGTGCAGCCGATGCAGGTCTGCTCGTCGATGACGGCGACCGACTTGGGTTTCTCGATGCCGTGCTCTTCCGACAGCGGCTTGAACTCGCGCCCGAGCAGGTCAGCGAGCTTACGGATGCCTTCCTCGCCGCCCGGCGGGCACTGGTTGATCTCCGCCTCGCCGTTGGCGATCGCCTCGGCGTAGGGCTTGCAGCCCGGATAGCCGCACTGGCCGCACTGGGTCTGGGGCAGGATGGCGTCGATCTTCTCGACCAGGGGGTCGCCTTCGACCTTGAAGCGGATCGCGGCATAGCCGAGCGTGAGGCCGAGGACGACGGCAAGGCCTGCCATCACGAGAATTGCGGTGAGCATGCTGGCGGCGGCCTCAGTGGAAACGGTCGAGGCCGGCGAAGCCCATGAACGCAAGGCTCATGAAGCCGGCGGTGATCATGGCGATCGCCGTGCCGCGGAAGGGCAGGGGCACGTCGGCGCCATCGAGGCGCTCGCGGATGCCGGCGAACAGCACCAGCGCGAGCGTGAAGCCGACCGAGGAGCCGAAGCCGAACAGCAGCGATTCGAGCAGGTTGTGCTTCATGCCCACGTTGAGCAGCGGTACGCCGAGCACCGCGCAGTTGGTGGTGATCAGCGGCAGGTAGATGCCCAGCACCTGGTGCAGCAGCGGGCTGGTCTTCTGGATGATGAGCTCGGTGAGCTGGACGATCGCGGCGATGACGACGATGAAGGACAGCGTGCGCAGGTAGCCGAGGTCGAGCGGCTGCAGCAGGTAGTGATCGATCAGGTAGCTGGTGCCGGAGCCGACGGTGAGCACGAAGGTCGTCGCCGCACCCATGCCGATTGCGGTCTCGAGCTTCTTCGACACACCCATGAACGGGCACAGCCCGAGGATGCGGACGAGAACGACGTTATTCACCAGGACGGCGCCGATGACGACGAAGATGTAGCTGGTCATGATCCGCGCGCGGAAAGGAATGGCGGCGATTATCCCCCGCCGCGAAGGGGGGCTCAACCCTGACGCGCTAATAGTCTTATTGACGCAGCCGGGCGCCGTTGCGGCGCGCGTCGATCACCGCCACTCGGGGGGCGGCGGGGTGAGGCTCGCGGTGTGGACGCCCCACTGCCCGCTGCGGCGGTCCTCGAAGAAATGACGCAGGCTGATGGCGATGGAGCGGAAGGCGATGCGCTCCCAGGGGATGTCGTCCTCCGTGAACAGCGCGACATCGAGCGACTCTTCGCCGGGCCTGAAATCGAGGTCGAGCAGGCGGGCGCGATAGATGATGTGCACCTGGCTGATGTGCGGCACGTCGATCAGCGTATATAGCTCGCCGACCTCGATGCGCGCGCAGGCCTCTTCGAGCGTCTCGCGCGCGGCGGCCTGCGCGGTGGTCTCCTCGTTCTCCATGAAGCCGGCGGGCAGCGTCCACATGCCGTGTCGGGGTTCGATCGCGCGTCGACAGAGCAGGACCTTGTCCTCCCACACGGGCAGCGCGCCGACGACGACCTTGGGGTTCTGGTAATGGATGGTGCCGCAGTGCTCGCACACGTGGCGGGGCAGCGAGTCACCGGGTGGAATGCGGAAGGCGACGGTGGCGCCGCAGCTCGAACAGAATTTCATGATGGCCGGCGTGAGATTTTCGGCGATTCTAGCCCGCTTTCGCTTGCCTGCCGCCGGGCGCGGCTAAAGAATCCAGCGTCCGTGCCGTGATGCGACGGCAGGAGCCGGCCGTGCCGGCCAGGCAACGACTCAGGGGAAGGCATGCCGCAACCGATCGACATGAGGCGCTACACGCAGCTCAAGGCAGCCGGCGAACTGCCGTCTCCGCGCGGCGTCGCGCTCGCGATCATCCGCCTGACCCAGTCGAGCGAAGTGTCGCTGCCCGAGCTTGGCCGGGTGATCAAGGGCGACCCCGCCTTCGTCGGGCGGCTGATCAAGGCCGCCAACGGCCTCGTGGCCGAGAACCGCCGTGCCGTGGTGTCGGTGCAGGAGGCCCTGATGGTGCTCGGCCTGCCTGCGGTGCGGACGCTTGCGCTCGGTTTCTCGCTGCTGTCGACCTACCGCAAGGGCGCGTGCGCCGGCTTCGACTACCAGCGCTTCTGGTCGTCCTCGCTGTTGATGGCGCTGTCGATGCAGGGCCTGGCGCAGCGCGTGCGCGTGGTCCCGGCCGACGAGGCGTTCAGTCTCGGGCTGCTCGCCCGCGTCGGCGAGCTCGCCCTCGCCACGCTGTACCCTGACGCGTTCTCGCGCTTGCTCGCCGATCTCCATCGCAGTCCGCAACAGCAGCAGCTCTCGCTGGAAGACGGGGCGTTCGCGATGAACCACTGCGAGCTTGGCGCGGCCATGCTGATCGAGTGGGGCGTACCCGACGCGCTCGTGCAGCCGGTACGCTTCTACGAACAACCCGAGCTCGCCGGCTACGACGAGGGGTCGCGCGGCGCAAGCCTGATGCAGTGCCTGATGCTGGCGCGTGCGATCGCCCAGCTCTGCCTTGCGCCGGACAGCGAGCATGCACGCCTGATGCAGCCGATGCTGCGCGTGTCGAGCCGGCTCGGGCTCGAGCGTGCCGAGTTCGTCGCGCTGTGCGAGCGGGTCGGGCGCGACTGGGTCGATTGGGGCAAGCTGCTCCAGATGCGTACCGAGTCTGCGCCGCGTTTCGGCGAGTTGAGTGGCGCCGCCGCGCTCGACGAGGGACGCGGCCTCGCTTCGGAAGATGCAGACGCGGGTGGCGAGGCGGCGGAGGAGACGCCCTTGCGCGCCCTGCTCGTGGTGCGCGAACGTGCCGCGACGGCGAGCATGCGCGGGGCCCTTGAAGCGGCCGAGGTCAGCGTGTTCGAGGCCGTGGTGGCGGGGGGCGATGCCGCCCTCGAGGTCGCCATCGATGTCCAGCCCCACCTGCTCGTGGTCGAGTGGGGTGCCGAGGGCGAGCGCCTGGTGCGCAGCTTGCGCGACACCCGGCTTGGGCGCGGGATCTACGTCATCGCGCTGGTTCCCGCGGAGGATGACGCGCTGTTGCTCGCCGCCTCTGCAGCCGGCGTGGACGATTTCATCGTGCAACCGGTGCGACGTGCCGCGCTCACGCTGCGTCTGCGTGCCTGCTTGCGCACGCTCGTCCTCCAGGGCGAGATCGAACGCGAGCGCGAGGAGCTGCGCAATTTCACCGCGGAACTGTCGATCGCCAATCGCCGCCTGCACGAGGCCGCGCTCACCGATGCACTGACCGGCCTGCCCAATCGGCGCCAGGCGATGGAGTCGATACACATGGAATGGGCGGCGTCGATCCGCCACAACCGCCCGCTCGCCCTGATGGTCGTCGACGTCGATGGCTTCAAGACGATCAACGACGCCCATGGTCACGATGTCGGCGACATCGCCCTGCGCCACGCCGCCGAGGCGCTGCGCAGGGCGGTGCGCACCCAGGACCTCGTCTGTCGCACCGGCGGCGACGAGTTCATCGTGCTCTGCCCCGATACCGAGCTCGCGCAGGCGCGGGTCGTGGCGGAACGCCTGCGCGCGGGGATCGAGGCGGTGCCGGTCGAGACCGGCGGCCCGCGCCTGTTCCTCACCGCCAGCGTCGGCGTATGCATGCGCACGCCGGACATGGACGGCGTCGAGGCCCTGATCAAGGGGGCGGATGAGGGTCTCTACCTCGCCAAGCAGCGGGGGCGCAACCGCGTGGTGGCGATCCAGGCCGGCGCGGACGGGGCGTGATCGGGCTCGGCGCCCCTGCTCCGGCCGCATGCGGGCGCAGTCGGGTGTTGTCGCCACGCCACAGGAAGAGTGGGGGGCAGGCGGCAAAGCGTGACTTTGTAACTTGATGCTGCTGAGAAACTACTTTAAGTTGAAGGCCGTTTGTCCCTGATCGGGATTGGAAACCATGGATCGACCAGACTTTCAGGCCGAAATCCGCGAACTGAACCTCGCCTACCTGATGCTCGCCCAGCAGATGCTGCGCAGCGATCGGGCGACGGCGCTGTTCCGTCTCGGTATCGGCGACGAGCTGGCCGACGTGATCGAGTCGATGTCCGCGGCGAAGCTGGTGCGCATGGCGGCCAGCCAGATGCTGGTGCCGTGTTTCCGCTTCGACGATGCGCAACTCGCCCGGCTGATGGCCGGCGAAGGGCGCGATGCAGCAAGCGCCGGCCTGCATGCTGCGATTCTCGCGGCGGGCAAGGCGGCCAGCGAGGCGGCCTGAGGAGTCTCAAATGAAGAACAAGAGTGTCATCGAGGAAGCAGAAGACGTCCGTCGCGCGGTCGAGATGGTCCAGCTCGGCGCGCGCATGCAGATGCTCGAGGTGGAGACCCGCCTCAGCCGCGAGAAGCTGCTGAAGATCTACAAGGAGGTGCGCGGCGTGTCGCCTCCCAAGGGCATGCTGCCGTTCTCCACCGACTGGTTCATGACCTGGCAGCCCAACGTGCATTCGTCGCTGTTCATGGGCTTTCACCGCTTCTTCACCGGCCGCGCCGGGATCAAGGGGCTGGACGCGATCCTCAAGTCCTACCACCTCTATCTCGACCACATCGAGAGCAGCGCGATGGAGCCGGTGCTGAGCCTGACGCGGGCGTGGACCCTGGTCCGCTTCTTCGACGCCGATCTCCTCCAGCTCGCGCCCTGCACCTGCTGCGGCGGACAGTTCGTCGCCCACGCGCACGACCCGGTCAGCGCCTACGTGTGCGGCCTGTGCAACATGCCCTCGCGTGCGGGTTCCTCGCGCAAGAAGCCGGCCACCCGGCGCGCCGTGTCGCGCACCCGGCAGACGGCGACCGCCTGAGATCGCGGCCGCGCGCGGCGCGGGCTGCATGCTTCATCCGGGCCGCCGTGGCGAACAGGCGGCCCTTTTCATTCCGGGCTGCCGCCGGCGCCCGGTCCCGCGATCGTGCATTTCGCACGCGACGGCTGCGACTGATGTTCAAGTTCTGTTTCCCGCGGTCGTTAGAAGCGACAGATGCCGAGCCCTCCACCCTGGGGCGCCACGGCCGATTCCTGTGGAGTGAGCGGTGTTCCTGATCATTGGCTACGTCATCATCCTTGCTGCGTCGATCGGCACCTACGCGGTGCACGGCAGCCTGCTCGCGCTCTGGGTGCCGCTCGAGTACATCGCGATCTTCGGCCTCATGATCGGTGGCTTCATCGCCGGCAACGGCCCGAAGGCGATCAAGGCCACGCTCGGCTCGCTGTCGCTCGCGGTCAAGGGCTCCAAGTACAACAAGGCGCTCTACGTCGACCTGCTCGCGCTGTTGTTCGAGATCCTCGCCAAGGTGCGCAAGGAAGGCCTGATGTCGATCGAGAACGACATCGAGAACCCCGACTCCAGCCCGATCTTCTCCAAGTATCCGAGCGTCGCCGCCGACCACCATGCGGTCGAGTTCATGACCGACTACCTGCGCATGATGGTGGGCGGCAACCTCAACGCCTTCGAAATCGAGAACCTGATGGACATGGAGATCGAGACCCACCACCAGGAAGCGCACACCGCCCCGCACGTGGTCTCGAAGGTCGCCGATGCGGTGCCCGCCTTCGGCATCGTGGTCGCGGTGATGGGCGTGGTGAACGTGATGGGCTCGGTGGGCCAGCCGCCGGCGGTGCTCGGCAAGATGATCGGCGGCGCGCTCGTCGGTACCTTCCTCGGCATCCTGGTCTCGTACGGCTTCGTCGCCCCCGTCGCCAGCCAGCTCGAGCAGAAGGTCGAGGAGAGCGGCAAGATCTACCAAGTGATCAAGGTCGTGCTGCTGGCGAGCATGAACGGCTATGCGCCGCAGGTCGCGGTGGAGTTCGGCCGCAAGGTGCTCTACTCGACCGACCGCCCGGGCTTCGCCGAGCTCGAGCAGGAAATCAAGAATCGCAAGGGCTGAGCGGCATGGCGTTCTCGAGTCCCGATCTGAGTGACATCCCGCCAGCGCCTGCGCGCCGGCGCGCGGGGAGCGCGCGATGAGCGACGACACCCAGCAGCCAATCGTCGTCAAGCGCATCAAGAAGGGCGGCGGCGGCCACCACGGCGGCGCGTGGAAGATCGCCTATGCGGACTTCGTGACCGCGATGATGGCCTTCTTCCTGCTCATGTGGCTGCTCGGCTCGACCGCCCAGGGCGACCTCGAGGGCATCGCCGACTACTTCCAGAACCCGCTCAAGGTGTCGATGCAGGGGGGGGAGGGTACCGGCGACAGCTCGAGCATCATCAAGGGTGGCGGCGAGGACCTGTCGCGCAAGGTGGGCCAGGTCAAGCGCGGCGACACCCCGAGCACGCGCGCGATCAACCTCGACGCCGCGCCCGCGCGCCGCACGAGCGAGGAGCAGGCTGCGCTGGAGGCCGCCGAGCGCCGCGAGCGCAGCAAGCTGATCGATCTCAAGGGCAAGCTGGAGGCGATCATCGAGGCCAATCCCTCGTTGCGCCAGTTCAAGAACCAGCTCCTGCTCGACATCATCAGCGAAGGCTTGCGCATCCAGCTGATCGACGCCCAGAACCGGCCGATGTTCACCTCGTCGAGCGCCGAGCTGCGGCCCTACACGCGCGAGCTGCTGCGCGAGATCGCACGCGCGCTCAACGATGTGGACAACCGCGTCAGCATGTCGGGCCACACGGATTCGTCCCAGTACGCCGGTGGCGAGCGCGGCTTCTCGAACTGGGAGCTGTCCTCGAACCGTGCCAACGCCGCGCGCCGCGAACTCGTCCTGGGCGGGCTCGAGCCGGGCAAGATGGTGCGCGTGGTCGGCCTCGCCGATACGGTGCACCTCAATCCGGACGATCCGCTCGATCCTTCCAATCGCCGCATCAGCATCATCGTCCTCAACAAGACCGCCGAGAGCGCGATGCGCGGCCAGGCCCCACCGGGCAGTCCGCCCGCGCCGGACCGCATTGCGCCAGCGGGGGCGAACGGCGGGGCCGTCGATCCGTTCGTCGCGCCCGGGGCGCCGCCCGTGGTGGCGCGATGAGCCTCAAGTCGGGGCCGATGGCGCCGATATCCCATTGAAGGCGCACCGCTCCCTCCGTGCGCACAAACCACCGCAAGGCGGTAACCCATGTCCGAACTGCTCAAGAACATTGACGCCCGCACCCGGCTTGCGGGCACGAACAAGCTGGAGATCCTGCTGTTCACGCTGGGCGTGGACGCGCGTACCGGCCGTCGCGAAACCTTCGGCATCAACGTCTTCAAGGTGCGCGAGGTGATGCGCACGCCGGCGATCACGGCGGCGCCCGAGATGCCGGACGCCGTCCAGGGGATGGTGAGCCTGCGCGGCGCCCTCGTGCCGGTGGTTGACCTGGGCGCCTACGTCGGCGTCGGTTCCGAGGCGGCGCGCGAGATCATGATCGTCACCGAATACAACGGGCACACCCAGGGCTTCCTGGTCGAGGGCGTCGACACCATCCTGCGGCTGGACTGGTCGCAGATGCGCGTGCCGCCCGAGATGCTCACCGCCCGCCTCGGGGGCCTGGTCACGGCGGTCACCGAGCTCGCCGACGGCCGCCTGGTGATGATGCTCGACGTCGAGCGCGTGCTCTCCGAGACTTCGCGCTACGACGACGAATTCCTCTTCCGCGACATCGAGCCGGTCCCTGGCGGCGACGCCCACGTGGTGTATTTCGCCGACGACTCCTCGGTGGCGCGCAAGCAGATCAAGCAGACCCTGGATGCGATGAACGTGCGCCATGTGGGCGCAGTCAATGGCCGCCAGGCCTGGGACGAACTGCGCCGCGTCGCCGCCCACGCCGAGGCCTGCGGACGCAAGGTGAGCGACTTCGTCAGTCTGGTGCTGACCGATGTCGAGATGCCGGAGATGGACGGCTACATGCTTACGCGTCAGATCAAGGCCGACCGCCGCTTCGCCGGCGTGCCGGTGATCATGCATTCATCGTTGTCGGGCATGTCCAACCAGCAGCTCGGCCTGTCCGTCGGTGTCGACGAATACGTGCCCAAGTTCGAGCCTCAGCGTCTGTCGCAGACCCTGGCGCGCCTGCTGGGTGGTGGCGATACCGCAGGCATGCGTTGAGGGTGGATCATGCATAACGATCATCACGAGCAAAGCGCGCTGTTCGACGAGGTCGACGGGCGCGCCACGCTGGCCGGCTCGAACCGCATGGAGATCCTGCTGTTCTCGCTCGGCACCAGCGAGCATTTCGGCATCAATGTGTTCAAGGTGCGCGAGGTGTCGAAGACACCCTTCATCACCCGCACGCCCAACATGCCCGCCGGCGTCGAGGGCCTGATCTCGCTGCGCGGCAACGTCATCCCGGTGCTGTCGCTCGGCAGCATCCTCGGCCTGACCCGGCCGGACGCGCCGCTCGGCGGTGCGATGATGGTCACCGAGTACAGCAAGCGCACGCTCGGCTTCCTGGTGTCTTCGGTGGACCGCATCGTCCGTGTCGAGTGGGATCGCGTGCGCGCGCCCGAGAACGTGTCCTCCGGAACGCAGAGCTTCATCACCGCGATCACCGAGCTGTCCGACGGCCGCCTGGTCTCGATCCTCGACGTCGAGACCGTGCTCGCCAACACCTTCGGCGACACCGTGGTCGGCAACATCGCGCCGATCGGCAACGGCCACGAGGTGAACGTCTTCTTCGTGGATGATTCCGCGGTGGCCCGGCGCAAGATCAGCGAGGTGCTCGACCGTCTCGGCGTGCGTCACAAGAACGCGCAGAACGGCCTCGAGGCCTGGAACCGCCTCGAGAGTCTGGCCAGCCATGCGGAGCAGACCGGACGGCAGCTGCTCGACGAGATCGACCTCATCCTGGTCGATGCCGAGATGCCCGAGATGGATGGCTACGTGCTCACCCGCAACATCAAGGCCGACCCGCGCTTCAGCGGCATCCCCGTGGTCATGCATTCGTCGCTGTCCTCAGAGGCCAATCGCGCCATGGGCAAGCGCGTCGGCGTCGATGCCTACGTGGCAAAATTCGACGCCGAAGTCCTCGCGGACACCATTCGTCCGATGTTGCAGCGCGGCCGCCGCGGCGCCTGAGCGCCGAGGCAGTGAAACCCCGGAGAAAACAAGATGGCCGACCCCAAGACCCGATTCCTCGTCGTCGATGACTTTTCGACCATGCGCCGCATCGTGCGCAACCTCCTCAAGGAACTCGGCTTCAGCAACGTCGACGAGGCCGAGGATGGCGCGGTCGCGCTGCAGAAGCTCAACACCGCACCCTACGACTTCGTCGTCACCGACTGGAACATGCCGAACATGGACGGCCTCGCGCTGCTGCAGGCCATCCGCCGCAGCCCCCAGCTCAAACACCTGCCGGTGCTGATGATCACCGCCGAGGCGAAGAAGGAGAACATCATCGCCGCCGCCCAGGCCGGCGCCAGCGGTTACGTGGTCAAGCCCTTCACCGCGGCCACCCTCGCCGAGAAGCTGGAGAAGATTTTCGAGAAGATGGGTCGCGCGCCGTCCTGAGCGGCAGCCGAACACGGAGCAGGAACATGAGCAAGAAGTCTAGATTGGACGAATCGGGCGACTCGGACGAGCTGCAGGCCCTCTTCGACAGCATCGCCGCCGATCCGGCGGGGGGGCGCAGCACGGTGCCCGCATCGATGGCCGCCGTCTCCCCGCTCACGATCGACGATTCGGGCGACTCCGACGAGCTGCAGGCGCTCTTCGATGCGGTCGCGGAGCAGGCCCATGTCGTCGCCGCGCCTCAGGCAACGGGCGAGGCGCACGTGCCGTCGCCGGCTGCGGGCGAGTCGGACGCGGTCTTTCATCGCCTCGGACAGCTCACCCGCCAGGTGCATGACAGCCTGCGCGAGCTCGGCCTGGAGGGGGCGCTGAAGGAGGCCGCAGAGGCGATTCCGGATGCGCGCCAGCGCCTCGGCTACATCGCGCAGACCACCGAGCAGGCTGCCAGCCGGGTGCTCAACGCCACCGATGTCGCGCGCCCGATCCAGGACGAGCTCGCCAGTGGCGCCGACGAGCTGAAAGCGCGCTGGGACGCGCTCTACGCCGGCAAGCTGTCGCCCGAGGCCTTCCGCGAACTGAGCGCGGACACGCACGGCTTCCTCTCTGCGGTCGGCCAGGGCACGCGGACGACGAGCGCGCAGCTGCACGAGATCATGATGGCGCAGGATTTCCAGGACCTCACCGGGCAGGTGATCAAGCGCGTCGTCGATCTCGCGCAGATGCTGGAGACGCAGCTGCTGCAGGTGCTGCTCGAAGCCGCACCGCCGCAGGTTCGCCAGGAACGCCACTCCGGCCTGCTCAATGGACCGGTGATCGACGCCACCGGCCGCACCGACGTGCTCACCAGCCAGGCGCAGGTCGACGACCTGCTCGAGAGCCTGGGATTTTGACGTGCGCCCGTGCGCGGGCGTGACCCGCGCCAGTATGTCGCCGCGCGGCGGCGGCAGATTAGCCGGGGCAATCTGGAGCAATCTGAGTCATGAGTGATTTTGCGGGCATGGAGGACCTCCTTCAGGACTTCCTCGTCGAGGCGGGGGACCTGCTGTCAGGGGTCGACAACAAGCTGGTCGATCTCGAGCGTTCGCCCGAGGATCGCGGTCTGCTCAACGACATCTTCCGTGGCTTCCACACCATCAAGGGTGGCGCGGGCTTCCTCAACGCGACCGAACTGGTCACCCTGTGTCACCTCACCGAGAGCCTGTTCGACAAGCTGCGCAACGGCGAGCTCGGGGTGACGCCCGAACGCATGGACGTGATCCTTGCCGCCACCGCTGCGGTGCGCGACATGTTCGGTGAGCTCGAGCGCGGCGTGCAGCCACCGCCGGCGGAACCGGCGCTGCTGAACAGCCTGCGGGTCGCGGTGAGCGGCGGCGCAGCAGCGCCCACCGACGCCGCTCCGATGGCGAAGCCCGCAGCGGCGAGCGTACCGCGACCGGGCGAGCCCGACTGGGATGCGCTCTATGCCGCGGTCACCGGCAGCACCGTGGTCAGCGGCGGGGCAGCGCCTCCATCGCCGGCCGCAGCGCCGCCCGCCGCCCGCCCGCCGGTGCCTGCCGCCGAGCCGCCGGTCAACAGCGATCCGATCGTGCGCGCGGCCTTCGGGCGCCGGGAGTCCGACCTGCCGGTCGCCAGTGCCCCCACCGGTCGGCGCGACAGCGAGCGCCAGCGTGACAACTCGATCCGCGTCGATACCGCGCGCCTCGACCAGGTGCTGAATCTCTCGGGCGAGATCGGTCTGACCAAGAACCGCCTCAACGCCCTGCGCAGCGACATCCTGAGCGGACGCACCGACGCCGAGACCCTGCATGCCCTCGACATCGCGGTGAGCCAGCTCGACCTGCTGGTGTCCGACCTGCAGAACGCGGTCATGAAGACGCGCATGCAGCCGATCGGCCGCCTGTTCCAGAAGTACCCCCGCATCGCCCGCGACCTCGCGCGCAGCCTCGGCAAGGACGTCGAGCTGCAGCTCGTCGGCGAGGACACCGAGATCGACAAGACGATGATCGAGGATCTGTCCGATCCGATCATCCACCTCATCCGCAACGCCGTTGACCACGGCGTGGAGGACGCCGCCGGCCGTGCCGCCGCAGGCAAGCCGGCGAAGTCGGTGCTGCGCCTGGAGGCGCGCCAGGAGGGCGACCACATCGTGATCCTGGTCGCCGACGATGGCCGCGGCATGGACGCCGAACGCCTGCGTGCCAAGGCGCTCGCCAAGGGCCTCATCAGCGATGAGGAGGCGAGCACGATGGACGATCGCCAGAGCTACAACCTGATCTTCCTGCCTGGTTTCTCGATGGCCGAGAAGGTGTCGGACGTGTCCGGCCGCGGCGTCGGCATGGATGTGGTCCGCACCAACATCCAGAAGCTCAACGGCACGATCGAGATCCGCTCGCAGCTCGGCAAGGGCACCACGCTGGTGATCAACCTGCCGCTGACGCTGGCGATCCTGCCGGTGCTGCTGGTGCGCCTGGGCGAACAGCCCTTCGCCGTGCCGCTGTCGATGGTGCGCGAGATCCTGCCGATCGACCCCGGGAGCATCCAGGACGTCGGCGGCAAGGCGACCATGGTGGTGCGCGGCGAGGTGCTGCCGATCGCGCCGCTGTCCACCCTGCTCGGCTGGCCGCGTGAGCGCGTGCCCCAGTACGGCGTGCTGATGCAGGCGGCCGAGTGGTCCTTCATCCTCGCCATCGACAGCTTTGCCGGCCGCGAGGACGCGGTGATCAAGTCGCTCGACGACTTCCGGCCCAAGGGCGTGGCGGGGGTGACCACGCTGTCCAACGGCCAGATCGTGCTGATTCTCGACATGAAGGAGCTGCTGGAGGGTGCCGGCGACCGCCGCGGCGTGTCGCGCGAGGCCCTGCTCGCACCCGCCTGAACGGCGCGCGCCCACCATTCCGGAATACGGGGACGCGCCCGCGCCCGTCCGTCGTCGTTCCGTGTCGCTTGTTCAGGCGGTGAGCTCGAGCAGGCCGGCAAAGGCCTGTTCGAACTGTGCCAGGCCCTCCTGCTGCAGGCGCTCGCCGACCGCCACCATGTCGATCCCCGCCGCGGCCAGCGCGACGAAGTGTTGCGCCGCCTGCTCGACGTCCTCCTCCAGGGTCGAGGCCACCGTGCCATGGTCGCGCAGCGCGTCGAGCGTGGCGTCGGGCAGGGTATTCACCGTTTCCGCGCCGATGAGGGGTTCGACGTACAGCAGGTCGCTGTAGGCCGGGTTCTTGGTCCCGGTGCTCGCCCACAGCATGTACTGGGGGCGCGCGCCCGCCGCGGCAAGGTCCTCGAAGCCGGCGCCGTGGAAGCGTTCCTGGTAGGCCTCGTAGGCCAGCCGTGCCATCGCCACCGCCGTGCGTCCGCGCAGCGCGAGCAGGTCGCCGCCGCGTTCTTCGAGCAGCTTGTCGACCAGGGTATCCACCCGCGACAGGAACAGGCTCGCCACCGACATCACCGGCGCCACCTCGCCACCCGCAGCCTGCAGGCGGCGCAGCCCGCGCAGGTAGGCCTCGGCCACCGCCTCGCAGTGGGCGAGCGAGAACATCAGGGTCACGTTCACGCTGACACCGGCGCCGATCAGGCGCTCGATCGCGTCCAGGCCGGCGGTCGTGGCGGGGACCTTGATCAGCAGGTTGGGACGATCGACCGCCGCCTTGAGACGCAGGCCGGCGGCGAACGTGCCGTCGGCATCGTGGGCGAGGGCGGGCGAGACCTCGAGGCTCACGTAGCCGGCGTTGCCGCCGCTGTCCTGGTGCAGCGGCGCGAGCAGATCGCAGGCGCGCTGCACGTCGGGCACGACCAGCGCCTCGTAGCGCGCTTCGGCGCTCAGGTCGCGCTGCTTGAGCGCGGCGAGATCGTCCTCGTAGTAGCGCCCGCCCGAGATCGCCTTGTGGAAGATCGCCGGGTTGGTGGTCACCCCGGCGACGCCGTCCTCGCCGATGAAGCGCGCGAGGTGGCCGTCGTTGAGCAGGGTGCGGGAGAGGTTGTCGAGCCAGATCTGCTGGCCGTGCTGGCGTACCTGGAGCAGCGGGTTCATCGTCTTACCTGGAGTGTCATTGAAACGGGGCCCTGGCAGGGGGGTGTCTGTGCGGGCGGCGGGAAGCCAGGATTTTGCCTTGAAAGTGTTGCGATGTGCCGGCTTGCGTCGATGGATGTTCTGAATTGGGGTGCAACCGTCTTTGCTCGCAGGCCTGGCGCGAGGGACGCGCACGGGGTGTTCCTTCCGGGGCTGCGGAACTCGCTTCGCTCGGACAGTCCTCGCCCCTTCAGGAATACCCCGCACGCATCCGGGAATCGAGGGTTCAGCTCAACGCAAAGGCAGAAAGAACGTGAAGACAGCAAGGTGTGCGAGAGCCCTTGCAGCAGAACCCACATAGCTTTGAGACACGATGGTGTCAGGACAGTCGAGCGGCGACCACGGTAGCCGGGGATGTGTGGGGTATTCGTGAAGGGGCGAGGACTGTCCGAGCCCGAAGGGCGAGTTCCGCAGCCCCGGAAGGAATACCCCGCGCGTCCCCGGCGGGGCGCAGAGGGCGGGTCGCAGAGGGTGGTTGCCTGCGCCCCAACATGCTACGAGCCGGGCTGCTTGGTCCAGCCAAGCGCAGCAGCGACGCTCCCAAAATCCTCCGCCACCGGCGCCACGATCTCCAGCGGCGCCTTTGTCACCGGATGCGCCAGCGCCAGCCGGGTGCAGGCCAGCAGCAGACGGTGGCTGCCGAAGAGGTCCTGGAACAGGCGGTTGTGGCGGCCCTTGCCGTAGGTGGCGTCGCCGATGATCGGGTGGGCGATGTGCTTCAGGTGGCGGCGCAACTGGTGGCGACGGCCGGTCTCGGGGAAGAGTTCGACGAGTGCGTAGCGGCTGGTCGGATAGCGGTCGACCGCATGCGGCAGTTCCACCGTCGCGAGGCGGCGGAAGCGGGTGCGCGCGGGCTGGGCGACCGGCTCCATGACCGGGTCCGCAGCGTCCATCGCATCGCCCTCGTCGAGGTCCTCCGGGAGCGCATCGCGTGCGCCGGCGCCTTTGCCGCGGCGCACTTCCACCGGGTCGAGCCGGCGCACCAGTGCGTGATCGATCACGCCGTTCTCGGCAGGATGGCCGCGCACGATCGCCAGATAGCGCTTGTCCACCGCCTGCGACTCGAAGCGCTGCGCCAGCGTGCGCGCGACCTCGCGCTGGAGCGCGAACAGCAGCACGCCCGAGGTGCCCCGATCGAGGCGGTGGGCGGGATAGACGCGCTGGCCGATCTGGTCGCGCAGCAGCTGCACCGCGAAGCGTTCCTCGTGTGCCGCGATCGGGCTGCGGTGCACGAGCAGGCCGGAAGGCTTGTGGATCGCGATCAGCCAGTCGTCGCGGTAGAGGATGTCGAGCATGCGGCGAGTCGTCGGTGGCGCGGCCAGCGCGTGGCCAAGGGCGCGCCAGCAAGCCTGTCGACGACAGGCTGCGTTGGAACGGCGACGCCAGAAAACACGAAAGCGACCACGCGGGTCGCTTTCGCAATGCTGCCGCCGGTCTCACGACCGGCGCCGGGAATCAGGCGAAGTTCTTCGCCGCGAAGTCCCAGTTGGCCAGCTTGTCGAGGAAGGTGGCGACGAAGTCCGGGCGACGGTTGCGGTAGTCGATGTAGTAGGCGTGCTCCCACACGTCGATACAGAGCAGCGCGGTGTCGCCGGTCGTCAACGGGGTGCCGGCGGCGCCCATGTTGACGATGTCAACCGACCCGTCGGCCTTCTTGACCAGCCAGGTCCAGCCGGAACCGAAGTTGCCGACCGCGGACGCCTGGAAGGCCTTCTTGAAGTCGTCGAACGAGCCCCACTTGGCCTTGATCGCGTCGGCCAGCGCGCCGCTGGGCTCGCCGCCGCCGTTGGGCGACATGCTGTTCCAGAAGAAGGTGTGGTTCCAGACCTGCGCGGAGTTGTTATACACGCCGCCGGCGGGCGCCTTCTTGACGATGGCTTCGAGGTCGAGGTTCTCGTACTCGGTGCCCTTGATCAGGTTGTTCAGGTTGGTGACGTAGGCCTGATGGTGCTTGCCGTAGTGGAACTCCAGGGTCTCGGCCGAGATGTGCGGGGCGAGAGCGTCCTTGGCATAGGGCAGGGCGGGCAGGGTGTGTTCCATGCGGTTTCTCCTGAGTTGTTCGATTTGTCTGTCTGAGGGTTGGGGAAAGCCGGACTATTTTAGTCTGGATTGAAACCCGAAGACAATGTTGCGCCCCGCATGTTAAGCCCAGAGGGCCGCTTTGCGGAACCGGGGCGACGGGTGCCCGCTGCGTCTGCTGCGCACACCGCGCGTGCTGGAAGGGCGGTGAGGCGGGACAGGGCCTGGCGGACGCGATCAACGAACCGTGTCAGTCGGAACGGTGCCCGACCACCCGCGTGTCGAGTCGGCCGTCAGCGAGCTCGACGCTGACGGCGGCGCCTGTGGCCACCCCGGCGGTGCTGCGCAGTACGCGGCCATGCTCGTCACGCGCGATCGCGTAGCCGCGTGCCAGGACGGCCTGCGGGGCAAGGTGCTCAAGGTGGGCGGCGAGGGCCGATAGCCGTGTCTGCTGGCGTGCGAGCAGGCTCGCGGTCGCGAGCTGCAACCGATGGCCGAGGGCGTCCACGTTGCCGCGTGAGGCGGCCGGCTGCGGGGCGCGTGTCGCAAGACGCAGCTGCGCGCGCAGCAGGCGTTGGGCGCCGTGCTCCATGCGTCGGGCCATCGCCGAGGCCAGGCGCTCGCCGAGTCGCTCGAGCGTGGTCCGCTCGCGACGCAGGCGCTCACGCGGGTGGAGCAGGCGCAGACTGGCGCGGTCGACGCGCTGGGCGAGACCTTCGAGGCGGCGTTCGAGCGCCCGCTGCAGCCGCGGCTGGAGCACGGCGAGCTCGCCGCGCGCGGCGTGCCAGCCGGCGCTGGCAAGCTCGGCAGCCCCGGTCGGCGTCGGCGCACGCAGGTCGGCGGCGAAGTCCGCGATGGTGACGTCGGTCTCGTGACCGACCCCGCACACGACCGGCAGCGGGCAGGCGCGCAGCGCGCGGGCGAGGCCTTCGTCATTGAAGGGCCACAGGTCCTCGATGCTGCCCCCTCCGCGCACGAGCACGAGCAGGTCGACGCCGTCGATCATGGCCCGCCGCCCGGCCTCACGGATCGCGGCCACCAGGCGTCCCGCGGCATCGCTGCCCTGCACCGGCGCGGGGTAGAGCACGACGGGCAGGTGCGGCGCGCGCCGGCCCAGGGTCACCAGCACGTCGCGCAGCGCCGCCGCCTGGGGCGAAGTGATGACGCCCACGGCGCGGGGAAAGCGCGGCAGCGGGCGGCGTCGGGCAGGGTCGAAAAGACCTTCGGCGGCGAGTTTCGTCTTCAGTTGGTTGAAGGCTTCGAACAGGTCGCCGATACCCGCCGGGCGCAGCGTTTCGATGTTGAGCTGGTAGTCGCCGCGCGCCTCGTAAAGCGTCGCCAGCGCCCGCGCGTCGACGCGCATGCCATTCTCGGGCCGGAAGGCGAGCAGCTGCGCACGGTTGCGCCACATCGCGCAACGTACCTGGGCATTCGCGTCCTTGAGGGTGAAATAAAGGTGCCCCGAGGCTGCGCGGGTGAGATTGGAGATCTCGCCGCCCACCCAGAGCAGTGGCAGGGCCGCTTCGAGCGCCTCGCGCGCCATGCGGTTGAGTGCGGAGACGCTGAGTACCGGAGGCGGTGCGCAGAACGTGCTGTCGGTGGCGGCGGCGCCAGGCGCGAATGGGGTGGCAGGCATGGGCGGATTGTAGCGGAATCCACAGACGGTCGAGCCTGTCAAGAGGATTTGCGCAAGTCCTTGACGAATAAGGGGTTGTTTTGCAAGTTCATGATTTTAAAGGATTTAAAATGTTGCACAATTTTTCATCGGAGTGTCCGAAGGCGCGCCGCAGCAAGGATTGCGGGCCACATCCCGAAACTGCCCACAAACTTATCCACAGCTTCTGTGGATTGCTGGCTGGATCCCTTGCGGGGCGGGGGCGGCAGGTGCGAAGAGGCGGAGGCGAATGCGCCGGCTTGCCGGCGCCCCGGTCGCGGCGCTAGAGTCTCGCCTTTATCCGCAAGAGGTTGCCGCGCGTGTTCGCGATCATTCAGGCCGTTGGCTGGCCGATCTGGCCCCTGATTCTGGCATCGGTCATTGCGGTGGCGCTGATCATCGAGCGCTCGATCAGTCTGCGGCGCGTCCGCGTGGCCCCGACCGGGCTGCTCGACAACGTGCTCCGCGACCTGCGCGAGGGCGGAGCCTCGCCCGAGATGATCGAGCGCGTCGCGCATCATTCGCCGCTCGGGCGGGTGCTCGCCGCAGGCTTGCGCAATGTGAACAGCACGCGCGAGGTGATGAAGGAGGCGATCGAGGAGACCGGGCGCGCCGTCGTCCATGAGCTCGAGCGCTTCCTGACCACGCTCGGCACCATCGCGGCGATCAGCCCGCTGATGGGGCTGCTCGGCACCATCATCGGCATGATCGACATCTTCGCCTCGCAGGGCGTGAGCGGCGCCAATCCCGCCCAGCTCGCGCAGGGCATCTCGATCGCGCTGTACACCACCGGGCTGGGCCTGATCATCGCGATTCCGGCGATGATCTTCTGGCGCCACTTCCGTGCGCTCATCGACAGCTTCGTGATCGACATGGAGCAGCAGGCGATCAAGCTCGTCGAGGTTGCCCACGGCGAGCGCCGGGCCTGAGGGACTGAGCGATGAACTTCCGCCGCGGCAGCCGCAACGAGGAGCCGGAGATCAACATGATCCCGCTCATCGACGTGGTGCTGGTGATCATCATCTTCCTGATGCTGACGACCACCTTCTCCAAGGTCTCCGGACTGGAGATCAACCTGCCGACCGCCGAGTCCGAGGGCAGCGAGTCGGTCTCCGAGGAGATCGTCGTCGCCGTGACCGCTGCCGGCGAGGTGCTGGTCAACCGGCAGCCGGTGGGCGAGCGCAACATCGACGCGATTGCCGCTGCGCTCGGCAAGGCCGTCCCGGCGCAGGCCGGCGAGCCGCCGGTGATCGTCATCAACGCCGACGCCCGGGCCGCACACCAGAGTGTTGTGGACGTGATGCAGGCGGCACAGCGCGCCGGCCTGCCGCACATCACCTTCGCCACCCAGGCGCCCGCACAGTGATGCGCTGAGCATGGCGGCCCGCGCGCCCGCGTTCTGGCAGCGCCGCGGCGCGCTCGCCCAACTGCTGCGCCCCCTCTCCTGGCTGTTCGGCGCGCTCGCTGCCCGCCGGCGCGCTCGTCTTCAACGGCAGCGGCTGCCGGTTCCTGTGATCGTGGTCGGCAACATCGCGGTGGGCGGCAGCGGCAAGACGCCGGTGGTCGACTGGCTGGCCGGCGTGCTGCGCGAGGCAGGCCATCGGCCCGGCATCGTCAGCCGCGGCCATGGCGGCCGGCTCAGCGCGCAGGGCGCGGTGGCCATGGTGCCCGCCGACGGCGATCCCGCGCAGTACGGCGACGAGCCGGTATTGCTCGCCCGGCTGACCGCATGCCCGCTCGTCATCGGCCGCGACCGGCCGGCGGCGGCGCGCGAGCTGCTGCGTCACCATCCCGGGTGCGATGTGCTCATTGCCGACGACGGCATGCAGCATTACCGGCTGGCGCGGGACATCGAGATCGCGGTGGTGGATGAGGCGACGCTGGGAAACGGACTGCTGTTGCCTGCGGGGCCGCTGCGCGAGCCGCTGGCACGCTTGGGCGAGGTCGATCTGGTGATCGCCCACGGGCCGCTGTCGGCGCGCTTGCAAGCGCTGCTCGGCACCGTCCCGGCGTACGCGATGCAGTTGCAGGGCGGGGCGCTGCGCGCGCTCGTCGACCCGGCGCGGCAGCGTCCGGCAGGCGAACTGCGCGGGCAGCGGGCGCATGCGGTGGCCGGGATCGGACGGCCGCAGCGCTTCTTCGATCAGCTCGCCGCCGAGGGCATCGAGGTGATTCCGCACCCCTTCCCCGACCATCATCGCTTCAAGGCTGCGGATCTCGCCTTCGAAGACGCGCTGCCGATCCTGATGACCGCCAAGGATGCGGTAAAATGCGCGCCTTTCGCGCCTGCTGATTGCTGGGAATACCCGGTGCGGGCGCAGATCGGCCCCGGCGCCGCCGAACGCATCCTGGAGAAACTCGAAGATGGACGCACGTCTGCTTGAAATCCTCGTCTGCCCGCTGTGCAAGGGGCCGCTCGACTACCTGAAGGACGAGCAGGAGCTGGTGTGCAAGGCCGACCGCCTGGCCTATCCGATCCGCGACGGCATCCCGGTCATGCTGGACGAGGAGGCGCGCAGCCTGAGCGCCGAGGAAGTCGACGCGCTGCGCAAGTGAGCCGCGCCATGGCTGCCGCCTTCCGCATCGTCATCCCGGCGCGCTACGCCTCGACCCGCCTGCCGGCCAAGCCTCTGGCCGATATCGGCGGCAAGCCGATGATCGTGCGCGTGCTCGAGCGCGTGCAGTCGGCCGGCGCGGGCGAGATCTGGGTCGCCACCGACCACGAGGCCGTGCGCGATGCCGTGCAGGCCGCCGGTGCCGCGGTCGTGATGACCCGCCCCGACCATCCGAGCGGTACCGATCGCCTGGCCGAGGTCGCCGCGGCGCGCGGCTGGGCGGACGAGGACATCGTGGTGAACGTGCAGGGCGACGAACCGCTGATCGACCCGGCGATCGTCGCCGCGGTGGCGCAGGCGCTCGCCGAGGACGGCGAGGCCGCGATCGCCACCGCCGCCCACGCCATCCATGACCCGGCCGAGGTCTTCAACCCGAACGTGGTCAAGGTGGTGTGCGACGCCGACGGGCGTGCCCTGTACTTTTCCCGCGCGCCCATTCCGTGGGCGCGCGACGCGTGGGGCGGCGGCGAACGCACGCTCCCGGTGGGGCTGCCGATGCTGCGCCACGTGGGCCTGTACGCCTATCGCGTCGGCTTTCTGCGGCGCTACGCCGGGCTTGCACCGTCGCCGCTCGAGCACTGGGAGGCGCTCGAGCAGTTGCGTGCGCTCTGGCACGGTTACCGCATCCGCGTACTCGAGCTCGCCCAGGCGCCTGCCACCGGTGTCGATACGCAGGAGGATCTCGAGCGCGTGCGGGCGATTTTTGCCGCTGCAGGGGTTTGACCACCTGCTGCGCGTCGGTTAAGTTTCGGCTGTTTATTCAATAAGGAAACGGCCATGCTAGATGGCCGGCCATTCACGGGAGGGAGTATGCGACTGATTCTGTTGGGACCGCCGGGCGCCGGCAAGGGGACGCAAGCCAACTTCATCAAGGAGAAGTTCGGCATTCCGCAAATCTCCACGGGCGACATGCTGCGTGCCGCGGTGAAGGCGGGCACCCCGCTGGGCCTGGAGGCGAAGAAGGTCATGGATGCCGGCGGCCTCGTGTCCGACGACATCATCATCGGCCTCGTCAAGGACCGCCTGCAGCAGGACGACTGCAAGGCCGGCTACATGTTCGACGGCTTCCCGCGCACCATTCCGCAGGCCGACGCGATGAAGGATGCCGGCGTGCCGATCGACTTCGTACTCGAGATCGACGTGCCCGATGGCGAGATCATCGAGCGCATGAGCGGCCGCCGCGCCCACCTGGCCTCGGGCCGAACCTATCACGTCAAGTACAATCCGCCCAAGGTCGAGGGCAAGGACGACGTCACCGGCGAGGATCTGGTGCAGCGCGACGACGACAAGGAAGAGACCGTCAAGAAGCGCCTCGACGTCTACCACTCGCAGACCAAGCCGCTGGTCGAGTACTACAGCAAGTGGGCCGCTTCGGGCGACGCCAGGGCGCCCAAGGTGCGCAAGATTTCCGGCCTCGGCGCGGTGGATGCGATCACCGCGAACGCGTTCGCAGCGCTGAAGTAAGCATCACAAGGCGGTGCCCGGCGGTCTCAGCACACGCCGGGCCCCATCCGGCGCGGCCGTATCCCCCTTCGGGAACGGCCGCGTTTGTTTTTGTTGCACTGCATGAGCTGGCGCGGTCCGCTGCGCTCCATGCCTCCAGTCGTCCCGTCAGGAGCCCGCCGATGTCCTTCGATACCTTGCTCTACGCGCATTCGGGCGGCGTCACCGCGGTCATCAACGCCACCGCTGCGGCGGTGATCGACGCCGCACGTGCGCACCCGGGACGCATCGGGCGCGTGCTCGCGGCGCACCGCGGCATTGCCGGCATCCTGCGCGAGGACCTCATCGATACCGGCACGCTCGATGCAGAAGCGCTGGCGCGACTCGCGCGTACGCCGGGCGGCGCGTTCGGTTCCTGCCGCTTCGACCTGCCGCGCGAGGAGGGCGGGGCGGTGATGGACCGCCTGTTCGCCGTGTTCGAGGCCCATCGCATCGGCTGGCTGCTCTACAACGGCGGCAACGGCTCGATGGATGCCGTGGCGCGGCTGCAGGCCGAGGCGCGCCGGCGCGGCCATCCCCTGCAGTGCATCGGCGTGCCCAAGACGGTGGACAACGACATCGAGGGTACCGACTGCTGTCCGGGCTTCGGCTCGGCGGCGAAGTATCTCGCCACCTCGATGCTCGAGGCCGGGCTGGACATCGCGTCGATGGTCGGCGCCCGCGGCAGCGTGTTCGTGATGGAGGTCATGGGCCGCAACACCGGCTGGCTGGCTGCGGCAACCGCGCTGGCGGCCGGCGGCGATCCCGAGCGCCCGCCGCACATCGTCCTGGTGCCAGAGGTCGCCTTCGACGAGGAGGCCTTCCTCGCCCGCGTGCAGGCGGTCACCGAGCGTCTCGGCTACTGCGCGATCACCGTATCCGAGGGCATCCGCAGGGCCGATGGCGGGCTGATCATGGAGAAGTCGCGTGATCCGCGCGGCTACGTGCAGCTGGGCGGCGCGGGCTCCGCGATCGCACGCATCATCCACGAGCGTCTCGGCTACAAGCACCACTGGGCGATCCCCGACTACATGCAGCGCGCGGGCGGTCACTGGCTGTCGGCGGTCGATCGCGAGCAGGCGATTGCGGTCGGGCGCGCGGCGGTCGAACTGGCCCTGCAGGGGCGTGGCGGCACGATGGCCGCGATCCGCCGCCTGCAGGACGCGCCGTATCGCTGGGACCTGAGGCCGATCGAGACGGCGCCGATCGCCAATCTGGAGCGCGCGCTGCCCGCAGGCTTCGTCGCGCCGGACGGGCTGCACGTGACTGCGGCGGCCTGCGACTACATCCGCCCGCTGATCGAGGGCGAGTTTGTCCAGCCCACGCTTGGTGGCCTGCCCGACTACCGGCCCTTCGCGCTGCCACGGGTTGCGCGCTGCCTTCCTGAGTGGGTGGGGTGAGGCGCGGTCGCCGGGGACGCGGCGTGCCCCCGCTCATGTGCCACGAGGGCAGGGATGCGCTTGCCCCGTTGCGGGCGTGAGCGGGGGAGGGGGTAGATCTTGCGCACGCTCAACCTGATCATCGCCGCCGCGCTGTTCCTTGGCCTCGCGCACGGACTGGAGGCAGCGTTCGGCGAGACGTTCGGGCGCACTGCCGCCGCACTGGCGCTCATGGCCACCATCGCCTGGCTCTGGGTCACCGAGGCGCTGCACGTCAGCGTCACCGCGCTGCTGGTGCCGCTGCTGGCGGCGCTGGGCGGCGTGCTGGATTTCGACGAGGCCCTGCTGCAGTTCGCCGACCCGGTGATCTTCCTGTTTCTGGGCGGTTTCGCCCTCGCCGCCGGACTGCAGCGCCAGGGGCTCGACCGCTGGCTGGCCGCGTGGGTGATGCGCCAGGCGGGCGCGGACTTCGGGCGTGCGGTGCGCTGGCTGTTCTGGCTGACCGCATTCCTGTCGATGTGGATCAGCAACACCGCAACGGCGGCGATGATGCTGCCGCTCGCGCTCGGCCTGCTGGCGCCGCTCAAGCTCGAAGACGACCGCCGCACGGCGATGTACGTCCTGCTCGGCGTGGCTTTTTCGGCCAACATCGGGGGCGTCGGCACTCTGGTCGGCAGCCCGCCGAATGCGATCGCCGCGGCGCAGGTGGGCTTGAACTTCGCGGGCTGGCTGCTCTGGGGGTTGCCGCTCGTGCTGGTCCTGATGCCCTTGATGGACGCCGGACTGCGCTGGTGCCTGAAGCCGCGGCTCGATCTCGAGTTCGTCGCGCCGGTCGCGCCCGCGGGATGGACCGCAGCGCAGAAGCGGATGCTCGCGCTGTTCGGATTCACCGTGATGTTGTGGATCCTCGGTGGCGTGCTTGCCGACCGCCTGGGGTTGACGCGGGGCTACGATGCGGCGGTGGCGATGCTGGCACTGGTGCTCCTGCACGCGCTCCGGCTGACGAGCTGGCAGGATGTCGAGCGCAACACGGAGTGGGGCGTGCTGCTGTTGTTCGGCGGCGGCCTCACGCTCAGCAAGGCGCTCGCCGACAGCGGCGCCGCGGCCTGGCTGGCGGCGCAGCTCGGTGGCCCGCTCGCACAGCTGCCGGTGCTCGCCTGTGTCGCGCTCATGGTGCTGTTCGCGCTGCTGCTGACCGAGCTCACCAGCAATACGGCAAGCGCCGCCTTGCTGATTCCGCTGTTCCTCGGTCTTGCGCCGCATGTGGACAGCGTGCCGCTGGCCGTGCTGGTGGCAGTGGGTGCCTCGTGCGCCTTCATGCTGCCGGTGGCGACGCCGCCCAACGCGATCGTGTTCGGCAGCGGCCAGGTGCCGCAACGCGTGATGATCGTCGCCGGCCTGCGCGTGACGGTGTTGATCTACCCGGCGCTGATCGCCGCGGCGGCGATCGCGCTGGCCCTTCATTGAGCGCCGGGTTCGCCTCGGCGCAGCGTCGCGCCTTTTCGCTCAGGCGCCGGCCTGGACCGGCCCGGCGCTTGCGGTGGTCTTGCGTTCCGGCATGTAGGCGGCCACCTGGCACAGGACTGCCGCGACGTAGGGAATGCACTGCAGGCACAGGATGCCGACCCAGAGCTGTGTCTCGAGGTTGTCGGCGCCACGCTGGGCGACGAGCGTCGCGGCCCCCATCAGCAGGGCGACAAGCAGGCCGATCTCCTCGCGGATCGGGTTGAAGAAGGCGAGCGCCCCGCCGCCACGCCAGCCCTTGGGCGTCACCACGAACACGCCCTTCTTCTTCACCAGACCGGCGAACACCCCGCGCGCGATCGCATGCGCCAGGCCCACGGACAGGATCGAGGCGCCGAGGATGTCCTTCCATGGGCAGTCCATGGTGCGCCGGTAGAGGATCGGACCGAGTGCTGCCTTGAAGATCATGAAACCGAAGATCGGCAGCGCGAGCGAGATCACCGGCAGGCCGAAGGCCTTCGGGAACAGCAGGATGCCGAGCGTCCACAACAGGCTGCCGAAGGCGAACACGAGCTGCAGCGCGTCGCCCAGCCAGGCGAACCAGCCGGTGAGGAAGTGGTAGCGCTGGGCGAGGTTGAGGTTGCTGCGGCCGATCATCTGCGGCAGGTGGGCCTTGAGGATCTGCATCGCGCCGAAGGCCCAGCGGAAGCGCTGGCTCTTGATCGCCGAGAAGCCGGAGGGGGTGAGGCCGCGGCCGAGGATGTGGTCGACGTAGCGCGTGTCGTAGCCCTTCTCGATCAGGCGCAGGCCGAGCTCGGTGTCTTCGCAGATGCACCATTCCGACCAGCCGCCGACCTCTTCCAGCGCCAGCCGGCGCACCAGGGTCATGGTGCCGTGCTGGATCAGCGCGTTACGCTCGTTGCGGTGGTGCATGCCGATGCGGAAGAAACCGTCGAATTCCCAGTTGCACATGCGCTTGAAGGGCTGGGTCTCCCAGTCGCGGTGGGCCTGTGGCGCCTGCACCACGGCGACGTCGGGCTGGTCGAAGTGCGGGATCAGGCAGGCCAACCAGTCGGGATCGACCACGTAGTCGGCGTCTACCACGCCCACCACCTCGGCGCGCGGATCGGTGACCTTGAGGCCGTAGTTGAGCGCACCGGCCTTGAAGCCGGGCCAGTTGGCGAGGTGGAAGAAGCGGAAACGCGGGCCGAGCTCGGCGCAGCGGCGCTCGAGCGGCTTCCACAAGGCCTCGTCGCGGGTGTTGTTGTCGAGCACCAGCACTTCGAAGTTCTCGTAATTCATCTGCGCCAGGCTGTCGATGGTGGCGATCACCATCTCGGGCGGCTCGTTGTAGCAGGCGAGGTGAATCGACACGAAGGGCTGCTGGTCAGGCGCGTGCGGCGGCAGCGGCATGAAGCGGCGCGACCATTTCTTCTTGAACAGGACCTCGCCGAATTCGAAGCCGTGCGACAGCAGCACCGCCGCAGTCATGCAGGTGGCGCCGATCAGCAGCACCAGGCCGATGAGGTCGCGCTGGGTGAGGTAGTACTCGACCGGCACGTTGATGCCGATGATCAGTGTCGACACGCACGCCTGGATCAGCGCGGCGAGGAAGAACCGGCCGAAGACGCTCCAGCCAGGCAGGAAGAAGGCGACCAGCATCATCGGGATGAAGGCCAGCGCGGCGGCGTTGCTCGCCTTCTGCGACCAGTAGGGATCGCGCTCGACGACGCCCTCGAGCGCGTACTTCTGCTCGCGATCGGCGTTGAACATGCCCCAGTAGGGACCGGCCCAGCCTTCGACGTCCACCTTCCACGGCTGGTCGATCGCCTCCATCAGGAAGTAGTCGATGCGCGCGGTGCGCGGGTGGGCGAGGAACTCGCGCACGAAGCGCGCCTGATTGTCGAGCGAGGGTATCGCGGCGTCGATGGTTGGGCCGCGGCTGGGCCAGCCGACTTCGCCGACCACGATCTTCTTGCGCGGGTGGGCGCGCGCGACCTCGTCATAGCGCTGGAAGGCATACTCGACGGCCTTGTCCACCGGCAGTCCCTCGTGATAGGGCAGCAGGTGGACGGTGATGTAGTCGACGTGCTTGGCGAGCTCGGGGTAGCGCAGCCAGACGTGCCAGGGCTCGGCGGTCGATACCGGCTTGCGGATCGCCTTTCGCACGCGGTCGAGGTAGCCGATCATCTCCTCGACGCTCAGGTCGCCGCGCAGGATGGCCTCGTTGCCGACCATCACGCGTTCGACGTGGCGCATGCGGCGGGCAACGTCGATCAGGGCCTCGATCTCGCGTTCGTTGGCGTCGGGACGGGTGTCAAGCCAGGCGCCGGCGGTCACCAGCATGTCGCGCTCGCCGGCAAGCTCGAGAAGGTCGGGCATGTCGGTGACGCCGTAGGTGCGCAGCCCGTCCGAGAGCCGTCCGAGCAGATCGAGGTCGGCGGCAAGCTCCGCGCGCGTGGGGTAGGTCCCCTTGAGCGGGCTCTGTTCGCGCTGGAAGCCGTTGTAGGCGAAGCCCTTGATGCTCTGGTTGGTGCCGATGAACTCCGCGCTGCGGTTGAGCTGCTGCCAGATCCAGTATTGCGCGAACGCCACCGCGGCGGCGATGGCGATGGCGATGGCGACGCGTGCGGCAAAGGAGGCGGCTTTCTTCATTACGTTTCCAGTGCGCTGTGCCGGTCGGACAGCGCGAGCATTGCGGGTGCCTCGTGGGCAGGAGTGCCGGGTGGCTTCGGGAAAAGGGGGCGGGCGGACGTCGACGGGCCCCCGGGTGGGAGTCGCCGCAGTGATGCTGGCATGCCCTCGAGCGTCGAGCTGTGCCAGAATGCGCGCGGTTCACGGGCACCGTCCCCGATCTCGAACCCGGCGCATTTTATGCACGATTTCAGCCGCTTACGAGCGCAAGGTCGTGCCAATTTGCAACAGTCTTGCGAGTCTGCACTGTCTCGCTGATTTTGAAGGAGAAGCCGCCTGGCATGCGAACTAATTTGTCGAAACATGATACTGCGGCTCCCGTCATCGCCGGCCTCGTCGTCGCTGCCGTGACGCTGTGGCTGCGACACGGCTTGCTCGAGGCCGGACTGTTGCCGCGCGACTGTAGCCTGGCTGGCGCGCCGGCAGCCGCCTGCGCGTTCAAGACCGTGCTCGTGCAGTCCTTTCTCGATCAGCGCCTGGGGTGGGCGAGCCTGATCGCGGGTGTGCTCGGCTTCGTCCTGTCATGTCGCAGGCTCGCGTGGGCAGGCTGGCTCGCCGGGGTTGCGGGCCTTGTGCTGTACAGCTACGACCCGGCCGCGATTGGTGCGCTACTGGCGCTTCTCGTCCTCGTGGGTACGCACGGCGAGCACGGGCAGGGCGAGCGCGAGCCCGGCGAGCAGCCAGCCGATGGCCTGCGGGTTGGCCGGCTCGGATGACCAGCGCGCGACGACGCCGACGACGATCACCAGCGCCAGCGTGCGTTCCTGAAGCGTGGTGCCGGTGCGCCACCACCCGATGACGCCGAACACGACGGCGGGCGTCAGGTAGAGCAGGGTCGGGAAGTCGCGGTAGCGCGGGTCGACCCAGAGCAGTAGCGCGGCCACTGCGGCGGCAAACAGCAGCAGGCCGCGCAGCATGCCGATCGACGCCGCCTTGGAGCGCAAGCGGTCGGTCCGCCACAGTATCCGTCCGGCCGCGTGGGTGGCCGGCACCGGCTCGCCATACCAGCGCGCGAGCACCAGCGGCAACAGTCCGGCCAGAGCGCCGACGCCACCGAGCACGCTCCATTCGAGCGCGTTGCGATAGGCAATGTGGGCGTGCTCCCAGTGCAGCACCGCCACCACGCCGCCGAGCGCACCGGCGGCCGTGATCGCGCTCACCCGCAGGCAGTGGGTACGTCGGCCGGTCGTGGCGAGGAGCAGGGCGAGCAGCCCTCCGAGCGCTGCGCCACCGATGGGGCCGAACAGGCTGTCGCGCTCGGCGACCGGTCCGGAAAGAGGGAACTTGGGTGTCAGACTGTCTGCATCGAGCATGCCCCAATAGCCGCCGACCGTGCCCTCGAGCTTGCGTTTCCAGGGTTGGTCGATTGCTTCGATGAGGTTGTAGTCCCAGCCCTCGGCGTGGGCGCGATGGACGAACTCGCGCACATAGCGGGCCTGGTTGACGCGCGAGGGCTTGGATTCCTCGCGCTGGCGACCGGCGCTGGGCCAGCCCGTCTCGCCGATCAGGACGTGCTTGCCGGCGAAGTGCTGGCCAACGTGCTTGCGGGTGTCGGCGACGTGCTCGAGGGCGAGCGCGATGTCGACCGGCTCGTCCTCCCAGAAGGGCAGGATATGCACGGTCACGAAATCCACCTCGGCGGCGAGGCTGTCGTGGCGGGTCCAGAACTCCCACACATCGGCGTAGGTGACCGGGACCTTCGCGTTCGCCTTGGCATGACGGATGAGCACTCGCATCTCGTCTTCGGTGCGCTCGCGGCGCAGCAGCACCTCGTTACCCACGATCAGTGCGTGCACGACGTCGGTGTTGGCGTTGGCCAGTGCGATTGCATGCTCGAGTTCGCGCGCGTTGCGCGCCTTTTCATAGCCGATCCAGGCGCCAAGCAAGACCTTCATGCCGAGCGGGCGCGCGAGCTCGGGCACCTGGTCCAGGCCCTGCGCGACCGAGTACAGGCGGACGCATTCGGTGATCTTCGCCAGCGCGGCGAGATCGGCGGCGATCTGTTCGCGCCCGATGTGGGCGTCGATGTCGAGCGGCGTCTGTCCAGGGCGGTGGAAGGGCGCGTAGGACACGCACTTCAGTTTCTCGCCCTCGGCCAGATGCAGGTCGTGCATCTCGATCGGGCGGGTGCGCGACCACAGGATCGCGGACAGCAGCAGGAGTGCGCCGAGGCTGGTGAGCAGCAGCGTGAGCCAGAGGGCCTTGCGGTCGGTGCGAGGGGAAATGATCACCTTGGTCGGTTCCGTCGGAGCGGGGGTCGGGGCGTGCGGTCAGCGGCTCGGGCTGGGTTCGGGGCGGAATGCCCGGCCGCGCGTGCGCCGGCCGGGTGCGAAAAAAAGCCACGCCCGAGGGCGTGGCTCTCTACCGGGCGGCCGGATTCTACCAGCGCGCAGACCCTGCGGTCGCCTTACTCCGCGTAGTCGCTCATCGGCACGCAGGCGCAGAACAGGTTGCGATCGCCATAGACGTCGTCGATGCGATTGACGCTCGGCCAGAACTTGTTCTCGGCGACCCAGGGCAACGGAAAGACTGCCTGCTCGCGCGAGTAGGGGCGGCTCCATTCGCCGAGGAAGTCGGCCTGGGTGTGCGGCGCGTGCTTGAGCGGGTTGTCATCGGCGGGCCAGCTCCCGGCCTCGACTTGGCGGATCTCCTCGCGGATCGCGATCATCGCGTCTGCGAAGCGCTCCAGCTCGCCGAGATCCTCCGACTCGGTCGGCTCGACCATGATCGTGCCGGCTACCGGGAAGGACATGGTCGGCGCGTGGAAACCGTAGTCCATCAGGCGCTTGGCGATGTCGACCTCGGAGATGCCGGTCGCCGCCTTGAGCGGGCGGATGTCGAGGATGCACTCGTGCGCGACCCGGCCCTTGCTGCCGGTGTAGAGCACCGGGTAGTGGTCCTCGAGGCGCTCGGCGAGGTAGTTGGCGTTGAGGATCGCCACCTTGGTCGCCTGCTCGAGGCCTTCGCCGCCCATCATCGTGATGTACATCCACGAGATCGGCAGGATGCTCGCCGAGCCGAAGGGCGCCGCCGAGACCGCACCCTGACCGAGGTTCGGGCGCTCCGCCCCTCCGGTCGGCTGCACCACATGGTCCGCCATGAAGGGCGCGAGATGAGCCGCCAGACCGATCGGGCCCATGCCGGGACCGCCGCCGCCGTGGGGGATGCAGAAGGTCTTATGCAGGTTCATGTGCGATACGTCTGCGCCGATCGCCGCGGGCGAGGTAAGACCGACCTGGGCGTTGAGGTTGGCGCCGTCCATGTACACCTGGCCCCCATGCTGATGGACGATCGCGCAGATCTCGCGGATCGATTCCTCGAACACACCGTGGGTCGATGGGTAGGTGATCATCAGCGCGGCGAGCTCGGCGGCGTGCCGCTCGGCCTTGGCCTTCAGGTCGGCGACGTCGACGTTGCCGTTGTCGTCGCACTCGACCACCACCACCTGCATGCCGCACATCTGCGCGGTGGCAGGGTTGGTGCCATGGGCGGACTTCGGGATCAGGCAGACCTTGCGGTTGGCCTCGCCACGGCTGGCGTGGTAGCGGGCGATCGCCACCAGGCCGGCGTACTCGCCCTGGGCCCCCGAGTTCGGCTGCATGCTGATCGCCGGGAAGCCGGTGACCGCGCGCAAGTAGTCGGCCAGGCCCTCGATCATCTCGAGATAGCCGGCGGCCTGCTCGCGCGGCGCGAACGGGTGGAGGTTTGCGAACGCCGGCCAGGTGATGGGGATCATCTCGCTGGTGGCGTTCAGCTTCATCGTGCACGAGCCGAGCGAGATCATCGAGTGGTCGAGCGCAAGGTCGCGGTTCTGCAGCTTCTTGAGATAGCGCAGCATCTCGTGCTCGGTGTGGTGCGTGTTGAACACCGGGTGCGTGAGCACGGCGTCTGTGCGCAGCAGCTCAGCGGGCAGGGCGCCGCCCGTGGCCGCGACGCGGGCGTCGAGCGCGCCTACGTCCGCGTCGGCGCCGAAGCAGCCGAGCACCGCGCCGATGTCCGTGCGGGTGGTGGTTTCATCCACCGACACGCCGAGCGTGGTGCCGGTGACGCTGCGCAGGTTGTAGCCCGCCTCCTCGGCTGCGCGCAGGATGGCGGGGGCGCGGGCGCCCACCTCGACTTCGATGGTGTCGAAGAAGGGGCGCTCATGCACGCCGAACCCGGCCTCGCGCAGCCCGGCGGCGAGCACCGCGGCGAGGCGGTGAATGCGCGCTGCGATCGTGCGCAGGCCCTGCGGCCCGTGGTACACGGCATAGAAGCCGGAGAGGTTGGCGAGCAACACCTGGGAGGTGCAGATGTTCGAGTTCGCCTTCTCGCGGCGGATGTGCTGCTCGCGGGTCTGCAGCGTCATGCGCAGCGCGGTCTTGCCGCGGGCGTCCTTGGACACGCCGATGATGCGGCCGGGCATCGAGCGGACGTAGCTTTCGCGCGTGGCGAAGAAGGCAGCGTGCGGGCCCCCGAAGCCCATCGGCACGCCGAAGCGCTGCGCCGAACCGAGGGCGATGTCGGCACCCATCGAGCCGGGGCTCTTGAGCAGCATCAGGGCCATCAGATCGCTTGCCACGGCGATCACGGCACCCTTGGCCTTGAGCTCGGCGATCGGGGTCGTGAGATCAACCACTTCGCCGCGCGCGTTCGGGTATTGCAGCAGCGCGCCGAAGCAGTCGTGGTTACCCGCCTCGGCGGCCTGGCCGTAGACGAGCTCGTAGCCGAAGTACTGCGCGCGCGTGCGGACCACGTCGATGGTCTGCGGGAAGCAGGCCTCGTCGATGAAGAACACGTTCGACTTCGATTTCGAGACCCGACGTGCCATCGTCATCGCTTCGGCGGCGGCGGTGGCTTCGTCGAGCAGCGAGGCGTTGGCGAGCTCCAGGCCGGTGAGGTCGATCACCATCTGCTGATAGTTCAGCAGGGCCTCCAGGCGGCCCTGGGCGATCTCGGCCTGGTAGGGCGTGTAGGCGGTGTACCAGCCCGGGTTCTCGAGCACGTTGCGGAGTACGACCGCGGGGACGTGGGTGCCGTAGTAGCCCTGGCCGATGAGAGACTTCTTGACCACATTGCGGTCGGCGATCGTCTTCAAGCGAGCGAGCGCCTCGTGCTCGGGCATCGCGCCGGCGAGCGGCAGCGGCGACTCGAGGCGGATGCCGGCGGGCACGGTCTGCTCGATCAGGGCGTCCACGTCGGCGACTCCCAGGGTCGCGCACATGCGCGTGATCTCGCTGGCGTCGGGGCCGAGGTGGCGGTGGACGAAGGCATCGCGCTGCTCGAGGCAGGCGAGCGGTGCGGAAAGCAGGGTGTCGGTCATGGTCAGGCCTGGGCGATTTCCGCTTCGTAGGCCGCGGCATCCATCAAGGCAGCGACGTCGGCGGCGTTGGCCGGCTTGAGCTTGAACAGCCAGTTGGCGTAGGCGTCGGCGTTGATGCTCTCGGGCGCGTCGATCGCATCCTGGTTGTTGCCGAGCACTTCACCGGCCACCGGCGCGTAGATGTCGGAGGCCGCCTTGACCGACTCGATCACTGCGCAGGCTTCGCCGGCGGACAGCGCGCGGCCGGCTTCCGGCAACTCGAGGAAGACGATGTCACCCAGGGCCTCCTGGGCGTGATCGGTGACGCCGATGGTCAGCGTGCCGTCGTCCTCGACGCGGATCCATTCGTGCGACTTGGTGTACTTGAGAGTGCTGGGGACCTTGCTCATGGTGTTCTCCGGTCGGGAAAGGGGACTTCTGCGTTGCGAATATGGGTACTTGTTGATTAAAGCTTCATGCCGTCCAGCGCGGGTGGCGCGCAGGCAGGGGTTTCGTCGCCCCGGTGGTTCCGGTCAGACCAGCGCCTTGCCGTTGCGCACGAACGGCAATTTCACGGTGCGCGCCCGCAGGCGTTTGCCGCGAACGTCGACCTCGACCGCTTCGCCAGGTTGAGTGGCCAGCGGGACGCGGGCAAAGGCGATCGATTTCTCGAGCGACGGCGAGAAACTGCCGCTGGTCGTCTCGCCCTCGCCGCCGGCCGTGAACACTTTCATGTGCGAGCGCAGCACGCCCTTGTCGTCGAGGATCAGGCCGAGCAGGCGTTGGCTGGCAGGCTTGGCCTGCAGTGCCGTGCGGCCGACAAAGTCGCGGGCCGCGTCCTTCATGTCTACCGTCCAGGACAGGCCGGCGTCGAGCGGCGATACATCTTCATCCATGTCCTGGCCGTAGAGATTCATTCCCGCCTCCAGGCGCAAGGTGTCGCGCGCACCGAGACCGCATGGCCGCACGCCCGCGGCAAGGAGCGCGTTCCACATCGCTTCGGCGCGGCTGGCTGGAACGGCGATCTCGAGCCCGTCCTCGCCGGTGTAGCCGGTGCGCGCGATCAGCAGGTCACCCACGCGCTTGCCGACGAAGGGGGCGGGGACGCCGTTGGCGGTGGAGAGTTCGGGAAGCGCAGCAGCGGCGCGCTCGATTGCCAGTGGCCCTTGGATGGCGATCATTGCCAGATCGCGGCGCGCCTGCAGTGTCACGTTTGCACCGGTGGCGGCGATGCGCTGACGCATCCAGGCCACGTCCTTGTCGGCGGTGCCGGCGTTGACGACGATGCGGTAGTCGGCATCGCTGAAGCGGTAGACGATCAAGTCGTCAATTACACCGCCGCGCTCGTTGAGCATGCAGGAGTAGAGCGCCTTGCCGCTCTCCTTGAGTTTTGCGACGTCGTTGGCCAGCAGGCCACGCAGCCAAGAGGTGGCGTCGGGTCCAGCGAGGTCGAGGCCGAGCATGTGCGAGACATCGAACATGCCGGCGTCGCGTCGCACCGCGTGATGCTCCTCGATCTGCGATCCGTAGTTGACCGGCATATCCCAGCCGGCAAAGTCGACCATTCGTGCGCCGGCGGCGACGTGGGCGGCGTGGAGGGGGGTCTGCTTGGCAGCGATAGTCATCGCGAAGGCGCTCCGTCAGGGTGGACAAAAAAGGGGCGGCACGACTCGTCGTCGCACTCGCCCCATCTGTCCTTTTACCTGAGAGATTTTTTCGCCTTCACCCGCCGCCCATATATATAGGAGCTATGGATGATTGCGAGGTGCCCCTTCGGTGGGTACGCCGGCGCCTTGCGCCCGTACCGCTCTCCAGACTCTTGCTGCGCACGCGGTCCTTTTGCCTGAGCGGTTCCGGGGGTTGCGCCTTCGGCGACTCCGAGTGGAGTTCTCTCCCGCGTGTCGCGCGGACGATAACATCGCGGTCCTGTCCATCGCAACCGCCGAAATGACCACCGTGGATGATTCGGGTGGCTTCGAGAGAGGGGTGTGATAGAGCGTTCGGTGCTTCGGCCTTGCTTTCATGGGCGAATGTCTGCATAAGTATCTTTGTTGTTTTTTGTTGTTGACGTTGTTTTTTGGGTGTCTATAATGCGCACCTCTTCAGCGCTGCAGCGGTTCTTCGGAAGGCGAGGCGGCGGTGGAGGGAGAAGCGAGGCGGGTGTTGTGCGGGTCAGCGTTTCGGGTTTGTTCCGGGGCGGCGGTAAAAAAAGATTCGCAAGATGCTTGACAGTGGTTGGATAGCTGATCATAATCTCGCTTCTCTGCTGCAGCGAATGCAGCGGTTCTTTAAAAAATTGAACAACCGATAAGTGTGGGTGCTTGGTTGTTGTGGTCGAGTCGCTTTGGCGACTGGTTTCACAATGATTGGTGCTCATGCTGATTAAAGTCAGTATTTTGAGTACTTTGCTGGATTGAACTTAAGAGTTTGATCCTGGCTCAGATTGAACGCTGGCGGCATGCTTTACACATGCAAGTCGAACGGCAGCGGGGGCTTCGGCCTGCCGGCGAGTGGCGAACGGGTGAGTAATGCATCGGAACGTGCCCATGTCGTGGGGGATAACGTAGCGAAAGCTACGCTAATACCGCATACGTCCTGAGGGAGAAAGCGGGGGATCTTCGGACCTCGCGCGATTGGAGCGGCCGATGTCGGATTAGCTAGTAGGTGGGGTAAAGGCCCACCTAGGCGACGATCCGTAGCGGGTCTGAGAGGATGATCCGCCACACTGGGACTGAGACACGGCCCAGACTCCTACGGGAGGCAGCAGTGGGGAATTTTGGACAATGGGCGCAAGCCTGATCCAGCCATGCCGCGTGAGTGAAGAAGGCCTTCGGGTTGTAAAGCTCTTTCGGCCGGGAAGAAATCGCACGCTCTAACATAGCGTGTGGATGACGGTACCGGACTAAGAAGCACCGGCTAACTACGTGCCAGCAGCCGCGGTAATACGTAGGGTGCGAGCGTTAATCGGAATTACTGGGCGTAAAGCGTGCGCAGGCGGTTTTGTAAGACAGATGTGAAATCCCCGGGCTTAACCTGGGAACTGCGTTTGTGACTGCAAGGCTAGAGTACGGCAGAGGGGGGTGGAATTCCTGGTGTAGCAGTGAAATGCGTAGATATCAGGAGGAACACCGATGGCGAAGGCAGCCCCCTGGGCCTGTACTGACGCTCATGCACGAAAGCGTGGGGAGCAAACAGGATTAGATACCCTGGTAGTCCACGCCCTAAACGATGTCGACTAGTCGTTCGGAGCAGCAATGCACTGAGTGACGCAGCTAACGCGTGAAGTCGACCGCCTGGGGAGTACGGCCGCAAGGTTAAAACTCAAAGGAATTGACGGGGACCCGCACAAGCGGTGGATGATGTGGATTAATTCGATGCAACGCGAAAAACCTTACCTACCCTTGACATGTCTGGAACCTTGCTGAGAGGCGAGGGTGCCTTCGGGAGCCAGAACACAGGTGCTGCATGGCTGTCGTCAGCTCGTGTCGTGAGATGTTGGGTTAAGTCCCGCAACGAGCGCAACCCTTGTCACTAGTTGCCATCATTTGGTTGGGCACTCTAGTGAGACTGCCGGTGACAAACCGGAGGAAGGTGGGGATGACGTCAAGTCCTCATGGCCCTTATGGGTAGGGCTTCACACGTCATACAATGGTCGGTACAGAGGGTTGCCAAGCCGCGAGGTGGAGCCAATCCCTTAAAGCCGATCGTAGTCCGGATCGTAGTCTGCAACTCGACTACGTGAAGTCGGAATCGCTAGTAATCGCAGATCAGCATGCTGCGGTGAATACGTTCCCGGGTCTTGTACACACCGCCCGTCACACCATGGGAGTGGGTTTCACCAGAAGTAGGTAGCTTAACCTTCGGGAGGGCGCTTACCACGGTGAGATTCATGACTGGGGTGAAGTCGTAACAAGGTAGCCGTATCGGAAGGTGCGGCTGGATCACCTCCTTTCAAGAGAACAGGCCATCGACGGCCAAGTATCCACAACTTATCGGTTGTTCAGGCGAAGAGCCTCGGATGAGAGGGTCTGTAGCTCAGCTGGTTAGAGCACCGTCTTGATAAGGCGGGGGTCGTTGGTTCGAACCCAACCAGACCCACCAATCAATTGGTTGCTCGAAGCAGTATGGGGCTGTAGCTCAGCTGGGAGAGCGGCGGCTTTGCAAGCCGTAGGTCGTCGGTTCGATCCCGACCAGCTCCACCAGTACTGTCCAGGGAACAGGTTCGAGAAGTAAGAGATGGCGGGCATCGGTTGCGATGGCGGTATCTCTTACTTCTTGGTCGGCAGCTTCGGTTGCCGGGTGTAGAGGTTCGCTCTTTAACAAAGTGGAAGAAGTGTAGTACGTACCGAGCCGGTGCGTACTGCAAGTTGTGTGATTGCATTGATCAAGGCTGCGTAGTCAGCACAGTCTTGATCGCACAAACGAGTTCGTTCCTGTACGCGGGCCTTCGAGATGGCAACATCGGAGAGGGTCCAAGGTTATAGGATCAAGCGACTAAGTGCATGTGGTGGATGCCTTGGCGATCACAGGCGATGAAGGACGTGTAAGCCTGCGAAAAGCGTGGGGGAGCTGGCAATAGAGCTTTGATCCCACGATGTCCGAATGGGGAAACCCACCCCGCAAGGGGTATCCCAGACTGAATACATAGGTCTGAGGAGGCGAACCGAGCGAACTGAAACATCTAAGTAGCTCGAGGAACAGAAATCAACCGAGATTCCGCAAGTAGTGGCGAGCGAACGCGGAGCAGCCTGCACGACTAAACCATCAGCTTAGCAAAACGGTCTGGAAAGTCCGACGATACAGGGTGATAGTCCCGTATGCGAAAAGCCGGTGGCGGGTCTGAGCGTGCGACAAGTAGGGCGGGACACGAGAAATCCTGTCTGAAGATGGGGGGACCATCCTCCAAGGCTAAATACTCGTGATCGACCGATAGTGAACCAGTACCGTGAGGGAAAGGCGAAAAGAACCCCGGGAGGGGAGTGAAATAGATCCTGAAACCGCATGCATACAAACAGTGGGAGCCTCGTAAGGGGTGACTGCGTACCTTTTGTATAATGGGTCAGCGACTTACGTTCAGTAGCGAGCTTAACCGAGTAGGGGAGGCGTAGCGAAAGCGAGTCTGATAAGGGCGTCAGAGTTGCTGGGCGTAGACCCGAAACCGGATGATCTATCCATGGCCAGGATGAAGGTGCCGTAACAGGTACTGGAGGTCCGAACCCACTAACGTTGAAAAGTTAGGGGATGAGCTGTGGATAGGGGTGAAAGGCTAAACAAATCCGGAAATAGCTGGTTCTCCCCGAAAACTATTTAGGTAGTGCGTCGTACGGACACTTGCGGGGGTAGAGCACTGTAATCGTTGGGGGGGTCATTGCGATCTACCCCGCGATAGCAAACTCCGAATACCGCAAAGTGATATACGGCAGACAGACATCGGGTGCTAACGTCCGGTGTCAAGAGGGAAACAACCCAGACCGCCAGCTAAGGTCCCAAATGCATGGCTAAGTGGCAAACGAGGTGGGAAGGCATAGACAGCTAGGAGGTTGGCTTAGAAGCAGCCACCCTTTAAAGAAAGCGTAATAGCTCACTAGTCGAGTCGTCCTGCGCGGAAGATGTAACGGGGCTCAAGCCATGAACCGAAGCTGCGGATGTGTCTTTGACACGTGGTAGGGGAGCGTTCCGTAAGCCTGCGAAGGTGTCTCGTAAGGGATGCTGGAGGTATCGGAAGTGCGAATGCTGACATGAGTAGCGATAAAGGGTGTGAAAAGCACCCTCGCCGTAAGCCCAAGGTTTCCTGCGCAACGTTCATCGGCGCAGGGTGAGTCGGCCCCTAAGGCGAGGCAGAAATGCGTAGTCGATGGGAAACAGGTCAATATTCCTGTACCGCTCTATGATGCGATGGGGGGACGGAGAAGGTTAGCTCGGCCATCTGTTGGAATAGGTGGTTTAAGCGTGTAGTCGTGCTGCGTAGGCAAATCCGCGTGGCTTAGATGAGGCGTGATGACGAGGATCCTCGGATCCGAAGTGAGTGATACCCAGCTTCCAGGAAAAGCCTCTAAGCTTCAGTCATAGAGTGACCGTACCGCAAACCGACACAGGTGGGCTGGTAGAGAATACCAAGGCGCTTGAGAGAACTCAGGAGAAGGAACTCGGCAAATTGATACCGTAACTTCGGGAGAAGGTATGCCCCTGGTACGTGAAGGCCCTCGCGGCCGGAGCGGAACGGGGTCGCAGAGAATCGGTGGCTGCGACTGTTTATTAAAAACACAGCACTCTGCAAACACGAAAGTGGACGTATAGGGTGTGACGCCTGCCCGGTGCCGGAAGGTTAAGTGATGGGGTGCAAGCTCTTGATCGAAGCCCCGGTAAACGGCGGCCGTAACTATAACGGTCCTAAGGTAGCGAAATTCCTTGTCGGGTAAGTTCCGACCTGCACGAATGGCGTAACGATGGCCACACTGTCTCCTCCTGAGACTCAGCGAAGTTGAAATGTTTGTGAAGATGCAATCTCCCCGCGGCTAGACGGAAAGACCCCATGAACCTTTACTGTAGCTTTGCATTGGACTTTGACGGGACTTGTGTAGGATAGGTGGGAGGCTATGAAGCCAGGACGCTAGTTCTGGTGGAGCCATCCTTGAAATACCACCCTGGTGTCGTCGAGGTTCTAACCCAGGCCTGTGAATCCAGGTCGGGGACCGTGCATGGTGGGCAGTTTGACTGGGGCGGTCTCCTCCCAAAAGGTAACGGAGGAGTACGAAGGTCACCTAGGTACGGTCGGACATCGTACTGATAGTGCAATGGCAAAAGGTGGCTTGACTGCGAGACCCACACGTCGAGCAGGTGCGAAAGCAGGTCATAGTGATCCGGTGGTTCTGTATGGAAGGGCCATCGCTCAACGGATAAAAGGTACTCTGGGGATAACAGGCTGATTCCGCCCAAGAGTTCACATCGACGGCGGAGTTTGGCACCTCGATGTCGGCTCATCACATCCTGGGGCTGTAGCCGGTCCCAAGGGTATGGCTGTTCGCCATTTAAAGTGGTACGTGAGCTGGGTTTAAAACGTCGTGAGACAGTTTGGTCCCTATCTGCCGTGGGCGCTGGAAGTTTGAGAGGGCCTGCTCCTAGTACGAGAGGACCGGAGTGGACGCACCCCTGGTGTACCGGTTGTGACGCCAGTCGCATCGCCGGGTAGCTATGTGCGGAAGAGATAACCGCTGAAAGCATCTAAGCGGGAAACTCGCCTCAAGATGAGACTTCCCCGGGGCCTCGAGCCCCCTGAAGGGTCGTTGAAGACCACAACGTTGATAGGCCGGGTGTGTAAGCGTGGCAACACGTTCAGCTAACCGGTACTAATTGCCCGTGTGGCTTGATCCTATAACCTTCAAAACAAAACGAACTCGACTCTCTGGTTGCCAAAACACGCAATCCAGACAATCACACAACTCACTTCTTCCAATCTTTGCTCTGCAAATCAACGCAGAGAACAAGTCAAAGTCTGACGACCATAGCCGTGTGGAACCACCCCTTCCCTTCCCGAACAGGACCGTGAAACGCACATGCGCCGATGATAGTGAGGTCCGCCCTCGTGAAAGTAGGTCATCGTCAGACTAACCCCATACAACGCCCCGTACATGTCCAATGTGCGGGGCGTTCGCTTTTGCACAATCGGAACAAAAAAGCGGGAATGCGCGAGCACTCAATAGCCCATTGAAGATGGTGTCCATCAATCTTGATGGTGGACACGATGGATGTCGGTAAGCACCCGGCCAACCCATCTTGCGGTTTCGCTCAAGCGCAGACGAAGGATGTGCTCCAACAGTTTTAGTTCAGCCTTGCAGCGAGATCGGCGAGTCCTTGCGCTATCGCTGGCCCCAGCCCGCTGCGCCTGAGCGAAGGGGCAAGACGCATGCTGCGGGCGCTTACAGTGCTCCCACGCTGTCGTCAGACTCGCGCCGATGCGAGCCAAGTCGTCGTTCAAGCGGCTGCACCGTGCGGTATTGCTGCTCATCGCACGGCGCAGGGGTGCAGCGTGGCCTGGGCGCGGGGCTAGCCTTCGCTGCGAGCGCGACGTTTAGCTTCGCGCGGGGATAAGCAACTCGGCTTCACCGTCAAGGACCATGTTGCCGCCTACCGAGCATACGGTGGTGAAAACCGCGCGGCGCTTCTCGGTCTTGAGTTCCTTGACTGTCACGCGAGCGACGACCGTATCGCCGATCTTGACCGGTGCCTTGAACTTCAGGGATTGGGACAGGTAGATGCTTCCGGGACCAGGCAGGCGGGTGCCGAACACCGCGGAGATCAGGCCGGCCGATAGCATCCCGTGGGCGATGCGGCCGCCGAACATCGTGCTGGCGGCAAATTCCTGGTCCAGGTGAACCGGATTGGTGTCGCCTGAAACTCCAGCGAACATGAGAATGTCCGCCTCGCTCACCGTGCGCGACACGGAGGCGGTCATGCCCACTTCCAAGTCTTCGAAGCGATGACTGTAGACTTCGCTGAAATCGCGCTGTGTGCTGCTCATGGTTTCTCCTTATAGCTAGGGGGGAAGGGTGCTGCCGACGCTACAGGGTCCGCATGCTAAAATCAACTCCGCTCATGCTCCGTGCAAGCATGCGTAGCCTGCAACCGTGCCGTCGGGTCGCGTAGCCTACTGAGGATGGAAGCGTTGTACCAGGCTGGGCGTGCGTGAAGTAGATCACGTCAACGTTTCTGGTCTTGAGCTAGGCTTAAAAAGAGACCATTCGTTCATTTGAGCCGAGCTCTTCTGCTCGTTGGCGGCCACGTCTCGGCTGTTGCAAGGATTTTTCCTATCAGAGGCGCCCTATGCTGAAGGTGTTCAGCCACTATCTTCCGACGCACACCCTGCAGCAGGTTCTCTTCGATGCACTGACCCTGTTTGCGATCGTAGTGGCAGCCATTGCCCTGCAATCCTCGCCATCAGCGCCCGACTGGGCGGTCTGTCTGCCTTCTGCGTTGGCCTTCGCTGCGATCATGATCACGCTGAACGCAGCCATGGGCTTGTATCGGCCCGTTTATCAGCGCTCTCACCGGCAGGCGTTCGCACGTGTGGCGCTCTCGCTGGTGGTGAGTTTGCCTGTCGCCTATATCATCTTCGGGCTTCTGCCCTGGGCGGAGATTGCGCCGCACTCCCTACAGATCAGCGTCCTGATCCTGCTCTGTTCATTGTTGTTGATCCGGGGGCTCGTCAATCAGCGCCAGGCTGCTGGCCTGTTCGTTCCGCGGGTGCTCATCGTCGGCACCGGTCGCGATGCGCAGATGGTTCATCACGACCTTACACGTCCGCTGCAGCGCAGCGTCGAGATCGTCGGCTTCCTCCCGGTCAGTGGAGGCGAGCGAATCGAAGTCGACCCGGTCGGGGTATTGCCTCCCGGCAGCCTGGTGGACGTCGTCCGCAACCTGCGCGTGGACGAAGTGATCGTGGCTGTGCGCGAGCGACGGGGCGGGGTCCTTTCGCTGCGCGAGCTGCTCGACTGCAAGCTGGCCGGCATCAGGATCCTCGATCTGTCGTCGTTTTTCGAGCGCGTTCAAGGGCAGGTTCGACTCGACTCCCTGCGGGCGAGCTGGTTGATCTACGGTGACGGTTTTCGCCAGGGGTGGGCGCGTACGTTCGTGAAGCGCTGCTTCGACCTTATCGTCGGAACCACGTTGCTCATCCTGGCGTCGCCAGTAATGCTGCTGACGGCACTGTTGATCCTGATCGAGGACGGCGCGCCGATCTTCTACGCTCAGGAGCGCGTGGGGCGGGGCGGCAGGACTTTCCGCGTGGTCAAGTTCCGCAGCATGCGGCGCGATGCAGAGAAGGACGGCAAGCCGCGGTGGGCCACCACCAATGACGACCGTGTGACACGTATCGGCAGGATCATCCGCAAGTTGCGTATCGACGAACTGCCGCAACTCTTCAACGTCCTTGCAGGGGAGATGAGCCTCGTGGGGCCGCGGCCCGAGCGCCCCTACTTCGTGGATCAGCTGACACAGCAGATCCCGTTCTACGCGGTGCGCCACTGTGTCAAGCCAGGTGTGACGGGTTGGGCTCAGGTTCGCTACCAGTATGGCGCGTCGGTCGATGATGCCGCGGAGAAATTGCAGTACGACCTGTATTACGTCAAGAACCACTCGCTGATCCTCGACACGCTCGTGCTTTTCGAGACGGTGCGCGTGGTGCTGACCGGCGAAGGGGCGCACTGAGTTGCTCGCATCCAGTAGGCGAGCGCGCGCGCACCGAGGCGTGTCCGGGATACATCCTTGAGCGCTGGGGAGTTCTTGCGTGGCTGAGGTCGCGACCTGGGGCTACGGCCTGGCGGCGTTGGCCTATTCGTTTTTCGGGCTCTATATCTTCTTCGCGTGGCGCGGCGCGCTGCCGGGCGGCGTGCTGTTCGTCGCGGTCGTGGCGTCCTGCCTCTGGGCTGCGTTCTCGGCGGCCACGGCTGTGCAGTCGGGCGTGTTGCTGGCGCTCGGTGCCATGGTGCTCGACGTGCTGCGCGGCGGCGCATGGTACGCCTTCCTCATCGTTCTCTCCCGCCCCTTGTGGGCGGGGCGTCTGCGCTGGCCGGCGCTGCTTGCCGCGGCCGTCGTGGTGTTCCAGTTCGCCGCCTTGGCGTTCGAGGCCTCGTATGGCAGCGAGCGGTTGCCGCTGAGACCTGTTCTGGCGGCCTGGCTGGCGCATGCGATCGTCGGCCTGATGCTGGTCGAGCAGCTCTACCGGGGGGTGCCGGGCAATTCGCGCTGGGGCATCAAGCCAGTGTGTCTGGCGCTGGCTGCGGGTTACACCTTCGAGCTGTACCTGTTCGCCGATGCCTTCCTGTTCGCACGCATCGACGAGGATGTGTGGGCGGTGCGTGGTCTCGCGCATGCGCTGCTGATCCCGCTCGTTGCGCTGTCGGGAACGCGCAGCCCGTCCTGGACCTTGCGCATGTCGGTGTCGCGGGAGGTGGTGTTTCATTCGACCGCGCTTGCCGGCGCCGGGCTCTATCTGCTGGTGATCGCCGGCGCCGCGTACTACGTGCGCTATTTTGGCGGAGACTGGGGGCGGGCGTTGCAGATGACGCTGCTTTTCGCCGGCCTCGTGCTACTGGGCGCACTGCTCTTTTCCGGGGCGCTGCGCGCCAGGCTGCGCGTGCTGATCAGCAAGCATCTGTTTTCCTATCGCTACGACTACCGCAACGAGTGGCTGCGCTTCACGCAGGCCCTGTCAGCCGCGGATAGCGGCCTGGATCTGGGACAGTCCGTGATTCGCGCCCTGTCCGACCTGGTCGAGAGTCCCGGGGGGGCCTTATGGCTGGCTGATCCTTACGGCAATTTCGCCATGCACTCGCGGCTCAACCACCCCGAAATGCGGATCGTCGAGCCCAAGGGGGCGCCGTTCTGCGGTTTCCTGGACGAACGCGAGTGGATCATCAATCTCGAGGAGTTGCGCGCCCAGCCCTCGCGCTACGAGGGATTGCTGTTGCCGGAATGGTTGTCGCGGCTCGAGGACGCATGGCTCGTCATTCCGCTCAAGACGGCGGAGCGCCTCATCGGCTTCGTGGTGCTCAGCTCGCCGCGCACGCCGTTCGACATCGACTGGGAGGTGCTGGACCTGCTCAAGACGGCGCAGCGCCAGGCTGCAGGCTATCTCGACCGCATGCTCGCGGCCGAGGCGCTGCTCGAGGCCCGCAAGTTCGACTCGTTCAATCGCATGTCGGCCTTCGTCGTGCACGACCTGAAGAATCTCGTGGCGCAGCTCTCGCTCATGCTCAAGAACGCCGAGCGCCATCGCGACAACCCGGAGTTTCAACAGGACATGCTGGAGACGGTGGCACACGTCGAGTCGCGCATGCGCGGGCTGATGTCCCAGTTGCAGGAGAAACGCTCGATCGACCCGCCGCGTGCGGTCGACCTCGTCGCGCTGGTCCGCGCGGTGTGCGAGCACAAGCGCAACCAGCGCCCGCTGGTCGATCTGCAACTCGGAACCGCTGCCGCCTGCGAGGTCACCGCCCATCCCGAGCGGCTCGAGCGCATCATCGGGCATGTCGTGCAAAATGCCCTCGACGCGACCGATGAGGCTGGTAAGGTGTCCCTGACACTCGAGATGGCCGATGCCGCACGGGTACGCCTCGTCGTAGAGGACAACGGTTGCGGGATGACGCCCGATTTCATCCGCGAGCGCCTGTCGCGTCCCTTCCAGACCACCAAGTCGAGCGGAATGGGTATCGGCGTGTTCGAGACACGCCAGTATCTCGAGGAGATCGGCGGCACCCTGCGCTATGACAGCGAGGTGGGCGTGGGGACCCGGGTCACGATCGCGCTTCCGATCAGCCGTCGTGATCATTGATGAACGGAACATGAGCAGCGAAACAGTGAACTCGACGCCCGATAAGCGCCGTACCCTATTGATCGTGGAGGACGACCCCGCGCTGCAGAAGCAGATGCGATGGGCCTTCGATGCCTGCGACGCCGTGGTCGCCGACGACCGCGAAAGCGCCATCACCCAGCTGCGCAAGCACGAGCCGGCGGTGGTCACCATGGATCTCGGCTTGCCGCCGGCCCCGGACGACGTCAGCGAAGGCTTCAGGCTGCTGCGCGAGATCCTCGCCCTGGCGCCCGACACCAAGGTCATCGTGCTTACCGGACAGCACGACCGCGAGAACGCGGTGAAGGCGGTGGGTCTGGGCGCCTACGACTTCTTCGCCAAGCCCTTCGAGCCGGAGCTGCTCAACCTGACCATCGACCGCGCCTTCCGCATGCATGACCTGCAGAAGGAAAACGCCCGCCTGGCCGCGCTCGAGGGCAGTCCGCTCTCCGGGCTGCTCACGCGCGATCCGGGCATGCTCAAGATCTGCCGCACGATCGAGAAGCTCGCCTCGGCGTCGGTGACCGTGGCGCTGCTGGGCGAGAGCGGGACCGGCAAGGAGATCCTCGCGCGCGGGCTGCATGCCCTGTCGCCGCGCGCCCGCGAACGCTTCGTCGCCATCAACTGCGCGGCGATTCCCGACGCGCTGCTCGAAAGCGAGCTGTTCGGTTACGAGAAGGGCGCCTTCACCGGTGCGGTCAAGCAGACGCTGGGCAAGATCGAGACCGCCCACGGCGGCACGCTCTTCCTCGACGAGATCGGCGACCTTCCCATGGCTCTCCAGGCCAAGCTGCTGCGCTTCCTGCAGGAGCGCCGGATCGAGCGTGTCGGCGGGCGCGAGGAGATCCCCGTCGACGTCCGCATCGTCTGCGCCACCCACCGCGACCTCAAGGCCCAGATCCAGGCGGGCAACTTCCGCGAGGATCTGTACTACAGGCTCGCCGAGATCGTCATCGAGATTCCGCCACTGCGCGACCGCGAGGGCGATGCGACCCTGCTTGCGCACGCATTCGCGCAACGATTTGCACGCGACAATGGTCGCCGTACGCCGATGCTGGCCGACGACGCCCTGTCCGCGATCGAGGCGCATGCGTGGCCGGGCAACGTGCGCGAACTCGAGAACTGCATGAAGCGCGCGGTGATCATGGCCGATGGCGACTGCATCACCGCCGCCGACCTCGGCCTGGAGGCCCCCGACGAAGATCTCGAGCACCTCAACCTGCGCGCGGTGCGCGACCAGGCCGAGCGCAACGCCGTCCTCAAGGTCATCGCACGCACCAACGGCAACATCGCCCGCGCAGCCGAGATCCTCGGCATCAGCCGGCCGTCCCTATATGATCTGCTCGGCCGTTTCGGCCTGAAGAAGGAGAATGGATCGTGAGACAGAAGCAGAATGCGACTCCCCCCGCGACGTGGTCGGCGCGCGCCCGGGGCGTGGCGGTCGCCGCGCTTTCGGCCGCCTTGGTCGTTGGCTGCGGGCAGAGTCCGGAGGAGATGCTGGCCTCGGCGAAGTCCTACCTCGACAAGCGGGACCTGAGCGCAGCGAGCATCCAGCTCAAGAATGCGCTGCAGGAGAATGGCAACCTCGCCGAAGCCCGCTTTCTGCTCGGTGGCATCCACCTCGAGCAGGGCGACGTCGCCGGTGCCGTCAAGGAACTGCAGCGCGCGCGCGAGCTCGGCTATCCCGCGGAGCCGATCGCGCCCCTGCTGGCGCGCGCGCTGCTTGGTGCGGGCGAGTTCGACAAGCTGCTGCAGGATTTCGCCGAGACCCGTGTGTCCGAACCGGGCGCACAGGCCACGATACTCGCCGCCCTTGGTGACGCCAATTTTTCCAAGGGCGAGGCCGACAAGGCGCGTGCGCGCTACATCGAAGCGCTTGAGGTCAGCCCCGACCAGACCGCAGCCCGCATCGGACTGGCGCGCGTCCACATGCTCAAGGGTGACCTGCAGGCCGCGGAGGACGAGGCGCGCGAGGCCGTGAAGCGTGACGCCGCCGCGGCCGAGGCACACGCCACGCTGTCCGACGTACTCACCCTGCGCAACCAGCCCGAGCAGGCCCTCGTTGCGCTGCGCGAGGCCATCCGGCTGGCGCCGCGGGCGGTCAACTACCACTTCGCACTGGTTTCGCAGCTGCTGCGCCAGAACGACATGCCCGAGGCCGAGAAGGCCCTGCAGGCGATGCAGCAGGCGGCGCCGTCCCATCCGTCGACGCGCTACCTCAAGGCCCTGATGGATTACCAGAACAACCGCCTGGTCGAGGCCCGCGACGCCCTCCTGCAGGTGCTCAAGGACGCCCCCCAATACCTGCCTGCAGAGCTTCTGGCCGGCACCGTGCTGGTGCGCCTGAACGAACACGTCATCGGCCGCAGCCACCTCGCACGCGTGCTCGAGCGCGCACCGCGCGAAGCGATGGCGCGCCGCATCATGGTCGTTTCCCATCTCGCCACCGGCGAAGCTCCGCGCGCGCTCGAGTACCTGCAGCCGCTGCTGCAGGCGCCGGAGCTCGACGCGCGGCTGCTCGGCCTCGCTGGCCAGGTGTTCCTCGCCAACGGCGATTTCGAGCGTGCGGAGGAGTATTTCGAGCGCGCGGCGCGTGCCGCCCCGGAGGACGCGCAGGCGCGCATGCGCCTCGGCGTCGCGCGCATGGCCGGAGGCGACACCTCTGCCGCGTTTGCGGACCTGGAGAGCGCGGCGCAGATGGACGATTCCGCGATCCAGGCCGACCTCGCGCTCGTCATGGCGCACCTGCGCCGCGGGGAGACCGACAAGGCGCTCGAGGCCCACGCCCAGCTCGAGCGCAAGCAGCCGGACAATCCGCTCGTGCACAACCTGCGCGGCGGGCTGATGCTCGCCAAGCGCGACGTGCCGGCCGCGCGCGCGGCGTTCGAGAAGGCGCTGTCGATCCGTCCCGAGTACCTCGCAGCGGCCGTCAATCTGGCTCGCATCGATCTGTCCGAGCGCCGGCCCGAGGATGCGCTCGGGCGGATCAGGGCGGTGGTCGAGCGCAACCCGAAGAACGTCGAGGCACTGCTGACGCTGGCCGAGTTGCAGCGCACTACCGGCGCCGCCCCTGCCGACGTGCTCGCTTCGCTGGTGCGCGCGGAGGCCGCCTCGCCGGGCGCAGTGGCGCCCAATCTCGCGATCGTCCAGCACCACCTGCGCCAGCGCGAGTTCCCGCAGGCGCTGCAGGTGGCGCAGAAGGTGGCTGCGGCGAATCCAGAGGATGCACGCGTGGTCGAGATGCTGGCCCGTGCGCAGCTGGCCGCGGGAGACAGCCAGCAGGCGATCTCGGCCCTCAACAAGCTCGCCAGTCTGCAGCCGCGCTCGCCGCAGCCGCACGTGATGCTGGCCGACGTGCAGCGCAGCCTGAAGAACAATGCTGCCGCCGAGCAGGCCCTGCGGCGTGCGCTGAGCATCGCACCCGACGCGGTCGAAGCGCAGCAGCGCCTGATCGCGCTGCTGATCGAGGGCGGCAATCGCGACGGCGCCCTCAGGGTGGCGCGGGACGCGCAGGCCCGCCAGCCGCAGCGGCCGACGGGCTACCTGCTCGAAGGCGAGGTCCTCGCCAACGGCGGCAAGTGGGCCGAGGCCGCGGCCGCCTACCGCAAGGCGCTCGACAACGGCGGCGGCGGGCAGGCGGCCACGCGCCTGCACGCCGCGCTGATGCGCTCCGAACGCAAGGCCGACGCCGACCGGATGTCGGCTGACTGGCTCGCGAAGAATCCGACCGACCTCGTGATGCGCGGCTACCTGGCCGAGCGCGCCCTCGCCGAGAAGCGCTTCGCCGACGCGAAGACGCTGTTTACCCGCATGCACGAGATGGCGCCGCAGAACGCACTGATCCTCAACAACCTGGCGTGGACTGCGAAGGAGTTGAAGGACCCGAAGGCCCTGGAATATGGCGAGCAGGCGCTGCGCATCGCGCCGGAGAACCCCGCCATCATCGACACCGTGGGCATGATCCAGGTCGAGCGCGGCGACTTCGAGGCGGGCATCGCCAACCTCAAGCGCGCGGTGGCGCTGGGGCCCGATCTGCTGCCGCTGCAGCTCAACCTCGCCAAGGCGCTCGCCAGGGCCGGTCGCGGCGCGGAGGCGCGCAGCCAGCTCGAAGCCCTGCTGCCCCGTCTCAAGGAAGGCACGCCGCTGCATGGCGAGGCGGTCGCGCTGCAGAAGACCCTCTGATTTTCGAAACGATCAAACGCAACAAGGAACAGCATCATGACCACCATCGCCGTCATCGGCCTGGGCTACGTCGGCCTGCCACTCGCCGTGGAGTTCGGCAAGAAATACCGGACCATCGGCTTCGACCTCTCCGCCGAGAAGGTCGCTGCGTATCGCGAGTTCCACGACCCGACCGGCGAGGTGTCGTCCGATGACCTGCGCGCCGCCACCCGGCTCAGCTGCCACACCGATCCCGCCGCCCTGAGCGAAGCCGATTTCGTCGTCGTCGCCGTGCCCACGCCGGTCGACGAAGCCCACCAGCCGGACTTCACCCCGTTGGTGAAGTCGTCCGAGACAGTGGGGCGCCACCTCAAGCGGGGCGCGATCGTCGTCTACGAATCGACTGTGTACCCGGGCGCGACCGAGGAGGTCTGCATCCCCATCCTCGAGCGTGAATCGGGCATGAAGTGGAAGCAGGACTTCTTCGTCGGCTATTCGCCCGAGCGCATCAACCCCGGCGACAAGGAGCGCACCGTCACCAAGATCCTGAAGGTGGTCTCCGGCGACACGCCCACGACTCTGTCCAAGGTGCAGGAGATCTACGGTTCGGTCATCACCGCGGGCGTCTATCCGGCCAGCTCGATCAAGGTCGCCGAGGCCGCCAAGGTGATCGAGAACACCCAGCGCGACCTCAACATCGCGCTCATGAACGAGCTTGCCGTGATTTTCCACAAGATCGGCATCGACACGCTGGAGGTGCTCAAGGCCGCCGGCACCAAGTGGAACTTCCTGCCCTTCCGTCCCGGCCTGGTCGGCGGACACTGCATCGGCGTCGACCCGTACTACCTCACGCACAAGGCCGACATGCTCGGTTACCACCCGCAGGTGATCCTCGCCGGGCGGCGCATCAACGACGGCATGGGCAAGTACGTGGCCGAGCAGACGGTCAAGGAGATGATCGCGGCCGGCTCCAGCATCAAGGGTGCGCGCGTGATCGTGCTGGGGCTCACGTTCAAGGAGAACTGTCCCGATCTGCGCAACAGCAAGGTCATCGATGTCATCCACGAGCTTCAGAGCTATGGCTGCGACGTGCATGTGCACGATGCGGTCGCGGCTCCGGCCGAGGCGGAGCATGAGTACGGCGTGCGGCTCGAGGCCTGGGACGCGCTGCCGGTGGCCGATGCGATCGTCGCCGCAGTGGCGCACCAGGAGTACCTCGAGATGGCGCTGCCGACCTTGCTCGGGAAGCTCGCTCCGGGAGGCGTGTTCGCGGACGTCAAGTCCAGCTACGATCCCGCGGCGCTGCGGGAAGCCGGAGCGCGCGTCTGGCGTCTGTGATCCGTATCTGCCATAAAGAAGCATGGCGAACGATAAAGCGATCCCCCGCGCCCGGACGGCGGGGTCCGTGCAGGGCCCCGCTCTTGCGCTCCGTCTGCGCGGCGCGGTCGGATTGTCGGCGGCGCTCGCGTGCGCGGCACCGGTCGCCGCAGCCGACGCCGGGCTGATCGCGCAGGCCTTCGCCGAGCAGGCGCGCTACCTTGCGCGCGAGGCGCTCAGCTATGAGCACGGGGAGGGCGTGCCGCGCGACCAGCCCTATGCGGCCCGCCTGTACTGCGAGTCGGCGCGCCTGGGTGATGCAGAGGGCATGTATGCGCTGGCCTGGATGTACGCCAACGGCCGGGGCGTCGAGCGCAACGACGAGTACGCCGGAACGCTGTTCGCGATGGCGGCGATGCAGGGCAACGCGCACGCTGCGCGCATGCAGCGCTATGTGGGCGAATACACCGGCGCGGTGCCCGAGTGTCTGCACACGCCTTCCACGCTGATCGAGCAGCGCTGGCCCGTGGAGACGCTGATCTCCCGCCTGCCTGCCGCCCGGCAGGAGGTGGCGCGCCTGCTCGCCGAGCTGGCGCCCAAGTATGGCGTGCAGCCCCAGCTCGCCCTCGCCATCGGTCTAACCGAGTCCGCGCTCAACCCGCAGGCCCTGTCGCCCAAGAACGCGATGGGTGTCATGCAGCTCATCCCGGAGACGGCGCAGCGCTTCAATGTCAGCAAACCCTACGACCCGGAGCAGAACATCCGCGGCGGGCTTGCCTACCTGCGCTGGCTGCTGGCCTATTTCGAGGGTGACATCGCGCTGGCCGCAGCCGGATACAACGCCGGCGAAGGCGCAGTCGATCGCCACCGGGGGGTGCCGCCCTATCGCGAGACCCGCGCCTACGTCGAGCGCATCCTGCGCCACGTCGGTCAGCAGCGGCATCCCTACGACAGCAGCGTGGTCGCGCCGAGTCCGATGTTGCGCACCCTGCGCCTCGCCAGCCAGGAGGAGCACGAGACATGAGTGCGCCGCGGCCCTTGCGGCCTGTGCCGTCATCCGGGCGGCGACGGCTCGTGCAGGCCATGCTGGCGCTGCCGCTGCTTGCGGGCGGGGCTCGGGAGGCGATGGCGAACCTGGTCGCCACCATTCCGCGCGTCAAGCCGTCGATCGTTGCCGTGGGCACCTACCAGCGCACGCGCAGCCCGGCCTTCCAGTTTCGCGGCACGGGGTTCGTGGTCGGCAACGGGCTGCTCGTCGCCACCAACGCCCATGTCCTGCCCGAGCGCCTCGACAGCGACAAGATGGAGGCGCTGGTGATCGTCGTGCCCGGCGAAGGCGAGACCGGCACGGTCAGGTCGGCACGCGTCGTCGCCAGCGAACGCAGCCGCGATCTTGCCGTGCTCCGGCTTGACGCGGGGCCGGCTCTGCCCGCGTTGCGGCTGAGTGCCGGCACGCGCGTGCTCGAGGGCCGGGAGATCGCATTCACCGGATTCCCGATCGGTAACGTCCTCGGCATGACGCCGGTCACCCATCGCGGCATCGTCGCGGCGGTCACCCCGATCGGCATTCCGCAAGCCAACGCCCGCAGCCTCGACCCTGCGCTGATCCGCCGACTCGCCAACGACGTCTTCCGCGTCTATCAGCTCGATGCCACGGCATACCCGGGCAACAGCGGCAGCCCGCTCTACGACCCGGAGACCGGGGAGGTGCTGGGCGTCATGAACATGGTGTTCGTGAAGTCGACGAAGGAGAACGTGCTCTCGGATCCCTCGGGGATCAGCTACGCGATTCCCGTCGAGTACCTGCAGCGCCTGCTGGCCGACCTGAAATAGGGCAGCGCGCGCGATCCAGCGCACGCAGCAAGGCGCTCAGCCGCGCGCGTCGTTCAGGATGGCGTCGGTCAGCGCAACCGGGGTTGCAACCGCCTGCCAGTGCGCTGCCATCTCGGCCGCGATCAGGCTGCCGTAGCCCCAGGTTGCCGCGATGAAGGGCAGGCCGTTTGCGTCCGCCGACTCACCGTCCTCGCTGCGATCGCCGACATAGACCGCCTGCTCGGGCGAGATCCTGCGGTCCCGCATCAGGCGCGCGATCATGGCTGCCTTGTGGGGTAGCCGGGGCTCGAACATGTCGAGCGCGTATACCGCTGCGAAGTGATCGCTCCAGCCGAGGTGCTCGAGGATCAGCCGGGTGGGCAGCAGGCGCTTGTTGGTGGCGATCGACAGGCTGCAGCCGGCGCCTGCGAGCCGCTGCAGCATGTCGCCCACGCCCTCGTAGGCCGCCGTCTGGCGGTAGCCGATGGCGTCGTAGCTGGCCTTGAAGCCCGCTGCCAGCGGCTCGATCACCTTGGCATCGGTAGTGCCCGCCAGCATCTGCAGGGTCTCGAGCAGCGGCGGACCGACGATCGAGGCGTCGATCGGCACCACCGCGTCGCGCCCCGCGGCAGCGAAGGCGTCGCGATAGCTGGCGAGGATGGCGGGGGCGGAGTCGATCAGGGTGCCGTCGAGATCGAACAGCACGTGGGCGTAGCGGGGCATGCGGGAGACCACCGGCTGGGCGGTCAGACAGTTGCGGACCGCAGGAGTGAAGGTGGTCCCGTCACCAGGAATCGAACCTGGATCTGGCGCTTAGGAGGCGCCCGTTCTATCCATTGAACTATGACGAGACTCAGGGCGCGCATTCTAGCCGTTCGGGGGCGTCGGACCAAGTGCCGGTTCGTCGCTTCGCGGTGGGAACAGGAATGCGCCGGGGGCGCGCAGCAGGCGCTTCGCCAGCAGCCCGCCGAGGCTGCGGCCCTGGGCGAAGCTGATGCGGCGCGCGCGCATGGCGACGCTCAGGGTGAGCATGAAGCTGACCAGCAGGTTGGTGATGCCGATCAGCAGGACCCCGCTCAAGGCGATTGCCACCGTGGTCGCGGGGATCGAGAAATCGAGTGCCGCCGAGGCATAGCCGAGGTAGGCCGAGGAAAAGGCGATGTGGCGGATGTCGATCGGCAGCCCGAACAGCACGCCGATCGCGGTGGCGCCGCCGAGCAGGAAGCCGAAGAAGAAGTTGCCGACGAGAGCGCCGATGTTCTGCTCGACATAGGCGGCGAAGCGGTCGGCGCGCGCCTCGCCGAGCAGCCGGCGCAGGCCGCGCAGCTGGCGCAGACGCTGCGGTACGCGGTTGTAGGCGGAGAGATTGTCGTAGTAGGCGGCGATCAGGCCCGACATGAACAGGCACACGCCTGCGATCGCAGCGTACAGCAGGGCGCCGCCGCGCGGGTCGATCTCGTCGAGCAATTCGTGCGCCTTCTCCGGGCTGACGAAGTGCTCGCCGGTCCCGAGCTTGATCAGCAGGCCCACGAGGAGCGCGACCGGGATGGCCACGCCGATGTTGCCGAGGATGGCGCCGGCCTGGCTGCGTATGGTGCGCACCACGAGGTCGGCCAGCGCCTCGAGATCGCGCGTCTTGCCCTTCGCCTCGCCGATCGAGGCGGCGATCGCGTTCGCGGTCATCGCCGGCTGCTTGGTGGCGACCGTGCCCCCGAGCATGTGGATGAGCATGAAGCCGAGGCCGTAGTTGAGGCAGTACGACAGCAGCTCGTTGAGCGGCGCCATGCCCTGGCTGCCGAGCACGATCTTGTTGGCGGCCATGAAGGCGATGATCAGGCCGCCGAGCGCGGCCGAGGCGATAAGCCCGAAATACTCGCCGCGCGAGCTGGTGATGTACTTTTCGCCGGTCTTGCTGGCGCTCTCCGTCATGCGCAGTGACAGCAGCTCGACGTTCTGCCCCCAGTAGTCGGACAGGATGTTCTTGCGGCACTCCGCCCGCACCAGGGTCTTGAACAGGCGCACGATGCGCGGCGCGGCGTCCTCGACGACGCGGCGCGCGCGCAGCTCGCTCAACAGCGAATTGAGCTCGTGGATGCGCTCGAGGTGCTGGCGCAGGCGCTCGAGCTTGAAGGTGAGCGTGAGGCTGGTGCCGATGCGCATCGCGCGCTTTCTCACGCGCTGCAGCACCTCGTCGCACTGGTGCAGCATCACGCTCAGATGCTTGTCGTCGGCGATCAGCGCGCCGGGGGTGGTCCACCAGTCGCTGTAGTGCTGGATGTAGGTCAGCAGTTCGGCGTTCTGCGCCAGGAAGGGGGATTCGTGCTCTTCCAGGTTGGGGTCGATGCGCACGAGCTCGCGGTCGAGCCCGATCGCCGACACGTGGAAGGACAGCACGCGCAGCGATTCCAGGATCTCGCTGACCGCGTTCGGCAGCGGGCTGGCGTCCTCCTCGAACATCGGCGACTGGTGGCCGACCAGCAGGCGCAGCAGCTCGAGCCAGTCCTCGTCGGCGATCGCGTTCACCCACACCTCGTCGTCGACGCGGTGGAACACGACCGAGAGCAGGTCCTTGAGATAGGTGGTGTCGACGACCTCCGGCAGCAGGCGTCCGCCGATCCGGCGCGAGGTCTCGGAGAAGAAGCCGGTGGACGGCAGCAGGCCGGAGGACACGTACATCGTCACCTGCTTGTGCTCGTCGAACAGCCGCAGCATGGCCCCGCGCAGGTTGTTCAGCAGCTCAGGACGGCGCGCCAGCAGGTGGTTCAGAGTGCGCAGGTTCTCGGTGGCCTTGTCGGTCTGCGTCGGGCGTGGCGGGCGCAGCTTGTCGACGAGGTCGACCCACAGGGCAACCTGCTGCTGTTCGGGCTGGCCGAAGCGTTCGAGAAGTCTTTCCATGTCGTGCAAGTACCTGTGTGCTGCGGATCGATGGCCCGCGAAGGGCGACGCAGGGGCCCCGGACGAGACCGCGCGAGCGGCCTGGGGCAGGAATTGTGCACTGCATTATGCGGTATTCCGCCGCCACCGCCAGTGCGGGGCTAAAATCCACGACCCCTTCCAGTCCTGAAACCCTGCGCCGATGCCCCTGCTTTCCGTCGATAACGCCTGTCTCGCCTTCGGTCACGTCGATCTGCTCGACCACGTGAGTCTTCAGCTCGATGCCGGCGAGCGTGTCGCCCTCATCGGGCGCAACGGCTCGGGCAAGTCCAGCCTGCTGCGTGCGCTCGCCGGGCAGGCGGCGCTCGATGATGGCACAGTGTGGCGGCAGGCCGAAATGGTCACCGCCTACGTCCCGCAGGAGCCGGATTTCGAGCTCGAGGGCGACGTGTTCGAGACCATCGCCGACGGCCTGGGCGCCGCTGCCCGCCTGCTGGTCGATTACCACGCCGCCATGGTCGCGGTGTCCGAGCATGCGAGCCCGGAGGCCTTGGCAAGGCTCGATGCCTTGCAGCATGCGGTCGAGGCGGCCGGCGCGTGGCGACTCAACCAGCGCGTCGAGCAGGTGGTCGCGCGTCTCGGACTCGACCCGGGGGCAAAGGTTTCCAGCCTCTCGGGTGGCGGGGTCAAGCGCGTTGCGCTCGCGCGCGCGCTAGTGGCCGAGCCCGACCTGCTGCTGCTCGACGAGCCCACCAACCACCTCGACCTCGACGGCATCCTGTGGCTGGAGGGCCTGATCCGCGACTTCCGCGGCGCGGTCATCGTCATCACCCACGACCGCGTGTTCCTCGACAGCGTCGCCACCCGCATCATCGAGCTCGACCGCGGCAAGCTCGCGAGCTACCCGGGGCGGTTCTCCGACTACCAGCGGCGCAAGGCCGAGGAGCTCGAGGCCGAGGAGAAGGCCGCCGCGCGCTTCGACAAGTTCCTCGCCCAGGAGGAGGTGTGGATCCGCAAGGGCGTCGAGGCTCGCCGTACCCGCAACGAGGGCCGCGTGCGCCGCCTCGAGGCGCTGCGCAACGCGCGCGCCGCGCGCCGCGACCGCCTCGGCGACGTCAGCCTGGCGGTGGACACCGGCGACAAGAGCGGCCAGATGGTGGCCGAGCTCACCCATGTCTCCAAGCGCTACGGCGACAAGATGGTGGTGCGCGACTTCTCCACCCGCATCCTGCGCGGCGACCGCATCGGCTTCATCGGCCCCAACGGCGCCGGCAAGACCACGCTGCTCAAGCTCATCCTCGGCGAGGTCGAGCCCGACGAGGGCACGGTACGCCGCGGCACCCGGCAGACGGTGGCCTACTTCGACCAGCTGCGCGCCCAGCTCGACCCCGAGCTGCCGCTCACCGAGGTGATCAGCCCGGGTTCGGACTACGTCGAGATCGGGGGCGACAAGAAGCACGTCATCGGCTACCTCGGCGACTTCCTGTTCGCGCCCCAGCGCGCGCGCTCGCCGGTCAAGTCGCTCTCCGGCGGCGAGCGCAACCGCCTGCTGCTGGCGCGCCTGTTCGCCCGTCCGGCCAACGTGCTGGTGCTCGACGAGCCCACCAACGACCTCGACATCGAGACCCTGGACCTGCTCGAGGAGTTGCTCGCCGGCTACGACGGCACCTTGTTCCTGGTCAGCCACGACCGCGCCTTCCTCGACAACGTCGTCACCCAGGTGATCGCCGCCGAGGGCGACGGGCGCTGGGGCGAGTACGCCGGCGGCTACGGGGACTGGCAGCGCGTGCAGGCCAGACGTGCGGAGGAGGCGGCCGCGCGCGAGCCGGCCAGGCGCGGTTCTGCGCCCGCCGACAAGCCGCGGGCGGCCGAGCCGAAACCGGCTGCGAATCGATCGAACAAGCTCTCCTTCAACGAGAAGCGCGAGCTCGAGGCGCTGCCGGACCGCATCGCCGCACTGGAAGACGAACAGACCGCGCTGCATGCGCGCATGGCCGACCCGGCGCTGTACCAGAGCGCCCCGCAGGAGATCGCGCAGATCAAGGCGCGGATGGAGGCGCTCGAAGGCGAGATCGAGGCCGCGATGCTGCGCTGGGAAGCGCTGGAGTCGCGCGCCGCGGGCTGAGCGGGGCCGGGTACCTTGCCCGTCCGCATAGGCGAGCCGTCCGTGGGGGCAACTGTCTGTGGGGGCGGGCTTGCCCGCGAATGGCGCAAGATCAAGCGCAACGTTCGCGGGCAAGCCCGCGCCCACGGCCAGGCGCCCCGCGAAGCTTCAAGCCTCAGATCACCCCGATCTGAACGAACCACGCCCCCGCCGCCGCCGCGGCCAGAAACACGCAGGCGTGGAAAGCCGCCAGCCAGCGGTAGTTGCGCCCGATCTGCCCGGGATCGCGGTCCGAGATCAGGAACAGCCGCTTGTCCGCCGGCCGCCGGATCACGTGCAGCTCGGGTGCGGCGAGCGCCTCGGCCTGCAGCCGGCGCACTTCGCGCCGCGCCTGGGAACGTGCCAGCTCCCATTCGCGGATGTCGATCTCGCCATTGCCGTCGAGGTCGAAGCGCGCCAGCAGGCCGGGTTGGTCGGCCTTCCAGCTTGCCAGCAGCTCGCGCACCTGCGCCGAGAGGTCGAAGTCGGTGCTGACGCTGCCCAGGGTGGCGAAGTCGCCCAGCACATACAGGCGGTCGTGGCGGATCAGTGACCATTGTGTGTAGCGCATGTTGTCGCGGTGCACGATGTCGCAGCGCCTGATCATCAAGTCCGCACCCTCTGGGTCGACCACGCACTGGCCGCTTGCGTCCTCGAGCAGGAACGAAGCGTGGCTCTCGTCCAGGCTTTCCCGCTTCCACTTGCCGTCGCGCTGGCGCGCCTCGACCAGTACGCGATACCACAGCACCGGCAACCCGTTGACCGGTGACAGGACGGGGGTGCCGCCGATCGGCTGGCCCCGGCCGCGCAGCTCGGTGTAGCCCTGGGCGGCCGACGCAATGCGCGAGGTGGGCGTATCCGCGATCAGGCGCGCATGGCGCAGCGCGCGCTTCCAGCCGAGCAGACCGGTGACCAGCAGCACGCCCAGGCCAGCGGCCGCCCCCGGTCCCTCGCCGGTGCTGAGTGCGAGCACGACGGCACCGAACTGCACGAAGGGCAGGACGATGTCCGTAGGGGTATGACGAAGCTGAACCAGCATCGGGTGATGGTCCGGCGGGTGCGCGCCGGGCGGCTAGCGGACGCCGCGCATCTGCCGCTTGTCAGGCACTGAACAGCGCCTTGAGGTCGACATCCGCCTTTTCGGCGACGCTGAACTGCAGCAGCGGTTGCGCGGTGTAGCTGAACAGGCGCGCGACGATGAGGTCGGGGAACTGCTCGATGCGCACGTTGTGCAGGTTGACCGACTCGTTGTACCACTCGCGGCGGTCGGCGATGCTGTTCTCGAGCGCGGTGATGCGCGTCTGCAGCTGCATGAAGTGCTCGTTGGCCTTGAGCTCCGGGTAGGCCTCGGCCACCGCGAAGATCTGCCCCAGGCCGGCGCGCAGCAGGTTCTCGGCCGCGCCCAGGGCGGGCACGTCGTGCGCTTCACGCGCCTTGGCCACGCGCGCACGCGCTTCGGTCACGCGCGCCAGCGTCGCCTGCTCGAACTGCTTGTACTGGCGGCACACCTCGACCAGCTTGGGCAGCTCGTCATGGCGCTGCTTGAGCAGCACGTCGATGTTGGCCCAGGCCTTGGCGATGTTGTGCTTGAGCTGCACCAGGCCGTTATAGACCACCACGCCGTACACCAGCGCGAGGACGATGAGGGCGAGGAAGACTGCGGTGCCGATGCTCATTTAAGGACTCCAGTTGGTTCAGCGTCATCTTATACTCGCGCCCTCGTCGCAACCGTTACGCATGCCACAGCGGCCCGCAATCAGGGCCGCACGAAGCGGAAGTTCCCGTCTTGCCATTCCAGAGTCCCTCCTTCCTGCGCCGTCCGGCCGTCGTCATGGTCTGCGGCGCGCTCATCCTCACGCTCGCCATGGGCGTGCGCCACACCGGCGGCCTGTTCCTGCAGCCGATGACGCTCGACCAGGGCTGGTCGCGCGAGCTGTTTTCCTTCTCGATCGCCTTGCAGAACCTGCTCTGGGGGCTGTTCCAGCCCTTCGCCGGCGCCTTCGCCGACCGCCACGGCGCCGGGCGCACGCTGGTCGGCGGCGCGCTGCTCTACATCGCCGGCCTGGTGATCATGGCGCACGCCGACACCGCGCTCGGTCTCAACGTCGGCGCCGGGCTGCTGATCGGCATGGGCCTGTCGGGCACCACCTTCAGCGTGGTGCTGGGGGTGATCGGGCGCATGGCGGCACCGGAGAAGCGCAGCATGGCGCTGGGGTTGGCCTCGGCGGGCGGCAGCTTCGGGCAGTTCGCGGTGCTGCCGGTGGGGCAGGGGCTGATCAGCATGGTGGGCTGGCAGGATGCGCTGCTGTGGCTGGCGCTCGGGATCGCGTTGATCATCCCGCTGGCGGCGGCGGTCACCGGCACCAGCGATCGTGCCAGCGGCGTGCAGCAGTCGTTGCGCGAAGCGCTCGCCGAGGCGGTGCGCACGCCGAGCTTCCATTACCTGTTCTGGAGCTTCTTCGTCTGCGGCTTCCAGACCGCCTTCATCATGCTCCACCTGCCCGCCTTCGTCGTCGATGGCGGCATGTCGGCCAACATCGGCATGACCGCGGTGGCGCTGATCGGGCTGTTCAACATCTTCGGCTCCTTCCTGTCGGGCTGGCTGGGCGGGCTGTACAGCAAGAAGTGGCTGCTGGCGTGGATCTACGCGCTGCGCATCGTCGCCATCCTGGCGCTGCTGCTGTTCCCGCTGTCGCAGCTCACGCTCTACCTCTTTGCCGCGGTGATGGGCCTGCTGTGGCTGGGCACGGTGCCGCTCACCAGCGGCCTGGTCGGGCACATCTTCGGGCTGCGCTATGTGGGCATGCTGTACGGCATCGTCTTCCTCGGTCACCAGATCGGCGGCTTCCTCGGCGCCTGGCTGGGGGGGCGGATCTTCGACCTCAGCGGCTCGTACCTGATGGCGTGGTGGCTGTCGATCGCACTGTCGGTGATGGCGGCGGCGCTGTCGCTGCCGGTGCGCGAGGCGCCGCTGGTGCGCGCGGAGGCCCGCTGATGCGTGGCTGGATGCGCCTGGCCCTGATCGTGCTCGCGGCGGCGGTGCTCGGGCTGATCTTCGCCGCCTATCAGCATCCGGCCTTGCTTCTGGACTTCGGCAATCTGCTGCTGATGTGCGGCTGAGCGCCTCTGCGCCTGCGCTGCGCCTTCAGGCGGCGGGTGGCGGGGCGGGGGGCAGGAAGCGGGCGCGCATGTCCTCGGGCACGCCGAGGCGGTGCAGCAGCGGCTCGCGCGCCATGTGCAGCAGGCCCTCGAGGGCGGCGATGTCGTCGGGCAGGGCGGCGTCGCCCCAGCCGTTGCCGAGGTGGCGGGCGAAGTCGGCGGCGAGCTGGATGGTGCGCACGCGCGGATTGTCCTGCTGGCTGTCGTCGAGCAGCGTCACCAGCAGCTCGGGCAGGTGCCAGGCGCGGATCAGCGCAAGCTGGAGCTCCGCTGCGCTCACGCCGAACACTGCGCGCTGGGCCGTGGCGCTGCGCAGGCCGGGCGCCCGCCTCTGATGCTCATGGACCTGCAGGGTGAGGCCCGGCGCATGGATCCAGCACACGATCTCGGTGGCCTCGTGCAGGAGGGTGGCGACGACGATTTCCTGCACGTCGAGGTCGCGGCGGATGACCGCGAAGTCGCGCGCATAGTCGGCCGCGCGGCGCGCGCGCGTGATCACCTTGAGCACGCCGATGAGCGCGCGCGGCTGGGCGGCAAGCGCGTCCTCCACCGTGGGCAGGTCGGAGAAGGCGGCGAAGAAGGGCTCCACGCCCATCATCATCACCGCGCGCTCGATGGTCGTGATGTCGTGGTTCTGCGACTGGCGGCGATGGCGCTCGAGGTGGGTGAGCAGGCGCATCGTCATCAGCGGATCGGCGAGCACGATGCCGGCGAGATGGCGGGCACCGACGTTCTCGCCGCTCTCGCGCAGGGCAGCGAATGCACGCACCGTGTGGCGCAGCACCGGCAGGTCGGCGTTCGAGAAGGCCTCGACGTAGGCCTGTACCGAGGGCAGGGGATGTTCGAGCAGGGGCATGCGTGGTGTCGCTCAGGAGGTCCAGCAGTTTAACGGCGCCGGGGCCCCGCGACTTGAGCGGCTTTCGTCTCTCGAAAGCTGCTGCCCGGGCCAGCGTCGGTTGCGGCTATAATTATGGATCACGACACGCGCGGGGCGGCCCGGGCGTTCGACAGGAGACTCGGGAATGAATCCTTTCAAGGCTTTCTTGATCGACCAGGACGAGAACCGCAAGGTGGTGAGCCGCATGGGCACGCTCACCGCCGAGCAGCTCGATGCCGGCGAAGTCACGATCCGGGTGCACTACTCGAGCATCAACTACAAGGATGCGCTTGCCGCCACCGGCGCGGGCAAGATCATCCGCCGCTTTCCCTGCGTGGGCGGCATCGACCTGTGTGGCGAAGTGGTCGACAGCGCCGATGTGCGCTTCAAGGCGGGCGACAAGGTCATCGCCACCAGCTTCGACATCGGCGTGGCCCACCACGGCGGCTATGCCGAGTACGCACGCGTGCCGGCGGGCTGGGTGGTGCCGCTGCCGGCCGGGCTGGATCTGTTCGAGGCGATGGCGCTCGGCACCGCGGGCTTCACCGCGGCGCTCGGGATCGTGCGCATGGAAGACAACGGCCTGGCGCCCACCAACGGCCCGGTGATCGTCACCGGCGCCACCGGCGGCGTGGGCGCGCTGGCGATCGACATGCTGTCGCAGCTCGGCTACCACGTGGTCGCGCTCACCGGCAAGGAAACCGAGGCCGACTACCTGAAGATGCTCGGCGCCGCCGAGATCCTGCTGCGCTCGACGATCGACTTCGACAAGGTGCGCCCGCTCGAGGCTGCGAAATGGGCCGGCGCGGTCGACAACGTCGGCGGCCAGATCCTGCACTGGGTGCTGGCGACCATGAAGCAGGCCGGCACGGTGGCGAGCATCGGCAACGCGGCGAGCTTCAACATCGACACCACGGTGTTCCCCTTCATCCTGCGCGGCGTGAGCCTGCTCGGGGTGGATTCGGGCTACATGGGCTTCCCGACCCGCCAGCGCGTGTGGGATCGCCTGGCCACGGACCTCAAGCCGCGCCACCTCGCCGCGATCACGCGCACGATCGATTTCGACGCGCTGCCGGGGGCCTTCGACGACTTCATCCACGGCCGCGTCAAGGGCCGCACCGTCGTACGCATCGGCGCCTGAGACGGGCCGGGGACCGCAGGAAAACGGTACGGGGGATAGGGCGATGAGCGACGACGGCAAGCTCCCCCGCATCCTCGTGGTCGACGACTCGCGCATGGTGCGCGCGTCGATCGTCAAGCACATCCGCGGCCGCTTCGAGGTGCGCGAGGAGCCGGACGGCGAGGCGGGCTGGGAGGCCTTGCTGGTCGATCCGGGCATCGAGCTGGTCCTCACCGACATCGGCATGCCGCGGCTCGACGGCTACGGGCTGCTCGAGCGCATCCGCGCCTCGAAGGTCTCGCGCGTGCGCGAGCTGCCGGTGGTGATCATCTCCGGCGACGAGGACGAATCCGCGCGCGAGCGCGCGCTGGCGCTCGGCGCGAACGGCTTCATCCCCAAGGGCTCGGGCAGCGTCGAGCTGCTCGCCACGCTGAGCTCACTGGTGCGCCTGGCGAAGACGCAGAGCGAGCTCGAGCGCAGCCGGGCGGCGCTCGCGCAGCAGAGCGCGGTGGACCCCGACTCCGGCCTCGTCACCCCGGCCTACCTCGAGCACCGCGGCACCCAGGCGGTGGCCGAGGCGCGCCGCCGGCAGTCCGACATCGGTGCGATGGTGATCGGGGTCGACCAGTACGACGAGCTCGTCGGCCGCTATGGCGACCACGTCGCGCAACTGGTCCTGCGCAAGCTCGGCAAGCTGATCACCGGCCGCATCCGCGCCGAGGACACGCTGTCGCAGCATGCCACCGCGCAGTTCGCGCTGCTGTCGCCGGGCATCGACCGCGTGTCGAGCTGCGCCTTCGCGCTGCGCGTGCGCAGCAGCGTCGAAAAGCTGGTGATGGCGTATCGCGACGAGCGCATCCGCGTCACCCTCAGCATCGGCGTCGCCAACGCCGTGGCCGACGGGCGTCAGGCGGTGAGCGAGCTGCTCGCGCTCGCTGCCGAGCGCGCGGCACATGCGAGCGCAGCAGGGGGCAATCGGGTGCTCGGTGCGGCCGGTGAGGTCGATGCGGCCGAGATCGAGCGCGAACTCGCCCGCCAGCCCGGGCTCGACGCCGTGCTGCGCCAGGTGCGCGCCGGCGCGCGTGACGAGGTTGCACGCCAGCTGCCGGGCGTGATCGCGGCGCTGATGCCGCTGCTCGAATTGATAGAATCGCAGTACCAGGTCGGACTACCGCTCGCCAGACTACAGGCGATCCAGGATAAGGGCGGGGACGACCACGACGACGGGGAGGCCACCCGGACCTCCGTCTGAATCGGTGCGCTGCCGCGATCGTCGCGCTGTCCCGGCGTGGCGAGGCGGAGGGCGTGCCATCCAGGACCAGGGATCATCGAAGGGAGAGAGGAAGCAATGAGCGATTACCAACAGTTCCACCGCCGTTCCATCGAAGACCGTGACGGGTTCTGGGCCGAACAGGCCCAGCTCGTGCATTGGAACAAGCCCGCAGAGCAGATCTGCGACTTTTCCAAGCCGCCGTTCGTCAAGTGGTTCAAGGGCGGCGAGACCAACCTGTGCTTCAACGCCGTCGATCGCCACGCCGCCGCGCGCCCGAACGACCGCGCGCTGGTGTACATCTCGACCGAGACCAACGAGGAGAAGGTCTACTCCTTCGCCGAGCTGCAGCGCGAGGTCGAGCGCATGGCGGCGATCTACCAGGAGCTCGGCGTCAAGCGCGGCGACCGCGTGCTGATCTACATGCCGATGATCGCCGAGGCGGCGTTCGCGATGCTGGCCTGCGCGCGCATCGGCGCCATCCACTCAGTGGTGTTCGGCGGCTTCGCGGCCGGCTCGCTCGCCACCCGCATCGACGACGCCAAGCCGGTGCTGATGGTCAGCTCGGACGCCGGCATGCGCAACGGCAAGCCGGTGCCCTACAAGCATCTGGTGGATGAAGCCTGCAAGCTCGCCGAGTTCCCGCCCGCCAAGGTGCTGATCATCGACCGCGGCCTGGACAAGGGTTTCCCCAAGGTCGACGGGCGCGACGTCGATTACGGCGAGCTGCGCGCCAAGCACATGGACGCCCAGGTGCCGGTGACGTGGCTGGAATCCTCCGAGCCGAGCTACATCCTCTACACCTCTGGCACCACCGGCAAGCCCAAGGGCGTGCAGCGCGACACCGGCGGCTACACGGTGGCGCTGGCCGCGTCGATGAAGCACATCTTCACCGGAGAGCCGGGCGAGACCATGTTCTCGACCTCGGACATCGGCTGGGTCGTGGGCCACAGCTACATCATCTACGGCCCGCTGCTCGCCGGCATGGCCACGATCATGTACGAAGGCACGCCGCTGCGCCCGGACGCCGGCATCTGGTGGCAGATCGTCGAGAAGTACAAGGTCAGCGTGATGTTCTCCGCGCCCACCGCGGTGCGCGTGTTGAAGAAGCAGGATCCGGCCTTCCTCAAGAAGTACGACCTGTCCTCGCTCAAGCACCTGTTCCTGGCCGGCGAGCCGCTGGACGAAACCAGCCACCAGTGGATCATGGAAGAGCTCGGCATCCCGGTCATCGACAACTACTGGCAGACCGAAACCGGCTGGCCGATGCTCGCCATCTGCCGCGGCGTCGAGGACAGCCCGATCAAGCTCGGCTCGCCCGCCTTCCCGGTCTATGGCTACGACCTGCGCATCTTCCGCGAGGACGGCACCGAGTGCGGCGCCAACGAGAAGGGCATCGTCGGCATCGTCCCGCCGCTGCCGCCGGGCTGCCTGTCGACCGTCTGGGGTCAGGACGAACGCTTCGTCAGCACCTACTTCAGCCTGTTCAAGGATCCGGTGGTGTATTCCTCGTCCGACTGGGGCATCAAGGACGACAAGGGCTACCACACCATCCTCGGCCGCATGGACGACGTCATCAACGTCGCCGGCCACCGCCTGGGCACGCGCGAGATCGAGGAGGCGGTGCAGACGCATCCGGCGATCGCCGAGGTGGCGGTGGTGGGCGTGCATGACGAGCTCAAGGGCCAGATGCCGATGGCCTTCGCGGTGGTCAAGAACGCCGCCGACGTCGACACCGCCGAGAAGCGCGCCGCGCTCGAGAAGGAGGTGATGAAGAAGGTGGACGAGAGCCTCGGCGCGATCGCGCGTCCGGCGCGCGTGCACTTCATCGGCGGCCTGCCGAAGACGCGTTCGGGCAAGATGCTGCGGCGCTCGATCCAGGCGCTGGCCGAAGGGCGTGACGCGGGGGATCTGACGACGATCGACGATCCGAGCACGCTGGAGCAGATCAAGGAGGCGCTGAAGGGCTGAGGCCGGGTGTCAGCTTCAGAAACGGGGCCCGCGTGGCCCCGTTATTGCGTCTATTGCTCCGAGCGTGGAAGCTCAGGAGCCACTGGTCTCTTCGGGCCGGTGAGCACGCCGAGCGCCATCTCTGCATGAATGTGTTCCCATAGTGGCCTCAGAGATGGCTTCAAGTCGGAGATGATCTCCGGAACCTTGAGCATCGAGGGGATCCGTGCCCCGCGGTGCATCACGGGGCCGCCGATCTGCCGAATCTTGACCCCGAGTCGCGCGAAATGTACCGCTAGCCGAGGTTCGGTCAGTACGAAGAGTGTGTCGATTCCATTGTGGGCAGCCAATGCGACCGCGCCGAGGTAAAGGCTGATTGGGACATAGGGAAAGCGGGGTTGGTCGATGGCGCCGTAGTCGCCATGGTCGAGGCCGAAGACCTGCCGTGCTTCGCCCCGCCTCCGCCGATAGGCAGCCACTACGGCGAGGCGTGACACTTCGCCGATCCGGTGACGATCCAAGCGTGCGGGGTCGATCACGTTGCGATCCAGCGTATGGGCACAGGTGATCTCGAACGGAAGCAAGTAATCCGGAGCGTCGGGGCGGGCGAAGACCAGGCGAGTGCAGCCAACTGGCTGCGCAGTTTGATCTGCTGACTGTAGCAAGCAGTGCAAGCTGTTGCTGTCGTGGGCGTCGACTTCTCGGCGGTCGGTCCGCTCGGGCTCGAATTTCAAGTCCTCGCAGTACACTTGGTGGCGTATATTGAAGACGATGTCCCTCTGAATTGGAGTTACTGCTGCGCTGATGCGGAAGTATTTCCTGAAACCATTGACTAGATTGACGTTGCCGGTCGGGAGCATATTTGGATTCCATGCTGATGCGTGGCTGGTGACTGAGGTGGGCCGATCCGTGCAACTGAAAAGTTGTGCTGACGAGTCACTCAGCCTCCCTTTGCGCGAGCCCTCAAGAGCCCTCAATCGTTTTGGGTGTTGGCATTGTCATTATGCTGCGGCAACCTCAGAACGTGATTCACATGTTGATTCAAGTCTCCCCGCCGCCCTCCGTAAACCTTGCCATCTACGGCCTTGCCTTTTGGTGCATCGCGCACTTGGACGTGGACGACGTGCCGCCGTCGGCACAATCGATCGAGTGATCCTCAAGTCATGACTACTGGCTCGTACAATTTCGAAAGCTTGGGCGACGCGTCGTTTCAGACCGAGCGTCTCTATCAGCAATCGCAGGCCATTCGCGGCATGGAGGCAGGCATCTTGCGAGCCGCAGGGCTTGCGCCCGATCACGACGTGCTCGAGGTTGGCAGTGGCCCGGGCTTCGTGTCCGACCTCCTCGCCGAGCTTGCGCCGGAGGGTAGCCTGCATGCCGTCGAACCCAGCCCGACCCTGTCTGCACAAATAGAGACCAACGTCCGAAACCGGCCTGCGCGAGGGCTGTTCGTTCACCAGGCCTTCGGTAATGCCTTGCCGCTCGACGACGCACAGGTCGATTTTTCTTATGCGCGCTTCGTCCTGCAGCACATTCCGCAGTCACTCGACGTGGTGCGGGAAGTCCATCGCGTCACGCGTAGCGGCGGGCGCTTCTGCGCAGTCGATTCCGACGATGGGCTGGTGATCTTCCATCCCGCAGAGCAGCGGGTGAGCGACTTGCTGCACGATGCGCAGACGGTCCAGGCCGCACAGGGCGGAGACCGCTTCATCGGCCGCAAGCTGCAGGCCCTGTTGACCGAGGCAGGGTTCGTCAATGCCAAAAGCCGTGTCCTGGCGCTCACCAGCAGCGAGCTGCCTTTTCAGGTGTTGTTCAATATCCTGCTCGGCTACAAGGCCTCGCTGCTCGGCGGTGCGGTGGACGTTCGTGCGCTTTACGAGGAGCTCGCCGACAAGGTGGCGTCAGGGCGGCTGATGGTGGCCGCAGGCGTCTTCATCGTATCCGGTGAGAAGGCATGAGTAACACGCTTGGTTTGGGATGGGACATGGAAACCACTTATTTTCGAGTCGAGGAAGTGAAGCCGGGTTCGCCCGCCTACGAGCGCTATCTGGAGGCGCGCTACGAGGTTTTTTGTGCCGAACTGGGGCGTGTCGAGCCCACCGATTCATGCTCCAGCAACGGCCGGCCGATCGAAACCGACAGCTACGACGCGTGCAGCCGGCATTTCGTCGCCTTCTACAAGCCCGACGATTCGGTGGCGGGTTTCGTACGTGTGATTCTGCCCAATGAGCAAGGGCTCAACGTGACCCCGCGCTACGTCATCGACGATCCGCTGCCTTATCCCGATGCGACGGACGATCGTATCGGCGAGATTTCGCGTATGGCGATCGCGCAGCATTTTCGGCGGCGCCACTCCGACCAGGGCAAGCCCATCCAGGGCGACCCCGGCAGTGAGATGTCCATGCGCCCCGAAGGGCTGCGCCGGCACCAGCCTGAGCTCGTCCTGGGCCTCTACCGGGAGATCTATCAGCTTTGCAAGGCGATCGGTGTCGGCTACTGCGTGGCCGCGATGGACAGCCACTTCAGCCGCATGCTCATCGCCCTCGGCTTTCCGTTCGTGCCGGTGGGGCCCGTCAACGAGGCTGTAAAGCCGCCGCGCCGTGTTTTCCTGGTCAGCGCGGCCGAGATGGAGCGTAGCCTCGCCGCCCGCGAGGAGGCTGTGCTGCGCTTCATGCAGGCGCAGCAGGCGGAGTCGGTCAAGACTTGAGCGTGTATTGACCTCACCATTCCAGTGATTCAGCTTCTGAGTGTGAGCTTTGTCACGAATAGATTTACAATTCCCTTGACGGTCCTTTCGCGAGCCTGGGTTATCTTCCTCGGCAACATACGCGTGCGAATGCTTGGATGCATCGCGCTGCTACACACGCGTGATCCTTAAGGTGTGGATGGTGCTGGAAAAATACGAATACTCTGTGGTCGAGCCCGGCACGGGCGCTTACGCGGAATACCTGGCCTTGCGCCACGAGGTGTTCTGCGAGGAATTGTGCCGGATCGTGCCCGATGGGCGCAGCGCAGGTGGCGTCGCCATCGAAAGTGACGACTATGACGTGCATAGCGTGCATGTGCTGTGCCGCTTGAAGGACACGGGCGTTGCGGTTGGCTGCACGCGGCTGATCCTGCCTGGGCCGAAAGGCCTTAATGTCAATGCACGCTACAAGCTGTCGGGCTTGCCGGAGAGCCCGAGCGGGCAGGTTGGCGAAATCGGCCGTCTGGCGCTTGCGTCAAGCTTGCGCAGACACCGTGCCGAAGCCTCGAGCATCGGCGGGCGCCGCCGTGCGTTGAGCGCGGCGGGCGATTCGGTGCACTCCATGCTCAAGCGCGAAGGGCCAGTCGTTGCGCTGGGCTTGTACCGCGAAATCATCAACCTCGCCAACCGCTATGGCATCACGCACTGCTACGCGGCAATGGAGCCCGCGCTTGCGCGCTTACTGAACCGGCTGGGTTTTCCCTTTCATGAGGCGGGCCCGCTGAACACCGCAGTCAGCCCGGCGCGTCAGCCCTATCTGATCGGGGCGCATGCTGCCAAGGCGGGGCTGGCGGCGCGTAATTCGTGCTTGTATCGGTTCATGTTCGGTGGGGGCGATGTGGAGCCGCAGGTGCAGAGAACGGACGGAATGTGGCCGATTGCGTCGGAGGTCAAGAGCTACCGTGACGTTGGCTTGCACATCTGATCGGCAGCCTCGCCGGCCAGTGGTCGCGCGGAATTGTTCCGGGCCTCTCCGGCCGGCACCAAAACAAAAAAGCCGCGCAGTCAATGCGCGGCTTTTTACTGATTCTGCTGACAGGATCAGGCTGCTTTCTTCATGCGACGCGTAGCGCCGAGGCCGATCAGGCCGAGGCCGAGGAGGGCAAGGGCGCTCGGTTCCGGGACGGTGGTGGTCCGCCCGCGAATATCAGCGGTACCACTATGCGTGACAAGACCCCCTGTGGCGTTGCTCAGTTGTTCGTCAAGGCCAAAGCTTGAGTTGAAGAAGATGTCCGGGCAGTAAGTCCCACCTGAAACGTCGCATTGGAGGTTTGCGTTATTTGTATCAAGGTACGGGTTTGCAACGCCTTGGTTGCCGAGAGCTGTTTGAGGGTTGCGCGTGTCACCGGCGTAGACGATGTTCAGATAGGCGTTGCCCGAGCCGGCCAGAGTTGCCAAGTCCGTGTTCGTCAGATCGCCAATGAGCGTTGCAGTCGCAGGAATGTTGGGGTCGGAACCGCCAGCTTGACGCTGCGGGATCGCGGCAAGGCTCAACCATAGAGATCCATCGCTGGCAGATGCACCACTCGTTTCAAGGAAGTTCTGTGCATTGTCAACATAGACGTTGATCCATCCGCCGCTGAAAGCGAACTCTGTGCCGTTAAAACCCAGAAAACCCGTATCGTCGAATGCTGTTCCAACTCCGTCGCTATCCTCCGGATTGATGTCAAGGAGAGTAAAGCCACCAAACGTAAAGGTAATCTCGCACCCGGGGCAGAACGTCGTAACGTTGCTGTTCCCGTTGATCGAGTTGATTTTTCCGTATCCGCTGATCGTGTCACCCGCAAGGGAAGCAACGTTCTCGAAAACCTCACCAGCCGATCTGAAATCGAGAACGAAATTCTCATTCCAAGTGACGCCGCCGACCGTGATGGCGCTAGCGGAGCCGGAAGTAAGCGCAAGGCCGGCGGCAGAAATGAGCGATGCTGCAATCTTGTTCAGTTTCATGATGGAACTCCAGATTAACGTTGATCATGAGCCGAAGCCCTCGACTCCGCTCTTTGTTAAGCAGGTTTTGTGCCTATTCGTTATCACCATCAAAAACAATGGCTTGTAGGGCTGAGCACCAGCACGACGCACTTTAGTGTAAAAAAAACCGACACCTCGTTGGTGGTCGATACGTACTACTCCACGCAAGTGTCGATCGTGGATTCCGCCCTTGTAATCCCGCCGGCTCTGCGAAAATATGACGCCAACCCCGCCATCGCCGGAGACCTGTCTTGACCGCCTTCAACTACAACGAAGCCTTCAGCCGCAACCTCGGCGTCGTCAGCACCGCCGAGCACGAACGCCTGCGTAACGCCACCGTCGCCATCGCCGGCATGGGCGGGGTCGGCGGCGACTACCTGATCAGCCTGGTGCGCGCGGGCGTCGGCGGCTTTCACCTTGCCGAGTTTGACGAGTTCGAGCTGGCGAACTTCAACCGCCAGTACGGCGCCAGTGTGCCGACGTTGGGGCGGCGCAAGCTCGAGGTGATGGTGGAGCACGCGCGGGCGATCAACCCCGAGCTGCGCATCACCACCTTCGAGGACGGCATCCAGCCCGGCAACATCGACGCCTTCCTCGATGGGGTCGACCTGGCGGTGGATGCGGTCGATGCGTTTGCAGTGGACAAGCACCCGCTGCTGGTCAACGCGGCCACCAAGCGCGGGCTGGCGACCATCGCCGCCGTGCCGCTGGGGCTGGGGGCAGGCGTGCTGGCCTTCGGGCCCAAGGGCATGGCCTACGACGACTACTTTGCGATCACGCCCGACATGAGCGAGGACGAGAAGATCGTGCAGTTCCTGCTCGGCTTCGCGCCCGAGCTCTATCACTTGCGCTATCTAGACCCGAACTCCATCAACCTCAAGGCGCGCAAGGGGCCGAGTTCGGTGGCGGGCTGCAAGCTGTGCGCGGGCTTCATCACCACGCAGGCGCTGGTGGCGTTGCTGCATCCCGAGGCGCTGCGCTGCGTCCCCTGGTATACATATCTGGATGCGCGCGTCGGCCGCTTTCATCACCGCCGGCTGTGGATGGGCAACCGAAACCCACTGCAGCGCCTGAAGAGTTACATCGCCAAGCGCCGGCTGGCCAAGCTCGACGTCCAGCGCTGAGGTAGGTGCGCCCACGCCGATACGTTGTGCGACTGGGCTAGAATGCCCCAGTAATTCGCGCTTGCGGCGGGGGGAGTGATGAAGGAATTTCAGGTGCCGGCGCGCCGACAGTTCATGATGCGCGTGTCGCGTGCGCTCGCGGGGCTGGGCGCGGGATTGCTGATTGGGTCCGTCGCGCTGGCGGATGACGCCGGGCTGGCGCTGGCGCAGCGCGTGTACGACCGCGCGGACGGCCAGGACGCCACCTCCGTGGTCACGATGGCGCTGACCGAAGAAGGGCGCAGTCCACGGGTGCGCAGCATGGTGCTGTACCGGCTGAGCGGCGAGGGGGGCGAGGTGTCGACGCTCATCCGCTTCACCGAGCCTGCCGATATTGCAGGTACCGGCCTGCTGACGCTCGATTCGGCCGACGGTGCATCGAACCAGTGGATCTATCTGCCCGCGATGCAGCGCGTGCGCCGCGTAGACTCGAACCGCAAGGGCGGACGGTTCGTCAATTCCGACTACTATTTCGAGGATTTGCGCGACCGCAAGCCGACGATGGACACGCACCGCGTGATCGGTCGGGAGACCGTCGATGGGGTCGCCTGCGAGGTGCTGGAGAGCGTGCCGGTGGAGGCGAGCAATTCGGTGTATCTGCGGCGGGTGAGCTGGATCGATCCGGCGAGCCTGTTGCCGCTGCGAGTGGACTTTTACGAGAAGAACGCCGAGCAGCCGGCCAAGCGCCTCGAGGTGGTCAAGCGCGAACAGGTTCAGGGCTACTGGACCGTAATCGATAGCACGATGACGGACCTGCGTAGCGGGCATCGAACGCAACTGGTGGTGGAGCGCATCGTCTACGACCGCGGCCTGCCGATGCGGCTGTTCAGCGCAAAGGCGCTCGAGGACGAGCGAGGCGAGAAGGAATTCCGGCCCTGAGGGGCGGCCGTTGCCGCAGCGACTGTGGCGTGGCTACCCCGGGGATAAACAACGAAGGGATAAGGGCATGCAGTGTGAACAACAGGGTAGCCGGCTTCTGCGCGGCATTGTTGCGGTTGCGTGCGGGCTGCTGGTCTCGGTGGCTGCAGCCGCTGAGGGCGAGGGGCTCGGGCTCAAGGTGGATGGCCTGCGCTTCGAGTTCGGCGCATTTGCAGATCACCCCGGCGCGTCGGGCGATGGCTTTGCGCAGATGGCGATCAGCGCTGGGGGCGGTGAGGGTGACTGGAGCTATGCGATTGGGGCGCGTGTTGATGCCTTGTCGCAGTTCGGTAGCCAGGACTTCAGTCGCGCGCGGGCGGACTACACCGAGAACTACCTGCGCTGGCGCGGCGAGGATGCGCGCCTGACCTTCGGCACCCAGAACGTGATGTGGGGGCGGGTTGATGAGATCTCGCCAATCGACCGCATGAGCCGCGCCGACCTGTCGCGTGCGATGCTCGACAGGCTGCCCGACCGTCGCCGTGCGGTACCGGCGGTGCGCGCGGAATACTTCGGCGAGGACTTCAAGCTCGACGCGGTGTGGCTGCCGCTGTTCGATGAGGCGGTGATGCCGCATCGAGACAGTGTGTGGCATCCGGTGGATACGGTGAACGGCCGCCTGCTCGGTTTTGGCACGCTGCCCGGCCTGGTGGGCGTAAAGGTGCGCGCGTCCGACGAGGAGGGTAGCGGCGGGGGCGGGCTGCGCCTGACTGCCGGCGGCGACGGGCTGGACTACGGCTTCAGCGTGCAGCGCGTGCGCCAGTCGCAGCCCTACTACCGCGTGTCGCCCGGTGTGCTGACGGCGATTCACCCCTACGATACGGTGGTCGGCGCTGAGCTTGAGGCCGAGCACCTCGGCGCGACCTGGCGCATGGAGCTGGCCTGGCGCAGCGACGTACCGCTGACTACGCCCGCTTTCCAGTACCGCACCGACCCCGGCATCGATCTGGTGGTGGGCGCGGAGTTCTTCCCTGGTGACGGCGAGACGCGCGTGACCCTGCAACTCGCCGGCCACCGCACGCTTACCGACGTGTCGGTGCTCGACCGCACGGAGTTCTACCTCATGACCGGCGAGATAGAGCATCCCTTCGCCAATGGGCGCTGGCGGGCGGATCTGCGGTTCATGCTCGGCCTGGGCGAGCGTGACGTCTATGTCAATCCGCGCCTGACCTACACCGGCATCGACCAGCACGAACTCTTCGTCGCTGCGCATCTGTTCAGTGGTTCCGCGGAGACCCTGGGCGGGTACTACAACGACAACGACGCGGTGATGGTGGGCTGGCAGGCAAAGTTCTGAATGAAGGTGACCCGGTACCTGCAGCGTGTGAGCATGGCGAACAGGTTGCGGCTTGATCTTGCAGAGGGCGACTCGTACGCGCGCGCTGGCCCATGGGCGGTGATGCGATGCTGAAAGACGGGCTGAACGCCCTGCTGCTGCGTCTGATGCAGCCGCGCCTGATGCGCTGGCGCCAGGCGCTGGCGATCATCGTCGTGGTGCAGGTGATCGGCGCCGCGTTGGTGCTGCTGCGGCTGGACCTCAACAACGCGCCCGAGCTTTACTTCCCCAAGGATGCGCCGGCGACGGTGCTCGAGCGCGAGCTGCGCACCGAATTTCCCAATGACGAGATTTTGATCGGCCTGTTTGCGGGCGACGGGCTCTACAGCGCTGCTACGCTCGCGGCGCTTGACCGCGTGAGCGCGCATATGGAGCGCCATCCGGACGTCGACCGGGTGTTTGCGCTGACCCGCGTCGATCATATTTCCGGCACCGCCGATGGTTTCGTGGTCGAGCCGCTGATCGATGCGGAGTCGCTGGGCGAGGGCAGCAAGGTCGGAGCCGAGGGCGAGGCCGAGCGCGTCGCTCGCGTGCTAGGCGACCGCTTCATGCCGGGCTGGCTGGCGTCCACCGACGGCAAGGCGGTGGCGCTGGTCGTGCGCACCCACAAGCTCGCCGAGAGCCGCCAGCGTCAGTCAATCGAAACGGCGTTCGAGGACGCGGTGGAGGCCGAGCAGCTGAGCGCGCAGCTGGTCGCCGTCGCTGGCACGGTGGCGCTCGATGCTGCAGAGCTGCGCTCGATGCTGCGTGACACCTTGGTGTTCACCCCGCTCGTGATGGGGCTGGGGCTGGTGTTGCTGTATTGGGTGGTGGGCCGGCTGGTGCCGGTGGTGCTCGGTGCGGTGGCGATGAGTACCGCGGTGGTAGCCTGCGTGGGGCTGATCGCAGCCATCGGCCAACCTTACACATTGGTGACGGCGATGGTGCCCACCTTGCTGTCCGCCTACACCGTGTCGAACCTGTTGCACTTGTATGCGGCACTCAAGCGTACGCGTGACGCGGGTTTCCGGCGCCCCAAACGGGTCGTGTTCGCGCTGCAGATGGTGCATACACCGGCGCTCTTCAATGTGCTGACCACCGCGGCAGGCATGATCAGCCTGGTGCTGGTGCCGATTCCGCCGATCCAGGTTTTTGGCCTGGTCGCGGCGGTTGGTGTGGTGGTGATCTACTTTGTCGTGTTCTATCTGGTGCCGCCCTTCCTGGTGAAGTTCGACCGCGGGCCATGGCCGAGCCAGGAAGGCGGTTTTGCCTGGACGCGGCGCCTGTCCTGCGGGTTGGCCAATTTCGCGATCCGGCGCGCGGGCTGGGTGGTGGGGACGGTGGTGGTGGTGGTCGTGGCGACTGCGCCCTTGTTGCTGAAGGTGCAGGCCGAGTCGGATCTGCTCAAGTTCTTCAATGCCGATCATCCGCTGACGCAATCCACTGCGAAGGTGGAGGCCGCGCTGGTGGGGGTGACGGCGCTCGAGATCGTGGTCGACGGCCCGGGGCGGGATGCCTTCAAGGACGCCGCGCGCCTGCAACGCATCAAGGCCCTGCAGACGCAAGTCGAGGCGCTGCCCGAGGTCGATCGAACGCTGTCGATGATGGATATCGTCGAGGAGATGAACTGGGCCTTCAACGAGGAGGACGACGCCTTTCGCACGCTTCCTGACGATGACCGCCTGCTGAGCCAGTTGCTGCTGATCTACGACGGGCGCGACCTGCAGGAACTGGTCAATGGCGAGTTCCAGCGCATGCGCATCCTGCTCAATGTGAACGTGCATGGCGCCAACGCGATCCAGGCTGTGATCGACAAGATCGACGCCTTGGTCGCAGAGGTCGACGACCCCGGGCTCACCTGGCAGACAGCGGGCTACGGGCGCCTGTTCGCCGATCAGGAAGATCTGCTTGTCGTCGGCCAGTTGCACAGCTTCCTGGGGGCGTTCGGGCAGATCTTCCTGATCATGTTCCTGCTTTGGCGCTCCTTCCCGTCGGCTGTGATCAGCATGCTGCCGAACCTGGCGCCGCTGTTCTTCGTGTTCGCCCTGATGGGGGCAGCGGGGATCTACCTCGACATGGCAACAGTGCTGATCGCGGGCGTGGTGCTCGGCATCACCGTCGACGACACCATCCATATCTTCCACAACTACCAGGAGCGCCGGAAGAAGGGCTACGGCGCGGTATTCGCGGTGGCGCGCAGCTTCGAGGCCTCTGGGCGCGCGGTACTGGCCACCTCCTTGCTGCTGGTGTCGCAGTTCCTGCTGCTGGCGACTTCAAGCTTCGTGCCGACCGCGCACTTCGGGGTGCTCACGGCCGTGGGGCTGCTTGCCGGTCAGCTGATGGAGCTGATCCTGCTGCCGGCGCTGCTGGTGCTGTGGAGCCGGGTGGAAGCGCGCTTCAGCAGGGATTAACGCCCGACCATGTTGTTGCGGTGGATGAGTTCTGGCTCGTCGATGTACCCAAGTAGCTTCTCGATATCCGCTGTCGGCTTGCGTGCGATCCGCCGACACTCCGAAGCCGAGTAATTCACCAGCCCGCGCGCCACTTCCTCCCCGGTCAGGCTTCTGCATGCCACTGCCGCGCCACGCTTGAACTCGCCGCGCACCTCGATCACCCCCACCGGCAGCAGGCTGCGGCCGCTGCGTAGTGCGGCGACCGCGCCGTCGTCGATGATCAGATCCCCGGCGAGCTGCAGGTGGTCGGCGATCCACTGCTTTCTCGCCTGCAGCGGCGTGCTGCTGGCGTAGAGCAGCGTCCCGAGCGCCTCGCCCGCCGCCAGGCGCAAAATCGGATCGGCCTCCCGTCCGCTGGCAATGCAGGTGTGCGCCCCGCTGCGCGCGGCACGCTGGGCTGCACGGATCTTGGTGACCATGCCGCCCTTGCTGATCGCGCTGCCCGAGCCGCCGGCCATGGTTTCGTACTGGCGGTCCTCGGCGCGGCCTTCGGCAATCAGCGTAGCGGCCGGATCCTTGCGCGGGTCGGCGGTGTACAGCCCCTGCTGGTCGGTGAGGATGATCAGCGCCTCGGCCTCGATCAGGTTGGCGACCAGCGCGCCCAGCGTGTCGTTGTCGCCGAACTTGATCTCGTCGGTGACCACGGTGTCGTTCTCGTTGATGATCGGCACCACGCCGATCTGCAGAAGGGTGGTGAGCGTGCTGCGGGCGTTGAGGTAGCGGGTGCGGTCGGACAGATCCTCGTGGGTGAGCAGGATCTGCGCCGTCTGCAGGCCGTGGCGCGAGAAGGCCTTTTCGTAGGCTTCGACCAGGCCCATCTGGCCCACCGCGGCGGCCGCCTGCAGCTTGTTCATCTCGTGCGGGCGCCTGGCCCAGCCCAGGCGCTGCATGCCGGCGGCGATGGCGCCGGAGGATACCAGGGCCACCTCGCGGCCTTCGGCGCGCAGCGCGGCGATCTGGCGCGCCCAGGCGTCGAGCGCGTCCTTGTCCAGGCCGGCGCCGTTGTTGGTGACGAGGGCGGAGCCGACCTTGACGACGAGGCGGCGGGCGTTACGGATCTTGGTTCTCATCTTTGCAGGGGGCCTGGGGGCAAAGGCGATGGCGGTTGAGTGGCTTGCGGGGCGGCGCTTGCGTGGGAGCGGGCGCTGTGGGAGCGGGCTTGCCCGCGAATGCTGCCTTGTTCGCGGGCAAGCCCGCTCCCACGGCGCTGAATCAGCTTTTGCTCGGGCGGTCTTCCGGGAGGGCGTCTTCGTCGTCGCTGTCGTCGTCTGTGCCTTCGGCTTCGTCCTCGGCGTAGGCCTCTTCCTCGTACGCCGCCTCCGCGGCGGCGCGCGCGGCCTCGGCGGCGGCCAGGCGGGCGGCTTCGGCGGCGAGGCGTTCGGCGCGCTCGGCCTCGATGCGGGCGCGCTCGGCGTCGAGCAGGTCCTGGATCGCGAAGATCAGCGCCTGCGTGCCTTCGCCTTTCATGGCGGAGATCTCGAAGTGGCGCTCGACCGGGCCGTAGGCGTCGAGGAAGGCCTCGACGCGCTCGGTGCGCTCTTCCTCGGGGATGAGGTCGAGCTTGTTCAGCACCAGCCAGCGCGGCTTGTTGTAGAGCGCCTCGTCGTACTTGCGCAGCTCCTCGGCGATCGCCCTGGCGTCGGCGACCGGATCGGCCTCGGGGTCGAAGGGGGCGAGGTCGACCAGGTGCAGCAGCAGGTGGGTGCGCTGCAGGTGGCGCAGGAACTGGTGGCCGAGGCCGGCACCTTCGGCCGCGCCTTCGATCAGGCCAGGGATGTCGGCGATCACGAAGCTGCGCGACTCGCTGGTGCGCACCACGCCGAGGTTGGGTGCGAGCGTGGTGAAGGGGTAGTCGGCGACCTTGGGCTTGGCGGCGGAGACGCTGCGGATGAAGGTGGACTTGCCGGCGTTGGGCAGGCCGAGCAGGCCGACGTCGGCCAGCACCTTCAGTTCCAGGTGCAGGTTGCGGTACTCGCCTTCCTGGCCCATGGTCTTCTTGCGTGGCGCGCGGTTGGTGCTGGACTTGAAGTGGATGTTGCCCAGGCCGCCGCGGCCGCCGCGGGCGATGAGCACGCGCTTGCCGTCCTCGTCGAGGTCGGCGATGAGCTCGCCGCTCTCGTAGTCCTTGATCACCGTGCCCACCGGGAAGCGCAGCGTGATGTCGTCGCCGCCCTTGCCGTAGCAGTCGCGGCTGCCGCCGTTCTCGCCGCGTTCGGCGCGGAAGCTGCGCGTGTAGCGGTAGTCGATCAGGGTGTTGAGGTTGCGGTCGGCCACGGCATACACGCTGCCGCCGCGCCCGCCGTCGCCGCCGCTCGGGCCGCCCTTGGGGATGAACTTCTCGCGGCGGAAGGTGGCTGCGCCGTTGCCGCCGTCGCCGGCGTACACCTCGATGCGGGCTTCGTCAAAAAACTTCATGCCTGATCAACCTCTTAGCAGAACACGCAGCAGTGCGCGCCCCGGAAACAAAAAAGCCCTACCACGCGGATAGGGCTTTTGTACTGCAACGCGAGCGAACGCGCGATCAGGCCGCTTCCGGCACGATGATCACGGTGCGACGACGCGACGGGCCCTTGACCGCGAACTGCACGGTGCCGTTGGTCAGCGCGAACAGGGTGTGGTCCTTGCCGATGCCGACGTTGTCGCCCGGGTGGTACTCGGTGCCGCGCTGGCGAACGATGATGTTGCCGGCGAGCACGAACTGGCCACCGTAGCGCTTGACGCCGAGGCGTTTCGATTCCGAGTCGCGGCCGTTACGCGAACTACCGCCAGCTTTTTTGTGTGCCATGTCGGATTACCCCCTGACCTTAGGCCGAGATCGCTTCGATGCGAAGCTCGGTGTAGTTCTGACGATGCCCCTGGTGCTTCTGGTAGTGCTTGCGGCGGCGCATCTTGAAAATCTTGATCTTGTCGTGACGGCCGTGGGAAACCACGGTCGCCTTGACGGAAGCTCCGGCCACAACGGGCGTGCCGATCTTGACGGCGTCGCCTTCACCGACCATGAAGACCTGGTCGATGGTGATTTCGGAACCCACGTCGGCCGGTATCTGTTCTACCTTGATCTTTTCGCCAGCGGCAACGCGATACTGCTTGCCACCGGTTTTTATCACCGCGTACATGGTGTTACTCCAGTTGATGGGTCTGCAAAGAATCGCGCACTATAAGAGGGTGTCGGGGAAAAGTCAATGAAAACAAGCATGGGCGGAGCGCGTGGCACCTCGTGGATGAGTGTAAAGAAATCCGACACCTATCCGGAGGCCGCCTGAAACGGGCCGATCAGCCCTTTGCCAGCGCTGCCAGCAGGGCATCCAGCGCCTGGTGCTCGGTCCGGTAGCTCGCCTGCGCCTTCACTCGCGCCCACACGCCGTCGCGCTCCATGGCGTCGATCACCTGTTTCTTGAGCCCGCAGAAGGCGATCGACTGGCCCTGGGCATTGAAGCGCTCGATGAGTCCGGCCAGGGTATGCAGTCCGGTGGCGTCGATGTCGTTGATGCCCGCGCCCGACACCAGCACGATCTTCACGCCCTCCTGCGCACGCGCGGCGTCGAGCATGGCGTCCTCGAAGGTGGCGGCGGTGACGAAGCTGAGCGGGCTGTCGAAGCGCAGGATCACGAGCTGCGGGTGTGGATGCGGCAGGCCGAAGCGCTCGCGGTCGCGGTAGGTGCCGTCCTCGTGCAGGCCGAGCAGCGCCGCGCGCGGACGCATGCCGCGATACACCATCAGCGCCAGCGACAGGATGAGGCCGGTGAAGATGCCGTTCTGGATGTTGGGCGCGAAGGCCAGCGTGGCGAGGAAGGTGACCGCCGCGCCGGCGCCGTCGTCGCGGCTCGCGCGCCAGGCGCGCACCAGCACCTTGAAGTCCATGAGGCCAGCCACCGCCTGCAGGATGATCGCCGCCAGCACCGGCTTGGGCAGGTGCCACAGCAGCGGCGTGAGGTAGAGCAGGGCGAGCAGCACGAAGGCGGCGGTGACGATGGACGACAGGCCGGTGCGTGCGTCGCTCGCGTAATTGAGCGCCGAGCGCGAGAACGAGGCGCTGACCGGCATGCCGCTGGTGAAGGCGGCGGCGATCTTGGCGAGGCCCTGGCCGATCAGCTCCTGGTCCTGCCGCCAGGGTTCGCGCGTGCGGCCGGAGATGAGCTTGGCGCTGGAGGCCGCCTCCATGAAGCTGACCATCGCGACGACGAAGGCGGCCGGCAGCAGCGCGGCGATCAGCTCCAGGCGCAGCGGCGGCAGGCCGAGTTCCGGCAACCCGCCCGGCACGTCGCCCACCACCGCGCCGCCGCCGGCGGCGAAGCCCGTCCACGCCGAAATCGCGGTGGCCGCTGCGACCACCAGCGGTACGCCGGGCAGGCGCGGCCACAGGCGCTTGAGTGCCACCAGGGCCGCCAGGCTGCCGAGACCGAAACCCACCGCGGCCGGGTGAAGGTCGGCTACCCCGCCGAGCGCCTGGGCGAAGTCGAGCATCAGGTGCTGGGAGTGAGGCATGGTCAGCCCGAGCAGGGGCGGGATCTGGGTCAGGCAGATGATCAGCGCCGCCGCATTCACGAAGCCCATCAGCACCGGCACCGAAAGCAGGTTGAGCAGCCAGCCCAGGCGCAGCACGCCGAGTGCGAGCTGGATGAGTCCGGACAGGAGTGCGAGCAACAAGGCAAGTCCGATGACGTCGCCGCCGGCGAGGCCGCCGAGCGGCGCGATGCTGGCGGCGACCAGCAGGCTGGTGAGCGCCACCGGCCCGGTAGACAGCTGGCTGCAGGAGCCGAACAGCGCCGCCACCACCGCCGGCACCAGCGCGGCGTAAAGCCCGACGTGCGGCGGCAGGCCGGCGAGCTTGGCGTAGGCCAGCGCCTGCGGAATCATCACCAGCGCCACGGTGATGCCGGCAGCGATGTCGCCGCGCACGCCGGCGACGCGCCATTGCGCCGGCCATGACAGGAAGGGGAACACGCGCTGGAGGGTCGACATTGGAGGTGGCCGCCGTGTGCCATGCGTCGGCAATGCGCCCGGAGCCTTGGATGTGATTCGAAGGGCCCCATGTTAACGATTAAACGTGCATGCCTCCATGGACGGAGATGGGCCACCGCGGCGATCACCCGCAGCCAGGGGCGCTGCGCGAGCGGGCCCGCCGGTTCCTGCGGTCACCCCGGATGGGGCGCGGGGGCTGGCGCGCGCATAATGCGGCGACCCCCAGATGGCCCGGAGTGCAGTCCCGATGGCGACCAGCCGCATCCCCCCGATCCAGTGCCTGCAGACCTTCGAGGCGGTCGCGCGTCTGCGCAGCGCCAGCCGGGCGGCAGAGGAGCTGTGCGTCACAGTGAGCGCCGTCAGCCATCGCCTGCGTCAGCTCGAGTCCCATCTCGGTATCCGGCTGTTCTGTCGCGGCGACTTCACCCTCACCGCCGAGGGCGCCACCTACCTGCAGCAGGTGTGCACCGCGCTCGCCGCGCTGCAGAACGTGCCCGGCGAGCGCGCCGCGGCCAGCGCGCCGCGGCTGCGGGTGGCGATCACGCCCTCGTTCTGCCGGCAGTTCGTGATGCCCAAGCTCGAGCTGTTCCGGCGCAGCTACCCCGACATCGAGCTCACCCTGCAGGTGTCGATCCCGCTGCGCGACGTCACCGCCGAGGAGGCCGACCTCGAGATCCGCTACGGCCTGGGCGGCTACACCGACCTCGAGCACCGGCTGATCCTGCGCGACGTGGCAACGCCGGCCTGCAGCCCGGGCTTTCTCGACGAGTTCGGCCCCTTCGACGGCTTCGCGGGCGAGGCCGAGCTCACCGCGGCGCAACTCATCCGCAGCCCGCTCGAGCCCTGGGCGAACTGGTTCGCGCACTGCGGGCGCAGCCTCGCCGAGCCGGCGCGCGGCGCGCAGTTCAACGATCTCGGCCTGGTGTACGACGCCGCGGCGAGCGGCTTCGGGGTCGCGCTGGTGCGGCACAAGCTCGGCGCCGCCTGGTTCGACAGCGGGCGCCTGCTGTCGCTGTCGGACCGTCCCATGGTGTCGCCCTATGGTCATTACATCTGCTGGGCACCCGGTGCGCTCGAGCGCTGGGAGTGCGCCGCCTTCGTCGACTGGTTGCAGGGCGTGCTGCCCTGAGCGACCGCCGCCGCGGCGGGCGCCATGGGCCGACGGGACCGGTGAGATGTCTCGCGGCGGCCCTGCGCGCTGTGAAAGTTCTTCAAGGCCACCGCAAAAATGCGTCAACCTCCGCCCGGTGCGGGGCCCCTATACTCTTCCGGCACGGCGGGCGAGGGCGTCCGTGGCGGTCCCTTGGTGAGGACACGAAGATGAATGCTGAAGTCGAGGCGTTGCCATTCGGCGAGACCGAGCGCGACTTTTCCGCGATCGACAAGGTGCGTGTGGTCGAGGCGCTCAGCCGCGTGCTGCCCGCCGGCACGCTGATGTACGAGACCGAGGACCTGCGCCCCTACGAGTGCGACGGCCTCGCCGCCTACCGCGCGCTGCCGCTGGTGGTGGCGCTGCCGACCACCGAGGCGCAGGTGGTGGACGTGTTGCGCATCTGCCACGAGCTTGGCGTGCCGGTGGTGGCGCGCGGCGCGGGCACCGGGCTGTCGGGCGGCGCGCTGCCGCACACGCGCGGCGTGCTGCTGTCGCTGGCGCGCTTCAACCGCATACTCGAGCTCGACCCGCTCGCGCGCACCGCGGTCGTCCAGCCGGGCGTGCGCAACCTCGCGATCTCCGAGGCTGCCGCGCCGCATGGTCTTTATTACGCGCCCGACCCGTCCTCGCAGATCGCGTGCTCGATCGGCGGCAACGTGGCCGAGAACGCCGGTGGCGTGCATTGCCTCAAGTATGGGCTGACCGTGCACAACCTGCTGCGCGTGCGCGGGGTGACCATCGAGGGCGAGATCGTCGAGATCGGCTCCGGCGCGCTCGACTCGCCGGGCTACGACCTGCTGGCGCTGGTCACCGGCTCCGAGGGCATGCTGGTGGTGGTGACCGAGGTCACCGTCAAGCTGGTGCCCAAGCCGCAGCTTGCGCAGTGCGTGCTCGCCGCCTTCGACGACGTGGTCCGCGCTGGCGACGCGGTGGCGCGGATCATCGCCGCCGGCATCATCCCCGCCGGCCTCGAGATGATGGACCAGCCCGCCACCGCCGCGGTCGAGGAGTTCGTGCGCGCCGGCTACCCGCTCGACGCCAAGGCCATCCTGCTGTGCGAGGCCGACGGCACGCCGGAGGAGGTGGCCGAGGAGATCGCGCGCGTGCGCGCGGTGCTCGAGGACAGCGGCGCCACCGAGATCCGCGTGTCGCGCGACGAGGCCGAGCGGCTCAGGTTCTGGGCCGGGCGCAAGGCCGCCTTCCCGGCCGCGGGGCGACTCTCGCCCGACTACTACTGCATGGACGGCACCATCCCGCGCAAACGCCTCGGCGAGATGCTGACCGCGATCCAGGCCATGGAAGCCACGTACGGTCTGCGCTGCATGAACGTCTTCCATGCCGGCGACGGCAACCTGCATCCCTTGATCCTGTTCGACGCCAACCAGCCCGACGAGCTCGAGCGCGCCGAGGCGTTCGGCGCCGAGATCCTCGAGCTGTCGGTTGCGCTCGGCGGCACCATCACCGGCGAGCACGGCGTCGGGCTGGAAAAGATCAACCAGATGTGCGCGCAGTTCACCACGGCCGAGGTGCGCCAGTTCTTCCGCGTCAAGGCGGCCTTCGACCCCCCCGGGCTGCTCAACCCCGGCAAGGCGATTCCCACCCTCAACCGCTGCGCCGAGTACGGGCGCATGAAGGTGAGCAAGGGCCACGTGCCCTACCCGGACATTCCGCGCTTCTGAACCGAAGCGATGAGATTCCCGTGGGAGCGGGCTTGCTTCTGAACCGAAGGGGAGAGATTCCCGTGGGAGCGGGCTTGCCCGCGAATGATCCCCGCAAGTCGGCCCCCTTTCGCGGGCAAGCCCGCTCCCACAGGGCTTCACGCGAAAGGGATCTCCGAACGAAAGCAGGACGAGACAGATGACGATGATCGAGAAGGAGTGGGCCGAGCGCGTGCGCGCGGCGGCCGCGGCGAAGACGCCGCTGTGCCTGCGTGGCGGCGGGACCAAGGATTTTCATGGTCGCGCACCGGCGGGCGAGGTGTTCGACCTGTGCGCCAACAGCGGCGTGGTGGCCCATGAGCCGACCGAGCTGGTGGTGACGGTGCGCGGCGGCACGCCGCTCGCCGAACTCGAGGCCGTGCTCGCCGACAAGGGCCAGTACCTGGCTTTCGAGCCGCCGCACTTCGGCTCCGGTGCCACCGTCGCCGGCTGCGTGGCCGCAGGCCTGTCCGGGCCGCGGCGGGCGAGCATGGGCGCGGTGCGCGACTTCATGCTCGGCGTGAAGCTGCTCGACGGTCGCGGCGATGTCCTGAAGTTCGGTGGCCAGGTCATGAAGAACGTCGCCGGCTACGATGTCTCGCGCCTGGTGGCGGGCAGCCTGGGCACGCTCGGGATCATGCTCGAGGTGTCGCTCAAGGTGCTGCCGCGCCCGGTTGCCGAGGCCACGCTGCGCTTCGAACTGGATGAGGCGACTGCGCTGCGGCGCCTGAACGAGTGGGGCGGCCAGCCGCTGCCGGTGTCCGCAAGCCTGTGGACCGAGGGCGTGCTCCACGTGCGCCTGTCGGGTGCCGAGGCCGCGGTCGGGGCAGCAACCGAAAGGCTCGGGGGCGAGCGCCTCGACGGGGCGGAGGCCAGTGCGCTGTGGGCCGCCGTGCGCGAGCAGACCGCGGCGCCGTTTGCCTGCGGCGCCGACGAGGTGCTGTGGCGGGTGGCGCTGCCGAGCACGGCGCCCGCGCTCGCGCTGGGCGGCCGCCAGGTGGTGGAGTGGGGCGGCGCGCTGCGCTGGGTGGTCGCGCCGGCGGGCGACGGACACGTGCGCGCCCGCGCCGCCGAGCTCGGCGGGCACGCTTGCGCCTTTCGTGGCGGCGACCGCGGCGGCGACGTGTTCCAGCCGCTGTCGGCGCCGTTGGCGACCATCCACCGCCGGCTCAAGCAGGCTTTCGATCCGGCGGGCATCTTCAATCCCGGCCGCCTCTACGCGGAGTTCTGACCCATGCAGACCCAGCTCGCCGATTTCATCCGCGACACGCCCGAAGGCCGCGAGGCCGAGGAGATCCTGCGCAAGTGCGTGCATTGCGGCTTCTGCACCGCCACCTGTCCGACCTACCAGCTGCTCGGCGACGAGCTCGACGGGCCGCGCGGGCGCATCTACCTGATCAAGCAGGTGCTCGAGGGGGCCGAGCCGACGGAGAAGACCCGTTTGCATCTGGACCGCTGCCTCACCTGCCGCTCCTGCGAGTCGACCTGCCCGTCCGGCGTGCACTACAGCCGGCTGCTCGACATCGGCCGCCATGTGGTCGACGAGCGGGTGCCGCGCCACGGCAGCGACGCGCTGACCCGGCGCGTGCTGCGCGAGTTCGTGCCGCGGCCGACGCTGTTCGGCGCGGCGATGAAGGCCGGGCAGGCGGTGCGCGGGCTGTTGCCGAAGGCGCTGAAGGCCAAGGTGCCCGAGGCGCGTCCGGCCGGCGCGTGGCCGACCGCACGCCATGCGCGCCGGGTGATCGCGCTCGCGGGTTGCGTGCAGCCGGCGATGGCGCCGTCGATCAACGCCGCCGCGGCGCGGGTGCTCGACGCGATCGGCATCTCCATGGTGGAGGCGGCGGGCGCGGGCTGCTGCGGCGCCGTGCGCTTCCACCTCAACGACCAGGACGGCGGGCGCGACGATGCGCGGCGCAACATCGACGCCTGGTGGCCGGCGATCGCCGCGGGCGAGGTCGAGGCCATCGTGATGACCGCGTCGGGTTGCGGGGTGCAGGTCAAGGACTACGGCCACATGCTCAAGGACGACCCCGACTACGCCGACAAGGCACGCCGGGTGGCGGAGCTGACACGCGACATCGGCGAGGTGGTGGCCGCGGAAGCCGACGCGCTCGCGGCAGCGCTCGCCGCGCGCGCGCAGCCGGCGCAGAAGCTGGCCTGGCATGCACCCTGCACCCTGCAGCATGGTCAGCGCATCCGCGGTACCGTGGAGAAACTGCTCGCCGCAGCCGGCTACGCGCTCACGCCGGTGCGCGACAGCCACCTGTGCTGTGGTTCGGCCGGCACCTACTCCATCCTGCAGCCCGAGCTCTCCGAACGCCTGCGCGGCAACAAGCTCGACTGCCTGCTCGAGGGCGGGGCGGGGATGATCGCGTCGGCCAACATCGGCTGCATCACCCATCTCCAGGCCGGTACCGGGACGCCGGTGCGGCACTGGATCGAGCTCATCGACGCCCGCCTCGCCGGCCAGCCGGCGTGAGCGGGATCGCGCGCGGGGCGTGAGATAAGTCACATCCCGCGCGCTTTGCCGCGCGGGGCGTGGATTTCCGCCGCGCGGCGCCGACGGCTGCTTGATATCATCGCCGCACTCTTCCTGCCGCACGGCTCCTCATCGCAATCCATGTCCTTCACCGCCGAAACCTGTGTCGCCATGCATCTGGGCGATCGCAAGGAACAACAGGATCGCGTGGCGCTGTTCGGGCATCCGACCCGGCCCGGGATGATGATGGCGGTGCTTGCCGATGGCATGGGCGGGCACAGTGGCGGCGCGATGGCGGCCGAGCAGGTGCTGATCCGCGCACGCCAGAATTTCGAGACCTACGCGCCCCTGCACGAGACGCCCGAGCATCTGCTCGGGAGCGTGATCGGCGAGGCGCACACGGTCATCAAGCTCACCCGCTTCACCAGCGAGCAGGATCCGCACAGCACCGCGGTGGCGTTCCTGCTCCAGCAGGGCAGGGCCTACTGGGCGCACTGCGGCGATTCGCGCCTGTATCACTTCCGCGGCACGCGCACCGTTGCGCGCACCGGCGATCATTCCCTGGTCGGCGAACTGCAGCGCAAGGGCCGCCTGGACGAGAACGGCGCGTTGCATCATCCGCAGCGCAACGTGCTGCTGTCCTGCCTCGGCAGCGAACGCGAGCCGCGCATCGACTACGGCCGCGAGGAGGCGCCGCTCGCCGGCGACTGCTTCCTGCTGTGCTCCGACGGCCTGTGGGCCTACTTCAGCGACTTCGAGCTCGCCACCACGCTGCAGGAGCTCGCGCCACGCGCGGCAGCGCAGCGTCTCATCGCCCTCGGTCGCGAGCGCGCGAGCGGCAGCGGCGACAACATCTCGCTCGCGATCATCAAGCTGGTTCCGATCCCCGCGCGCACCTGAGCGGGCGTGCCCGCGACGCGCACGATCGTCGCAGCGGAGCCCCCCTCGCCGTCGCCAGGCCACGCCTGCACCGAAGCGGTGCATGCTTGCACGGGCACCGATTGACGGTAATATCCCCGGTGTGTCGGCTCTGAGCGCTTCGAGCGCGGGGCAGGGAGAGAGAAAACCATTCATTGGTGCTGCCGACGCGCCTTCAACTTTCGTTTTTTTTATCCCTAGGAAGGAGTGCGTCCATGCCTCTGGTCATCGGAGTGCTTTTGGAGACGCATCCTGGCGAGCGACGGCTGTCCGTCGTGCCGGATGTAGTCAAGAAATATCAGGGCCTTGGGGCCCAGATCGTCATGCAGAAGGGGGCGGGCAAGGCCGCGCACTTCGCTGACGAGGACTTTGCCGAAGTCCGCTTCGTCGATACCGCGGAGGACGTGGCTGCGGCCGCCGACGTGGTGTTCTGCGTGCAGGCGCCGGCGGCGTCGACGGTCGCGGCGATGAAGCCGGGCAGCGTGCTGTGCGGCATGCTGCAGCCATGGGCGAGCGCCGAGCGCGCGAAGCAGCTCGTCGATGCCCAGGTCACCGCGTTCGCCCTCGAGCTGCTGCCGCGCATCTCGCGTGCCCAGAGCATGGACATCCTGTCCAGCCAGGGCGCGGTCGCCGGCTACGAGTGCGCGCTGATCGCAGCCGATCACTCGCCGAAGTTCTTCCCCATGCTCACCTATGCCGCCGGTTCCATCCGCCCGGCCAAGGTGCTGGTGATCGGCGCCGGCGTGGCCGGCCTGCAGGCGATCGCGACCGCGCGCCGCATCGGCGCCATGGTCGAAGCCTACGACGTGCGCCCCGAGACGCGCGAGCAGATCGAGTCGCTCGGCGCCAAGTTCGTCGACACCGGTGTGTCCGCGGCGGGCAGCGGCGGCTATGCGCGCGAGCTCACCGAGGAAGAGAAGGCGAAGCAGGCCGAGCGCCTGGCCAAGGCGGTGGCGCAGTGCGACGCGCTGATCACCACCGCGGCCATCCCGGGCCGGCCGGCGCCCAAGATCATCACCGCCGACATGGTCGCGCGCATGAAGCGCGGCGCCGTGGTCGTCGACATGGCGGCCGAGACCGGCGGCAACGTCGAGGGCACGGTCGCGGGCGAGAAGGTATGGATCAACGATGTGCTCGTGATCGGTCCCACCAACATCCCCAGCCGCATGCCGGTGCATGCGTCCGAGATGATCGCCAAGAACCTGTTCAATTTCATCTCGCCCTTCATCAAGGACGGCGCGCTCGCGCTCGACTGGGAGGACGAGGTCATGTCCGGCAGCTGCCTGACCCACGCGGGCGAAGTTCGCCACGCGGGCGTCAAGCAGGCGCTCGGACTGTAAGGAGGATTCCGTCATGGATGGCTTTACCGCGCTGTACATCTTCGCGCTGGCCGCGTTCACCGGGTACGAGGTGATCTCGCGTGTGCCGGTGATTCTTCACACCCCGCTGATGTCGGGTTCGAACTTCGTGCACGGCGTCGTGCTGATCGGCGCCATGGTGGCGCTCGGCCACGCCGATCCCGAGGATCCGGTGCAACTGGTGATCGGCTTCTTCGCCGTCTTCCTGGGTGCGGCCAACGCGGCCGGTGGCTACATCGTCACCGAACGCATGCTCGGCATGTTCAAGGCCGGTGGCCGCAAGGAAGGGGGTGCAAAATGACGTCCAACTGGTTCGTGAGCATGGCGTACTTCATCGTCGCCATCGTCTTCATCCTCGGCCTCAAGGCGATGTCCTCGCCGGTGACGGCGAAGAAGGGCATCGTCTGGGCCGGCTTCGCCATGGTCGGCGCCACGGTGGTGACCTTCTTCATCCCCGACCTGCACAACGTCGGCCTGATGATCCTCGCCATCGTGCTCGGCGGCGGCGTGGCCTGGTACAGCGGCAAGATCGTCAAGATGACCGACATGCCGCAGATGGTCGCCATCTACAACGGCATGGGCGGCGGCGCGGCGGCCGGGATCGCGGCGATCGAGCTGGTGCGCGGCGTGCCGCATGACGCGGTCACCTCGACGCTGCTTGCGCTGGGCGCGATCATCGGCGCGGTGGCGTTCTCGGGTTCGTGCGTGGCATTTGCCAAGCTGCAGGGCCTGATGAACAAGGCGATCCGCCTGCCGCAGCAGAACAACGTGAACTTCTTCCTGAGTCTGCTGACCTTCGGCGTGGGCCTCACCGTGGCCTACTCGGACGCGCCCGGCGGCTTCGAGATCTTCGTGTTCTTCCTGCTCGCGCTCGCGCTCGGCGTCGTCCTGGTGATGCCGATCGGCGGTGCCGACATGCCGGTGGTGATCTCGCTGCTGAACGCCTTCACCGGCCTTGCGGTGGGCTTCAAGGGTTTCGTGATCGGCAACCCGGCGCTCATCGTCGCCGGTATCGTGGTCGGCGCCTCGGGCATGCTGCTCACCCAGCTCATGGCCAAGGCGATGAACCGCCCGATCAAGAACATCATCTTCGCGCCCATCACCGGCGCTGCGGCCGAAGGCGGCGAGGCGGTCGAAGGCACGATGCGCGAGTTGTCGCCGATGGATGCGGCAGCGCTGATGCGCTACGGCCAGAAGGTCATCATCGTGCCCGGCTACGGCATGGCGGTGGCCGGCGCCCAGCACAAGGTGTGGGAGATGGCGCAGCTGCTGGAGGAGGGCGGCGTCGAGGTGGTGTTCGCGATCCATCCGGTCGCGGGTCGCATGCCGGGCCACATGAACGTGCTGCTCGCCGAGGCCGGCGTGCCCTACGACAAGATCTTCGACCTCGACGAGATCAACAACGATTTCGCCCAGGCCGACGTGGCGCTGGTCATCGGCGCCAACGACGTGGTGAACCCGGTCGCGCGCACCGACAAGTCGAGCCCGATCTACGGCATGCCGATCCTCAACGCCGACATGGCGCAGAACGTCATCGTGGTCAAGCGCGGCAAGGGTGCGGGCTACTCGGGCATCGAGAACGCGCTGTTCTACAAGGACAACTGCCGCATGCTCTACGGCAGCGCGCAGGAAGCGATCGGCGAGGTCATCCAGCACGTGAAGGCGATGGAAGCATGATGTTTGCCCCGCTGGCCCCCGGGCTGGCGGGGGATGTGCGTCCGATCCGCAGACCGGGTCGTGACCGCGGGCGCAATGCCGGCGGTCACGACCCGGTCTTTTTGTCGGCTCTGCTCGTGGCTTGCGCGTGCGGCCTCGGTCTGCCGCTCGTCGCGGCGGCGCAGCAGCAGGCTCCCCAGCAGCCGCGCGCGCCGCAACAGGCGCCATCCGCTGGTCAGCGGGCCGGGGGCGGGCAGGGTGCAGCCGCGCCATCGGCGGCTCGGACACCCGACTGGCGCCGCACGGACGCCTATGTCTTCGGTGCGATCGGCGACGTCACGCGGCGGATGCAGTTCGTCGCCCAGGCCATGCAGTTGCGCGACTACTGCGCGGATCGCCGTGTCCCGGACGAATTCGTGCAGGGGCGCCTGCAGCAGTTCGGGCGCATGACCGGCCGCGAGGAGACCTGCACCACCCTGCTCGATTACTGAGCGCGGCCGCGCGGGTAGGTGCCGAATTGGGCGGCCGGCACGGGCTGGCCGAACAGCGGACCCTGCTGCAGGTGGCAGCCGAGCGCACACAGGAAAGCCTGCTGGCCCCTGCTTTCCACGCCGCGCGCATAGACCTTGAGGCCAAGGGGCGCGGCGAGGCAGCTGATCGCCTCGACGATCGCCTCGCTGTCCTCGTCGCGCCCGACGCCGGCTACCAGCGCGGGGTCGAGCTTGAGCGCGGTCACCGGGTAGCGGCGCAGGCGGGGAATGGATGACAGCCCGCGGCCGAAATCGTCGATCGCCAGCCGCAGCCCCTGGGCGGCGAGGCTGTCCAGCGTGGCCGGAAGGCCGGCGCTGTCCACCTCGAGCACGCGCTCGTCCAGATCGAGCTCGAGGCGCTCGGCGGGCAGCCCGCTGTCACGCAGGATCGCGGCGACACGCTCGGCGAAGTCGCCGCGAAGCAGCTGTTCCAGGGCCACATTGACCGTCAGGCGGGGCGCTTCGCCACCCGCCGCCTGTGGCCACTCACGCGCGACGCGACAGGCCGACTGCAGCACCCAGTCGCCGAGTTCGGAGATCAGGTGGCGGTCGTTGACCGCGCCGATGAAGCTGCGGAAGGGCAGCAGGCCGAGCTCGGGATGACGCCAGCGCAACAGGGCCTCGCCCGCGCAGATGCGGCCATCGCGCGCATCGACGAGGGGCTGGAAATGCAGGGTGAGCTCGTCGCCATGGAGCGCGCGGTAGAGGCCGCGTTCGAGGTAGTCGCCGCCGAAGCCGGGCGTGCGTGCCAGGGTCTGGAAGTAGGGTGTCCGCAGCGCGTGGGCGGGGTGCTTGCCGTGTTCGGCGCGGGGCTGCGGATGCTCGCCGGCGTGGGTTTCGTCGGGCGCGATGCGTCCGGCGGCGTTGTCCTCGGTCGCGCCGGTCGGCGCGCTGAGCAGGATGGCATGCATGCCGGGGCGCAAGCGGGGGGCCGAGATGAACGACAGGGTGCGGACCTGGCAGCCCGGAAGGGCGAACTCGAGCTGGCCGCGGCGCTCACCCTCGATGAAAAGGCGCGCCCGCGCAGCGAGGAAATCTTCCTCGCTGGGAAAGAGCTCGGACAGCGGCCGCCCGGCGACCTCGCGGTAATCCCGCCCGAGCAGCTGGCAGGCGGCGCTGTTGGCGTCCAGGATGAGCTCGTCGCCGGTGATGATCAGGCCCTCGTCGAGGAGCTCGAGCAGGGCGAGATAGACCCCGGTTTCCGCGCCCTCGGAGAGGTCGGGGACGAAGGGATCGGCGGGCTGTGCGCCGCCCGGGTCGGGCGGCAGGCCTGGAGGGCGTCCTGCAGTGTTCACGGCTGGGGGCATCGGCGAGCGGTTCGGGCTTTACGGCATGTGGGGCAGGATACTTGAATGCCCGCTGCCGCCGACCCCCGAAAAGGCGTGTTCCTTGGGCCTTATTTACGCCCCAGACCACCCAGCAGCACCGCGATCGGGCGCTGGCCGCGACGCAGCGGGTCGGGCTTGGCAGCCGCGGCGGCGGTGGGCTGGGTGTCGGCGGTGGCGACGACCACAGGGGTTACCGGCTCGTAAGGCTTGCTGAAGTCGAAGCCGTCGGCTGCGATCGTCGACCGCGTACGGCGATTCGCACTGCGTCCGGCATCGCGCGCGGCGCCGCGGCCGGCGTCCCGGCTGGACTCGCGGGCAGCGTCTCGTCCCGCGTCGCGACGGCCCTCGCCACTGCGCTCGCGCCCGCCGCTCCCGGTCGGCACGAGGCTGTCGGCGCTGGCCGCGGGGCGGCGACCGCGGTGTCCGCGCGTGCCGGCCTCGTGGAAATCCGGATCGGGATCGAAGCCGGGCACCAGCTCCTGCGGGATCTGGAACTTGATCAGCTTCTCGATTTCGGCCAGCCAGTGCTTCTCTTCCGAACTCACCAGCGAGATCGCGTAGCCGTGGTGACCGGCGCGGCCGGTGCGGCCGATGCGGTGCACGTAGTCCTCGGCGGTGTGCGGCAGCTCGAAGTTGATGACGAAGGGCAGCTCGTCGATGTCGATGCCGCGCGCGGCAACGTCGGTGGCGACCAGCACGCGCAGCTTGCCGGCCTTGAAGGCCTCGAGCGTCTCGGTGCGCTGCTGCTGGCCCTTGTCGCCGTGGATGGCGTCGGCGGAGATGCCGGCACGCTCCAGGTAATGGGCCAGGCGCCCGCACACCAGCTTGGTGTCGACGAAGACCAGGGCCTGGGTGTCGGGCTTGTGGCGCAGCAGGTGGGCGAGCAGGTTGCGCTTCATGCCCGAGGACACCGGGTGCACCACGTGGGTGATGGTCTCGGACACCATGTTGCGGCGCGCGACCTCGATCAGCTGCGGGTTCTTCAGCATCTGGTCGGCGAGCTTCTTGATCTCGTCCGAGAAGGTGGCCGAGAACAGCAGGCTCTGGCGCTGCTTGGGCAGCAGCGCGAGGATGCGCTTGATGTCGGGGATGAAGCCCATGTCGAGCATGCGGTCGGCCTCGTCCAGCACCAGCACCTCGACCTGGGACAGGTTGATCGACTTCTGCTCGACGTGGTCGAGCAGTCGGCCCGGGGTGGCGATGACCACCTCGATGCCGCGACGCAGCTCCATCTGCTGCGGCTTGATGTCGACGCCGCCATAGACGCACACGGAGCGCAGCGGCAGGTGCTTGCTGTAGGTCTTGACCGACTCGTACACCTGCATCGCCAGTTCGCGCGTCGGCGCGAGGATCAGCGCGCGCGTCTGGTGGCGGGCGGGCGAGGTGCTGGTGTTGGCGTGGCGGGCGATGCGGTGCAGCAGCGGCAGGGTGAAGCCGGCGGTCTTGCCGGTGCCGGTCTGGGCGCCGCCCATGACGTCGTTGCCGGCGATGATCGTGGGGATGGCCTGGCGCTGGATCGGCGTGGGTTCGGTATAGCCGGCGTCGGTGACGGCCTGCAGCAGTTCGGGAATGAGGCCGAGATCGGCAAAGCTCATGGGTGCCTTCGGGTTGGAGGTGGTCGACAGGACGCCACCGGATTACGGAAAACCCGGATTATACACGGCGCAAAAACCTTTCCCCGCCAAGGGCTTCGCCCCCGCTGCGAGGAATGCCGGCCGAGGCGGCGTCAGCGCTTGAGCGTGAGGAAGGCGGTGACTTCCTCGCGGTCGTGGTACAGGTGCTTGATGCGCAGGTCGAAGGGGCCGACGCTGGCGAGCCGCTTGCGGATGAGCTCGCGGCATTGCTCGACCGCCTCGACGCGGCGCTTCATCGGCAGCTTGAGGTTGAAGATGGTGTAGCGGCAGCGCCCGGTGGCGACCCATTCGGCCATCAGCGAGGCGATGCGCGAGGGCTGTTCGACCATGTCGCACACCATCCAGTCCACCGGCCGCGGCGGCCGCCAGGTGAAGCCGTCGGCCTTCAGGTGCTCGACCATCTCGGTGGCCATGACGCTGTCGCGCAGCGGGCCGTTGTCGATCGCGGTGACGCGAAGGCCGCGGTGCACCAGCTGCCAGGTCCACCCGCCCGGCGCGGCGCCCAGGTCCACCGCGCGCTGGCCGGCGCGCACGATGCTGTCGCGCTCGTTGTCCTCGAGCAGGGTCATGAAGGCTTCGGCGAGCTTCGCAGTGGAGCGGCTGGGGGCGTTCGAGGGCATGCGCAGGCGCGGGATGCCCATCGGCCAGGTCGAGCACTGGCCGGGTTGACCGGCGGCGAGCCAGGCGCTGGTCGCGCTCGTGAAGAGGACGTGCAGCACGGGCAGACCGGCGCGGCTGGTGCGCAGGCAGCCGGCTTTCTCGAGCGCCCTGGCGAGCGGCTCGGTGAAGCGCTTGCAGAAGCCCGAGCGCTGCTTGGCCTCGTCGGTGTCGGGGGTCTCCAGCACCACGCCCGAGAAGCGCTGGCCGCTTGCCTTGACCGCGTCGACGATCGGTGTGGCGCGGTCGCGCTCGGGCAGATCGTCGACGCGCGCGAACCACGGCAGCAGCTGGCGCGCGAACACCGGGCGGCGCCAGTCGGTGGCTTCGCCGAAGCTGCCGAGCGGGGTGGGTTCGAAGGTCTCGTAGATGACGTAGCCCGAGTCGGGCTCGGCGCGCACGTAGCCGATCAGCCCGGCCTCCGCGGCGATGTCGTCGAGTTCGGCGGCGAGTTCCTTCTCGAAGCCGGCGCGGCAATAGCCGAGCAGGCCGGCGCAGGCGAGCGCGGCGGCGGGGGTGTGCTGATTCATCGGATGGGGGGCGCAGGCGCTGAAGTATGATTGGGCCGGTGGTCGCGAGCGCGAGGCACAGCGACATGGCAAGGCCCGGATGATAAGCCGCGACGGCGCGACCGGGGGAGTTTCCATCGCCTCGGGGCCGCCGCTCGCGGAGACCTGCGGCGAGATCGAGCGCACCGTGGGCAACTGGCTCGCGCGTCAGGCGCGCGAGAAGCTCGTGATCGCCACCAAGGTGGCGGGCCGGGCGCATCAACGAAGTCGCCAGCTTCGGTGTGCGTTATGCCAAGCCCGGCGTCAGCCAGGCCGGCGCCCTGAGTCACCGACGGCGGCGGGCTCACTTCGGCGGCGCGGCCGCCCCGTGCGACTCCGGTCCCTTCGCATGCTCGCCGGGCTTCCCTGGCTCGGGCGTGAGGCGGGAAGGCACGACGTCGAGCTTGTGCTCCATCATGTAGTCGTTCATGTCGCGCCAGCCGGCGAACACCGAGGCCTTCTCGGCGCCGGCGTTGAGCGTGTAGCAGTCTTCGAGCGAGCGCCCGGCATGGCGGCAGGCGCCGCCGATGGCGCGTCCTTCGGCCTCGAGCCGGGCGGCCTCGCGCGCGGGGTTCGGCAGCTCGAGCAGATCCATGACCTGCTCGCAGCCGGTAGCCAGAGGCGCGAGGGCGAGGAGCAGGGCGGCGGTGCGCAGGGAGGACGGATTCGAGCGGCGCATGGCGAACCTGTGGTGGAGAGACTTGACTCGTATAACGGCAGCGTTGCGGCAATCCTGAGGCGGAATCTCGGCCGCCGCCGTCGCGCGCTGCCCAAGTCTGCGCGGCCGTGGCTGCGGCGGCGGATGTTACATCGCGGACCTGCGCGCGCGGGGCGTGGCGCACTATAATTCGCGCGGCCTGCGGACCGCCGGTCCGGGTCATCCGTCGCGTGTGACAAGTTCATGAATAGAAAGTGTTTCAAGGGTTTTGTGGCCGTTGCGTTCACCGCAGCGGCAATGGTGTCGCCATGGGCGCTCGCCCAGGCTGCGGCACAGCAGCAGATCGAGCTCTTCCATCGCCTGCCCGAGAGCAAGGCGGCGGCGCTCAAGGACCTCGTCGAGCGCTTCAACGCGCAGTCGAAGGATGTGCGGGTCGTGCTGTCCTCGGCGGACTGGCGCACGGCGGCGCCGCACATGCTGATCCTCGAGGGCGACGACGAGGACGATTTCGTCGCCGGCAAGCCGCGCTTCAAGCCCTTGCATGCGCTCATGAAGGAGAGCGGCACGCCGCTGCAGACGCTGCGTCCGCCGGCGATGATGACGCGCACCCCGGTCGACGCCAAGGGCAACCTGCTGGCGCTGCCGGTCGGTCTGTCGACGCCGGTGCTCTTCCTCAACCGCGAAGCGCTGCGTCGCGCGGGCGTGAATCCCGAGACCACGCGCATCGACACCTGGTTCGATCTCCAGGAGACGCTCGGTCGCCTTGCCGACACCGGCCACACCTGCCCTTACACGGTCTCCGAGCCGGGCCGCGTGATGGTCGAGAATCTCAGCGCCTGGCACAACGCGCCGGTCGCCAGGCAGGAGGGCAAGGCGACGGTGCCGAGCTTCAACGGCATGTTCCAGGTCAAGCACGTGGCGATGATGGCGAGCTGGACGCGCGCGCGCTATCTGCACGTCTTCCCGCAGCAGACCGAGGCCGAGCAGCGCTTCGCCAGCGGAGAGTGCGCGGTGATCGCGGCCCCTTCGGCGAGCTGGACCGACTTCCGTCGCACCGGCAAGGTCGATGTCGCGGTGTCGCGGCTGCCGTACTACGATGACTTCCCCGGTGCGCCGCAGAACACCGTGGCCGACGGTCCCGCGCTGTGGACGGCCGCGGGCAAGAAGCCGGTCGAATACAAGGCGGTCGCGCGTTTCGTCGGTTTCTGGCTGCAGCCCGACAACCAGGTCGCTTGGCAGCGCGAGACCGGCTATCTGCCGCTCAACCGCGCAGGCCTGCTGGCCTCGCGCAGCGAGCTGCTCGGCCAGGATCTCGAGAACGTCCGGGTCGCGGTCGATCAGCTGAGCAACAAGCCCGCCACGGCGCAGTCCTCGGCACAGCCGGTGGTCGAGCGGCAGAAGGTGCGCCGCATTCTCGACGAGGAGCTCGCCGGCGTGTGGGCGGACGAGAAGGCTGCAAAGGAAGCGCTCGACAACGCCGTCATGCGTGCCCAGACCGGGAAATGATCGGCGCGCGTCACCGCGCGGACCGGCGCCCGCGCGCGGCTTGACGCCGCGCGCGGGCGCCGCCTAACATCGCCGCTTTTGTCGCGAGCGTGTCCGTCTTGTCCGTCAAGCAGCTCTTTGCGCCGATCGCCGCCGACATGCAGGCGGTGGATGCGGTCATCCGCAGTCGCCTGCACTCGGACGTGGACCTGATTCGCCGGGTCGCCGAATACATCGTCCAGAGTGGCGGCAAGCGTCTGCGCCCGGCGCTGGTGCTGTTTACCGCCGGGGCGATGGGCTATCGCGGCACGCACCATCACGAGCTCGCCGCCGTGGTCGAGTTCATCCACACCGCCACCCTGCTGCACGACGACGTGGTCGACGAATCCGACCTGCGTCGCGGCAACAAGACCGCCAACGCGATGTACGGCAACGCGAGCGCAGTCTTCGTCGGCGACTTCCTCTATTCGCGCGCCTTCCAGATGATGGTGGGCGTCGACAGCATGCGCGTCATGCAGGTCCTCGCCGATGCGACCAACGTCATCGCCGAGGGCGAGGTGCTGCAGCTGCTCAACTGCCATAACGCAGACGTGGTCATCGACGACTACCTGCGCGTGATTCGCTACAAGACCGCGAAGCTGTTCGAGGCCGCCGCGCGCCTGGGCGGCATCGTGGGTGGTGCGGATGCCGCGCTCGAGGCCCGTCTGGCCGCCTTCGGCATGCACCTGGGCACTGCCTTCCAGCTCATCGACGACGTGCTCGACTACTCCGCCGACGAGGCCGACACCGGCAAGCATCTGGGCGACGACCTCGCCGAGGGCAAACCGACGCTGCCCCTGATCCACGTCATGCAGCACGGCACGGCCGAGCAGGCGGCCTTGGTCCGGGCCGCGATCGAGAATGGCGGTCGCGAGGATTTCGCCGCCGTGCTCGCGGCGATCCAGCACACCGGCGCGCTCGAGGAGACGCGCCGCTACGCGCAAGCCGAGGCGGCACTCGCCATCGACGCGATTTCCGTGCTGCCCCCTTCCAATTTCAAGGAAGCGTTGCTACAATTATCGGACTTTGCAGTTCGGCGAAAACACTGATATAGTTTCTGGCTTCGCAGAGCAGCAAGACCTGCAAGAAAGTGTCGGGGAATAGCTCAGCCTGGTAGAGCACTGCGTTCGGGACGCAGGGGCCGGAGGTTCGAATCCTCTTTCCCCGACCATAAATTCCCGCAAAAAACCGCCTTCGTGGCGGTTTTTTGCGTTTACCGCGCGCGGGTCCGTCGTGCGGCGGACATTGCGCCGGATGCCGGCAGGCCAGATGCCCGGCCCACGCGTTACCATCTTCGTTTTGGTGGCCGCGCAGCGCGTCATCCGCCGCTGCCCTCGCGGCCATGAATGCACCACAGGGAGACACGACCATGCAACTCAGGGATGCGGCGCTGTTGCGCACCGAGGCCTATATCGACGGGCAATGGATTCAAGCCGACGCGGGCATGCGTTTCGCGGTGAGCAATCCGGCCGATGGCGCCGTGATCGCCAGCGTGCCCGACCTGGGCGCGGCTGAAACGCGGCGCGCCATCGCCGCCGCAGAGGCGGCGCTGCCGGCGTGGCGGGCGCGCACCGCCAAGGAGCGCGCGGCGGTGCTGCGGCGCTGGTTCGAGCTCATCATGGCGCATCAGGAAGACCTCGCCGTGCTGATGACGGCCGAGCAGGGCAAGCCACTGGCGGAGGCGCGCGGCGAGGTGGCCTACGGCGCCTCCTTCATCGAGTGGTTCGCCGAGGAGGGCAAGCGCGTCTATGGCGACGTGATTCCCGGCCATGCGGCCGACAAGCGCATCGTCGTTGTCAAGCAGGCGATCGGCGTGGTGGCGGCGATCACGCCGTGGAACTTCCCGATCGCGATGATCACCCGCAAGGCCGGGCCGGCGCTGGCGGCGGGCTGCACGATCGTGATCAAGCCGGCCGAGGACACGCCGCTGTGTGCGCTCGCGCTGGCCGAACTGGCCGAGCGCGCCGGCGTGCCGCGCGGCGTGCTCAATGTCGTCACCAGCAATCGCGCTGCCGAAGTCGGTGGCGAGCTCACCGCCAACCCGGCCGTGCGCAAGCTCTCCTTCACCGGCTCGACCGAGGTCGGCAAGCTGCTGATGGCGCAGTGTGCCGGCACGGTGAAGAAGGTCGCGCTCGAACTGGGTGGCAATGCGCCCTTCATCGTCTTCGACGACGCCGACCTCGACGCCGCGGTGGCCGGCGCGATGGCCTCCAAGTACCGCAACGCCGGCCAGACCTGCGTGTGCGCCAACCGCCTGCTGGTGCAGGACGGCGTCCATGACGCCTTCGCCGCGAAGCTTTCGGAGGCGGTGGCGAAGCTCAAGGTCGGCCCCGGCCTCTCGGGCGAGGTGCAGCAGGGCCCGCTGATCAACCAGGACGCGGTGGCCAAGGTCGAGGAACTGCTCGGGGATGCGGTGGAGAAGGGCGCGAAGATCGTCTGCGGCGGCAAGCGCCATGCGCTCGGCGGCAACTTCTTCGAGCCCACCATCCTCACCGGGGTGACGCCGGCAATGCGGGTGGCGCGCGAGGAGATCTTCGGCCCGGTGGCGCCGCTGTTCCGCTTCCACACCGAAGAGGAGGCGATCCGCATGGCCAACGATACCGAGTTCGGCCTCGCCGCCTACTTCTACGCGCGCGACATCGCCCGCGTATGGCGCGTCGCCGAGGGCCTCGAATACGGCATCGTCGGCATCAACGAGGGCATCATCTCGACCGAGGTGGCGCCCTTCGGGGGCGTCAAGGAATCCGGCATCGGCCGCGAGGGCTCGAAGTACGGCATCGACGACTTCGTCGAGATCAAGTACCTGTGCATGGGCGGGATCCGCTGAACGGCGGCTGAGCGCAGCGCGCAGGCTGCCGGGCGGGTGGGGCGCGCGCCGCACGCGCCCCCACCCGCATCCGCTCACTCCCAGCTGAGCGCGCCGCCGGTCTGATACTCGGTGACCCGCGTCTCGAAGAAGTTCTTCTCCTTGCGCAGGTTGGCCTGCTCGTCCAGCCAGGGCAGCACGTTCTCCGCGCCGGGGAAGGGTTCGGCCAGCCCGAGCTGGCGGGCCCGGCGGTTGGCGATGTAGCGGAACTGGCCCATGTGCTGCGCGGCCGAGTAGCCGAGGATGGGCTCGCGCAGCAGGTAGCCGGCATAGGCGGCCTCGGCGGCCTCGGCTTCGTCCCAGAGGCGGGCAAGCGCCGCCGGGTCGAGCTGCAGGTTCTCCTCGGCGATCAGCGTGCGCACGGTGCGGATGCCGAAGGCGCAGTGCAGCACCTCGTCGCGCATGATGTACTGCAGCTGCTCCGCCGTGCCCTTCATCAGCCCGCGCCGCTGCAGCGCGAAGATGGGGGTGAAGCCGTTGTAGAACCAGCACCCCTCGAAGATGGCAGCGAAGAAGAGGTAGGAGAGCGCGAATTCGTGCAGCTTGTCGCGCTCGCCGAGGTCGAAGTCGGCCCGCATCACGCGCTCGAGCCGACGGTTGGCGAGGGCGATCTTGCCGTGGATCGCGGGCACGACGCGGTAGCGGTTGTAGATCTCCTGCTGGTCCAGGCCCAGGCTCTCGATGCAGTGCTGGTAGGTCCAGGTATGCAGGGCCTCCTCATACACCTGACGCGCCTGGTAGATCTGCAGCTCGGGCGCGCTCATCTTCTCCATCACCGCCAGGCCGATGTTGCGCATGGCGAGGATGTCCGAGGTGGTGAGGTAGGACAGCACGTTCTCGAACACATGGCGCTCGGCCGGGGTCAGGCGATGGTGGTAGTCGTGCACGTCCTGCGCCATGGAGATCTCCAGCGGCGTCCAGTGGTTCCTGTTGGCGTTGAGGAAGAACTCCCAGGCCCAGGGGTACTTGAAGGGCGCGAGCTGGTTGATGTCGCCCTGGCCGTTGACGATGCGCTTGTCGGCGGCGCGCACCGGCGCCCGCGCGGTGCTCGCGGACCCGGTCGCGGCAGGGGGGGCGGGGGTGTCCCAGTCGTCGAAGAAGGCGGTCATTGGCAGGCCTCGCAGTCGGGATCGAGGATGGAGCATGCCCTGGGCGCCGGGTCCGCGTGGGCGACGGTTGCCGCGGCGGTGCCGGCCTTCTCCATGGCGGTGGCGCCCAGCGTGCGCAGGTAGTAGGTGGTCTTCAGTCCGCGCAGCCAGGCCAGGCGGTAGAGCTCGTCGAGCTTGCGGCCCGAGGCGCCGGCGACGTAGAGGTTCAGCGACTGGGCCTGGTCGATCCACTTCTGGCGGCGCGAGGCGGCCTCGATCAACCACTGAGGCGCGATCTCGAACGCGGTGGCGTAGCGCGCCTTGAGCTCGGCCGGGATGCGCTCGATCGGGGCGAGCGAGCCGTCGAAGTACTTGAGGTCGGCCACCATCACTTCGTCCCACAGGCCGAGCGCCTTCAGCTCGCGCACGAGATGCGCATTGACCACGGTGAATTCGCCCGACAGGTTGGATTTGACGTACAGGTTCTGGTAGTCGGGCTCGATCGACGCCGACACGCCGACGATGTTGGAGATGGTCGCGGTCGGCGCGATGGCGACGCAGTTCGCGTTGCGCATGCCGTGGCGGGCGATGCGCTCGCGCAACGGACCCCAGTCGAGCGCCGAGGAGCGGTCGACCTCGAGCAGGGCGCCGCCGCCGGCGTCGGCACCGGTGTTGCCGAGGTGGCCACGACCCTCGGCCAGCAGCGCGAGGCTGTCCTGCGGCAGGATGCCGCGATCCCACAGGCTGCCGCGGAAGCTGGAGTACGGCCCGCGCGCCTCGGCGAGTTCGGTCGAGGTCCAGTAGGCGGCGTGGCAGACGGCTTCCATCGAGCGGTCGGCGAACTCGACCGCGGCGTCCGAAGCGTAGGCCAGGCCCATCATGTGCAAGGCGTCGGCAAAGCCCATGATGCCCAGGCCCACCGGGCGGTGGCGCAGGTTGGCGGCGCGCGCCTTGGGCGTGGCGTAGTAGTTGAGGTCGATGACGTTGTCGAGCAGGCGCATCGCGACGCGCACGGTGCGCTGCAGCTTGTCGGGGTTGAGCGTCCAGCGCCCGTCGCCGTCGCGCACCAGATGGGCGGGCAGGTTCACCGAGCCGAGGTTGCACACCGCGGTCTCGTCGGCCGAGGTGTTGAGCGTGATCTCGGTGCACAGGTTCGAGCCATGCACCACGCCCACGTGCTGCTGCGGCGAGCGCAGGTTGCAGGCGTCCTTGAAGGTGATCCACGGATGCCCGGTCTCGAACAGCATGGTCAGCATCTTGCGCCACAGCTGGAGCGCCGGCAGGCGCTTGAAGAGGCGGATCTCGCCGCGCTCGGCCTTCTCCTCATACGCGCAGTAGGCCGCCTCGAAGTCCTGGCCGTAGCGCTCGTGCAGGTCGGGCACGTCGGCCGGCGAGAACAGCGTCCATTCGGCGTTCTCCAGCACGCGCTTCATGAACAGGTCGGGAATCCAGTTCGCGGTGTTCATGTCGTGCGTGCGGCGGCGCTCGTCGCCGGTGTTCTTTCGCAGTTCGAGAAACTCCTCGATGTCGAGGTGCCAGGTCTCGAGGTAAGCGCACACCGCGCCCTTGCGCTTGCCGCCCTGGTTCACCGCCACCGCGGTGTCGTTGACTACCTTCAGGAAGGGGATCACGCCCTGACTGTGGCCATTGGTGCCCTTGATGCGGCTGCCGAGCGCGCGCACCGGGGTCCAGTCGTTGCCCAGGCCGCCGGCGAACTTCTGCAGCAGGGCGTTTTCCTTGATCGACTGGTAGATGTCCTCGAGGCTGTCGGCCACCGTCGTCAGGTAGCAGGACGACAGTTGCGCATGGCGGGTGCCGCTGTTGAACAGCGTCGGCGTGCTGCTCATGAAATCGAAGCTCGACAGCAGCTCGTAGAACGCGATCGCCTGTGCCTCGCGGTCGATCTCGTTGATCGCCAGGCCCATCGCCACGCGCATGAAGAAGGTCTGCGGCAGCTCGATGCGGCGGCAGTCGACATGCAGGAAGTAGCGGTCGTACAGGGTCTGCAGGCCGAGGTAGTCGAACTGCAGGTCGCGCTCGGGCTGGATCGCCGCTGCCAGGCGGGCGAGGTCGAAGTCGGCCAGCCGTGGGTCGAGCAGCTCGGCCGCGATGCCCGCGCGGATGAAGGCGGGCAGGCAGGCGGCATAGCCTCGATCGGGGTCGGCCATGTCGGCCTGCGAGGTCTCGCGCCCGAGCACCTCGACGCGGATCGCCGACAGCAGCAGGCGGGCGGCGACGCGGCCGTAGTCCGGCTCGCGCTCGATCAGCGTGCGCGCCGCCAGCACCAGGGCCTGGCGCACGGCGGCGATGGGCACGCCGTCGTAGAGGTTGCGCACGGCGTGCTCGAGCACGGTGTCGGCGCATACCCCGTCCAGCCCCGCGCACGCTTCGCGGCACATGGCGAGCAGGGCGGCGCGGTCGAGCGGGCGGCGCGCTTCGCCGTCGACGACCTGCAGCACCGGGTCGGCGGCGCCCGCCTGTGCCGCCGTGCCCTGCTGCGCGGCGCGCTCGGCGGCGCGGCGTTCGCGGTAGAGCACGTAGGCGCGGGCGACGTCGTGCTCGCCCGAGCGCATCAGGGCCAGCTCGACCTGGTCCTGGATGTCCTCGATGTGCAGCAGGCCACCGTCGGGCAGGCGGCGGGTGAGGGCGCCGACCACGGTGTCGGTGAGGCGGGCCACGAGTTCGCGCACGCGCGAGGAGGCCGCGCCCTGGCTGCCTTCGACGGCGAGGAAGGCCTTGTTCATGGCGACGGCGATCTTGGCCGGGTCGAAGGCGACCGCCGCGCCGTTGCGACGGATGACCTGGAAGGCGTCGTACTGGAGGGTGTCGGGGCGTTTCTGGGCAGGGAGTCGGTCCACAGGTGGTCCTCGTTCGTGAATGTGGGCGGGGCGATGCTGTCGGGAAGGCTGCCGTTCAGGCAGCAGTGCGCGGGGCGGCCTGGGCGTCCGGCGCAGGATGAGGCGCGTGCCGGTGAGCGGGTATGGCGTCTCGCGCGCTCTGCAACTCCAGCACGAGCGGCGCGGTGAGCCGGCCACCGGGGCGGCGGAAGCCGCTCGCGGCGGCCATGTGCAGCACTGCAGGGCTGACGCTGTGACAGACGATGCGGGCGGCGTCGAGGGCGCGCGCCAGCGCGATCACGTGTACGAACAGCGCACGGCCCAGGCCGCGCTGGCGCAGCGCAGGGCTGACGCTCAGTCCGAAGTCGACCTCGCCTTCGCGCACGCCGACATGGGCGAGCGCGACGATCTCGCCCTGCGTGTTGCATAGCCCATGGACGTGATCGCGCGCGAAATCGAGTGCGTCGACATAGGCGGCGATGCCTTCGTCGCGGATGCCATGGCTGAAACGCAGCAGTCGGTCGTCGGCATCGAGGCCGAGCAGGTGGGCACGGATGCGCGCTGCGTCGGCAGCGCCGAAGCGCAGCAGCGGGCGTGCGGCGACATGCCGGGAGGCTGCGGCGGGCGCGGGTGGATTCGGCGCCGCGGCGAGCGCGACGGGGGCGAGGCGGGCAGATGCGTGCATGGTGGAGATCCGGTGCAGGCGGGGCGGATCTCCGACGAGCGGGCGCAATGCCTCAGGCGCATGAACATGTCATGCGACGTGGCCGAGCCGTCAGGAAAGCGTGCAAGTGAAATGGTGTGAGCCATGCCTCTTGTCAGGGACACCCCGCCCCAAACTGTTGAAGGTGATGTGCATGGCAGGTCTCCTGGCTCACGGGTCGTCGCCTTGCGTCGGCCTTCCCGGAGGATCTCCAGTGGCAGAGAGGGCGCAAGACTCGCCGATTACAGTTGCGGGGGCAGCTCCGGGATTCGCGCTGGGCGCGGCACCGGATTCCCTTTTCATGCCTGCCGGTATCGGCAGGCAACCATGAACAGGGCGCGAGGTTAGCCGCGCCCCTCGGGGCTGTCAAACGCAGCGTGCTCGATTCTGCGCACGAGGGCATGCATGGCCCGGTGGGCAGGGACCTCGAAACCGCCCGCTTCCGCCATGCGCAGCAGGGCGCCGGTGATCGCGTCGATTTCGGTGCGACGACCGGCGAGCACGTCCTGCAGCATGCTGGCGCGGTTGGCGGCGGTTGCCGCGGCGACCGCGTGCACGCGGGCGAGCGCCGCGTCGAGATCGAGTGCAAGGCCTTCGGTGCGCAGCACCGGCCAGGCTTCGCGCACAAGCTCGTCCAGCGCGGCGCGGTAGGGCGGCTCGAGAAGGGCGCCGTTGGGCACGCGGTGAATCGCCGCCAGCGGGTTGATGGCCACGTTAACCAGCAGCTTTGCCAGCCGCGCGCGCGCGATGTCGGGTTCGACCCGGGCGCGCAGGCCGGCACGTACCAGCATCTCCGCTACCGCTTCGAACCCGGGCGGCAGCAGGGTCTCGCCTGCGCCCGAGGGCTGCACCCGCTCGCCCGCGGCCGTGCGCTCGCGGTAGGCGCCCTCGGTGGTGATGCCCTGGTCGACGAGCGCCGCCCGGCAGTGCGCGCGCAGGAGATCGCCGGTAAGCCCGTTCTGCAGTGACAGCACGCCGACTGGCTGCATGCGCTCGGCAATCGCCGCGGCAGCGGCGGTGTCGCCAGCTTTCACCAGCACGATCAGCCAGTCGGCAAGCGGAGGCCGCGTTGCGGCGAAGGCATCTGCTCGGAAGGGCTGGCCGCCGACCTCGACACCGGCGCGCAGATGCGCCGCACGCTCGGCATCGCGCGCGACCACCGCCACCGGGACCGCGCCCGCCAGGCGCGCGGCGAAGTGCAGGCCGAGGGCGCCGGCGCCGATGATCGCGAGGGGGTAGCGTGCGGGAGAGGCGTGGGCGGGCGAGGTCATGTGTGCAGCGTTAGGGTTCATCGGGTTGTCGGGAGCGCTCGCCGAGGCAGCGTGCGGTGAGGGCGGCCAGGGCCATGTCCGGGCCGAGGGAAAGGCTGTCGAGGGCGTCCGATGCGGCGGAGCGACCGCATGCGCTGTTCCACGACGCACCGTTCCGGATCATCGCGGGCAGGTGGCTATTGGAGCATGTTGAACACCCTGGATGGGGTAAATGCGGCGGAAAGCCGCATTTTGCGGTGTTTTGCCGCGAGTGGCACAGGGTTTGCGCAAGGCGCTTCCAGCCTGGCCGCCGCGCGGCCGGGTCGGAGGAGTCAAGAGAAAACGACCATTCGAGGAGCCATCCATGCATTCCAACACCACCGCCATCGCTCGCCCCCTGCGTACCGCGCGCCGTCTGCTGCCCGCCAGCATCGCTGCCGCGCTGCTCGGCTTCGGCGCCGGCTCGGCGCAGGCGATCAGTTTTTCCCAGGGCGACGCCACGCTCGACATCAACGGCACCGTCAACGGCTTCTACTCGCACCGCACCGCCGAGGCCAACGGCGTCAAGACGACCAATTCCGCGCTCACCAACGGCCTGCTGCCGGGCTGGATCAACTTCGTGTTCACCACCAAGGTCGACGGCCTGGACATCAAGGCCCACGTCGGCTTCGCCCCTGGCATCAACGACAAGTCGGACGTGGTCGGCCTGCCGAGCGACCCGGGCTGCGGCGGGGCCACCGGCTGCGACAGCCCCTTCACCCAGATCGACACGCGCAACCTGTACTTCCAGTTCGGCAACCAGGAGTGGGGGACGGTGAAGCTCGGTCGCGACATCGGCCTGTTCGGGCAGAAGATCATCCTGTCCGACATGACCCTGCTTGGCCTGGGCGGCAACAGCTACGCCTCCACGCCCTTCAACACCACCTTCGGCATGATCGGCCACGGCTACATGTACACCGGCTTCCAGCCGCAGATCACCTACACCACGCCGGCGATGGGCGGGCTGTCGGCTTCGTTCGGGATCTTCGATCCGAACAAGTTCGCCGGCGACGAGACCAAGGATCCCGGTTTCCAGGCGATGGCCAACTACGACTGGGAGGCGGGCGCCGCGAAAGGTTCGCTGTGGGCGGGCGCGATCCACCAGCGCACGAGCGGGGCGGGCAGCTTCAATGCCAGCGGCTTTGAGCTCGGCGCCAAGGTCGGCCTCGGTGCGTTCGAGTTCGTGGCCTACGGTTTCGATGCCAGCGGCCTGGGCCTGTCCACCGTCGGGGCGCTCTACCTGTCGCCCTTCGCCAAGACCGACGGCAAGGGCTACTTCCTGCAGGGCACCTACACCGTCGGCAAGACCAAGTTCGGCCTCAACTTCGGCGAGAACCGCGACCGCGGCGGCCTGCTCACCGACACCAACACCTTCCGCTCGGCCACCGTAGGCGTGTACCACAGCCTGAACAAGTACATCACCCTGGTCGGCGAATACAACCAGGAGAAGGGCGAGGGTGCGGACCTGTTCCCCGGCGACCTCAAGACGCGGACGATTTCGCTCGGCGGCATCCTGTTCTTCTGAGCCCTTCTCCGGGCTGCTCCATTAATCCCGGATTTATGGAGCATATGGAGCAGTCCGGGCAATCCGATTCATATTTCATGAGCACCACAGGCGCCCGAAACAGGGCGCAAGTCACGGAAAAACAAGGACCTCCATGACTGGCACGGGTCCTGCTGAGTAAAAACCGTGGCGACCTGCCCGCACACCTTAGAGATCGAGGAGACGACACCATGCTGTATGCACTGCCCGGCCACGCCGACGCCAAGCTCCAGTACAAGACCCGCTACGACAACTTCATCGGTGGCCAGTGGGTGGCCCCGGTCAAGGGCCAGTATTTCGACGTGATCACGCCGATCACCGGCTGCAAGTACACCCAGGCCGCGCGCTCCACCGCCGAGGACATCGAGCTCGCGCTGGACGCCGCGCACGCCGCCTTCCCGACGTGGGGCAAGACCGACGCCACCACGCGCTCGAACGTCCTGCTCAAGATCGCCGACCGCCTCGAGGCCAACCTCGAGTTGCTCGCCTACGCCGAGACCGTCGACAACGGCAAGCCGATCCGCGAGACGCTCAACGCCGACATCCCGCTCGCGGTCGACCACTTCCGCTACTTCGCCGGCTGCCTGCGCTCGCAGGAAGGCGGCATCTCGGAGATCGACGAGAACACCATGGCCTACCACATCCACGAGCCGCTGGGCGTGGTCGGCCAGATCATCCCGTGGAACTTCCCCATCCTGATGGCGGCGTGGAAACTGGCGCCGGCGCTGGGTGCGGGCAACTGCGTGGTGCTCAAGCCCGCCGAGTCGACCCCGATCTCGATCCTGGTGCTGATGGAGCTGATCGCCGACCTGCTGCCGCCGGGCGTGCTCAACATCGTCAACGGCTATGGACGCGAGGCCGGCATGCCGCTCGCCACCAGCAAGCGCATCGCCAAGATCGCCTTCACCGGCTCCACCTCCACCGGCCGCGTGATCGCCCAGGCCGCCGCCAACAACCTGATCCCGGCCACGCTCGAGCTGGGCGGCAAGTCGCCCAACATCTTCTTCGCCGACGTCATGGACAAGGACGACGCCTTCCTCGACAAGGCGATCGAGGGCCTGGTGCTGTTCGCCTTCAACCAGGGCGAGGTGTGCACCTGCCCGAGCCGCGCGCTGATCCAGGAATCGATCTACGACCGCTTCATGGAGCGCGCGCTGAAGCGCGTCGCCGCGATCAAGCAGGGCAGCCCGCTCGATACCGACACCATGATGGGCGCGCAGGCCTCTTCTGAACAGATGAGCAAGATCCAGTCGTATCTGAAGCTCGGCAAGGAAGAGGGCGCCCAGGTGCTGATCGGCGGCGCGCGCGCACAGCTCGGCGGCGAACTGGCCGACGGCTACTACATCCAGCCGACGCTGTTCAAGGGCCACAACAAGATGCGCATCTTCCAGGAGGAGATCTTCGGGCCGGTGCTCGCGGTGACCACCTTCAAGGACGAGGCCGAGGCGCTCGAGATCGCCAACGACACCCTGTACGGCCTGGGCGCCGGCGTATGGAGCCGCAACGGCAACGTCGCCTACCGCATGGGCCGCGCCATCCAGGCCGGCCGCGTGTGGACCAACTGCTACCACGCCTACCCGGCGCACGCGGCCTTCGGTGGCTACAAGGAGTCGGGCATCGGCCGCGAGACGCACAAGGTCATGCTCGACCACTACCAGCAGACCAAGAACCTGCTCGTGAGCTACAGCGAGAACAAGCTCGGCTTCTTCTGATCGACAAGTCTCTCCCCAAGCCCGGCTCATCGGGTTTTGCCTGGCGGGGGCGGGAAACCGCCCCCGTTTTTTTCCTGCCTGGAGGCGCAAGACATGGTCGAACGCGTCACTGCCACCCCCGCGGCGCTCGCGCTCATCGAGCAGCTCAAGGCCGAGTACGGCCCGGACCTGATGTTCCACCAGTCCGGTGGTTGCTGCGACAACAGCGCTGCCAACTGCTACCTGCCCACCGACCTGACGATCGGCCCCTACGATGTGCACCTCGGGCACATCGGCGGCGTGCCCTTCTACATCAGCGCCTCGCAGTACGAATACTGGAAGCACACCCAGCTCATCATCGACGTGGTCGACGGCCACGGCGGCACCTTCTCTCTCGAGGGCAACACCGGCAAGGCCTTCCACACCCGCTCGCGGCTGTTCACCGACGCCGAATTCGCCGCGATCGAAGCCGAGGACCGCCAGCGCCGGGCTTGAGCGCGGGTCTTCGCGCACGCCGGCCCGGGTGCGCAGGCCGCGAGGGGCCGTGCTGCCGGCACCCCTCGCGAGCCTCGTGCAGGGCTCAGGTGAACATGTCCTCGTAGATCAGCCGCGCCCAGTTGAAATCCTCCGGGACCGTGGCCGCCGTGCGCTCGTTGAAGTCCATCTGCGACTGCTCGATGATGCCCTCGGCGTTCACCTTGTAGTCGAACTGCACCGAGATGCCCTCTTGCGGCGCGGTATTCACCATCATGTAGCACAGGTTGTCCGGCAGGATGTAGCTCGGTTCGCGCCCGGCCTCGCGTTCGGCGATGTAGCGCGCGACGATGCGTGCATGGCGGTTGGCGACGTGGCCGGCCTTCGGATAGAAGGCGAAATGCGGCGACACGAAGCCCACCGCATCACCAATGACATACACGTCCTTGTCGTTGCGGTCGTGCAGGAACAGCGGGTCCACGTCGGCCCAGCCGCCGGGGCGCCCCGAGCCGGGCGCGGGCACCACGCCCGCCTTCCAGGCGAGGTCGCCGGCCTGGTGCGGCGCCATCAGGATGGCGTGATCGAAGCGGAAGTCGCCGGCTTCGGTCCGGATCTCCTTCCTGAACGGGTCGACCTCCTCGATGCGTGCGTTGGGCACGTAGGTGATGATGTCCTTGTACAACTCCTCGAAGGCTGCGCGGAATCCGGGGCCGATCGGGCGCACGCCGTCCTTGTGGTCGAGGATGATGATGCGGCCCGGGACCTTCTTCTGCTTGAACATCGAGGCGATCAGGCAGGCGCGCTCGTAGGGGCTGGGCGGGCAGCGCTGCGGCGGCGGGGGCAGGGTCATCACCAGGTCGCCGCCCTTGAAGGCGTGCAGCGCGTTCTTGAGATGAAAGTGCTCGGCGTTGGGGATGTAGGCCGCGGGGAAGCGCGCGCGCGTGGCCTCGGCCATGCGGCGGTCGTTGGGGAACCAGGCTTCGTAGTTGTAGCGGATGCCGGGGGCGAGGATCAGGTAGTCGTAGGGCACGCCGCCGGCCGCGGTGACCACCGTCTTGCGGTCGCGCTCGATCTCGAGGATCTCGGTCTGGATGAAGCGGTAGTCGTACTTCTCGGAGACGGCGAGGTAGTCGTGGGTGAGGAACTGCATGTCCACCTGATCGACGAGCCACTTGTTGCTCATCGGGCAGGAGAAGAACACCGGGTTGCGCTCGAGCAGCACGACCTCGAGCTCGGGGGCGTACTGGCGCAGGTATTTGGCGGCGGTGACGCCGCCCCAGCCGCCGCCGCAGATGACGACGCGGCGGTTCTTGCCGCGCGCGAGCAGGGTGTCGCCGCTGCGGCCGATGAGGAAGGGCAGGGTGCGGGCAGGCGCCGGATCGGCCGCGGGTGCTTGCGCGAGCGCCGGGCCGGCCGCGGTCGCGGCTGCGAGTCCGCCCGCGGCCCGGATGAAGCGCCGGCGCGAGCGGTCGGTGGGTGGCGCTGCGTGTTGATTGTCGTGTTGCGTCATGAGCTCTCCCGATTTTCGAGCCGCCCCGGTGCGGGATGCCGCCGGGGCTTGATGGGCCGGGCGCATGCGCCCGACGATGGGTTGGCGACGCGCGTCGCCATGCCGGACGGCCGATATTCAGATCGGCCGGGTGTACCGGCGTGCCTTGCGCGGCCGTGGGCCGCGCGGCGGCATTTTCCCAGATTGCCTGTGCGCGCAGGCGGTCATCGGTCCGATCGCAGGCGGGAAAATCCTCGATCGGTGGCGCGGTTCTTGCATGAGTTCGAGCCTGCATGAGCGCCGAGGCGCGCGTGCGTCAGGATGCGGGCAGACCGGGTCAATGCCCGGAAACGATCAACGAGACGGCCGGGCGGCGGCAGCGAAAGGGCGCGCCGCACCGGCCGCGGGTGGAGACGGGACGATGACGGACAGGTCAAGCGGAGCCGGCGAGCCGCTGGCGATCGAGTCGCTGCGGCGGCGTTATCTGGAGCGTGGCGAGCTGCCCGAGCGTGGCGTCGCCACGCCGGTGCTGCGCTCGTGGGAGCGCTGCCTGCGTCTCGGCCTCGAACTCGGCGAGCGTGCGCGGCCGTCCAACACCACGCGCGGCGACCTCATGGTGGCGCGTGAGCGCAACGCCGAGCTGCTCAACCACGCGGGCGGCGTGATGGAACATCTCTACGAGCAGATCCGCGCATCGGGCAGCATGGTCCTGCTCGCCGACGCCAGTGGCCTGATCCTGCATGGCATCGGCGACCCGGCCTTCGTCGACCGCGCCAGCCGGGTGGCCCTGCAGCCGGGGGCGAGCTGGAGCGAGTGTCAGCGCGGCACCAACGCGATCGGCGCCACCCTGATCGAGCGCGCGCCGGTGGAGGTGTTCGGCGCGGAGCATTACCTTGAATGCAATGGCGTGCTCACCTGCAGCGCCGCGCCGATCCTCGACTGCCGGGGCGAGCTGCTCGGCGCCCTCGACATCTCGGGCGACCAGCGCAATCACCAGCCGCACACGCTCGGGCTCGCGCGCATGGGCGTGCGCCTGGTCGAGCGGCGCATGTTCGAGAGCGAACATGCCCGCCATGCCATCTTTGCCTTCCACGCGCGGCCCGAGGGCGTGGGCGGGCTGCAGGAGGGCCTGCTCGCGGTGGATGCCGACGGCGAGATCGTCGCCGCCGACCGCCAGGCGCGCATGCTGCTCGGGGTGGAGCGCACGCACGCCTTGCGCCTGGGCGCGTTCGGCAACCTCTTTCGCAGCAGCTTCGGCACCGTCATCGGCCGGGCCGCCCGCGATCCGGGGGCGCTGATCGAGCTCGAGCTGCGCTCGGGGGCGCGGGTGTATGCGCGCGTGCGGGTGAGCCCGGCCTGGCATGTCGGCCTGCAGGCCGCGCAGCCGGCGAGCCGGATGGCGCGTGCGGCGCCCGATCCCTCGCGCTCGGCGCGCGCACGGGTCACGCTGGAGACGCTCGCCACCGGCGACGCCGGGCTGCAGTTCGCGCTCGACCGCTGCGCCAGGATCATCGGGCGCAACATCCCGGTGCTGATCCAGGGTGAGTCCGGCTCGGGCAAGGAACTGCTCGCGCGCGCCTGCCACAACAGCGGGCCGCGTGCCGACGGCCCCTTCGTCGCGGTCAACTGCGCGGCGATCCCCGAGACCCTGATCGAATCCGAACTCTTCGGCTACGTCGGCGGCGCCTTCACCGGCGCGCGCAAGGAGGGCGCCAGCGGGCGCATCCAGCAGGCGCATGGCGGCACGCTCTTCCTCGACGAGATCGGCGACATGCCGCTGGCGATGCAGGCCCGCCTGCTGCGCGTGCTCCAGGAGCGCTGCGTGCAGCCGGTCGGCGCCAGCGAGCCGGTGGCGGTGGACGTCACGCTGCTGTGCGCCACCCACCGCGTCCTGAGCGAGAGCGTCAAGGCCGGGCGCTTCCGCGAAGACCTCTACTACCGCGTCAACGGTCTCACCGTGCAGCTGCCGCCGCTGCGTGCGCGCTCGGACCTGAGGGTGCTCGTACGCCGACTCATCGACGGCAGCGCCAACCACCCGGAGCCGGCCCGCGTCGAGGTCGATGCGGCGGCGATGGCGATCCTCGAGGCCTATGCCTGGCCGGGCAACATCCGCCAGCTGCAGAACGTGCTCGAGGTTGCGCTGGCGTTGCTCGACGAGGACGAGGCGCGCATCCTGCCGATCCATCTGCCGGACGAGGTCGTGCACGGGGCGGACAGCGCGCCCGTCGAGCGTCGTGCAGCCAGCCTGCAGCCGGCACCCGCCGGCGCCGTGCCGGCAGCGCCCGTGCGTGGCCGCCGGCCCAAGGACCTCGACGACGCCACCATCCGCGCCACCCTGGAGCGCTTCGACGGCAACCTCTCCGCCGCCGCCCGCCATCTCGGCGTCGCGCGCAACACCCTGTATCGACGCATGGGCTGCGACTTCTAGCGCGCACCGCGCCTGCACGCGACGAGGCGTTAATCGCGTTAACGCGCGGGCAGGCGCCATTAACAAAACTCCGCTTGACGTTAACACCCCATGCCTATGATCCGGGTGTGGTTATTCATGCTGTAGCGCGCCTGCCGCACTGCGCCCGCGCCTCGCGGGCGGGCAAGGCCCGACGCTTGCAGCGGGTGCATTCCTGAACGCGGAGATTCGAACGTGAACAATCCAACAAGCGGGCATTCCGTCCCGGCGGCGTCCGGGGCCAGCGGCCGCGAGTGGCGCAAGTTCCTGCTGCTCGCCTTCGTCGGCCTGCCCGTCGCCATGACGCTGGCGATCGCCGCCTATGGTTTCGTGGTCTGGTTCCTGCAAATCCTGTTCTTCGGCCCGCCGTCCTGATCCTTCCATGCAGGACGCAAAGCTGCGCGGCGCACACCGCCAGCCAGGACATCGAACACATCGCAGGAGCAACACCATGAAAAAGTTACTTCGGTCCCTCCGGGACCTCTTCCTTAAGCCATCGGTACGGATCGGCCTCGGCGTGCTGGTCACCGGCGGCTTCATCGCCGGCGTGCTGGCCTGGCAGGGCTTCAACACCGCCATGGAAGCCACCAACAAGGAAGCCTTCTGCCTCAGCTGCCACACCATGCACGACAACCTGCTGCCCGAGCTGCAGAAGACCGTGCACTGGAACAACCGCACCGGCGTGCGTGCGCGCTGCCCGGACTGCCACGTGCCGCACGACTTCACCGATAAGGTGGCGCGCAAGATGCAGGCCAGCCGCGAGGTGCTGGGCCAGTTGCTGGGCACCATCGACACCCGCGAGAAGTTCAAGGAGCACCGCATCGTGCTCGCGCAGCGCGAGTGGAAGCGCTTCGCGGCCAACGGCTCGAAGGAATGCCGCGCCTGCCATGACTACAAGGACATGGACTTCGACAAGATGCGCCCGGCCTCGCAGGTCGCGATGCGCAAGGCCGCCGAGCGCGACCAGAGCTGCGTCGACTGCCACAAGGGCATCGCCCACCAGCTGCCCGAGATGAAGGGCGCGCGCAACCCGGCCTTCGACACCCTGGTGTCCTCCGCCGCCGGGCAGAGCGTGGATGCGGGCAAGGACTACTTCCTGGTGGTGCCGCAGGAGCTCTACGCCGACCAAGGCATGACCCAGCGCATCGGCGCGATCGAGGTCGCCACCCAGGTCAAGGTGCTCGAGACCAAGGGCGACGCGCAGCGCGTCGAACTCGCCCTGTGGCGCAAGAACAAGGGCTATGGCCGCGTCTGGTACAGCCACTTCGGGCTCAACATCACCAGCGCCGTGCTCGACAAGGAAGTCGCGCAGGATGCCAACTTCGTGAAGGTGCGCGACACCAGGGAAGACCCGATGACCGGCCTCGAATGGCAGCAGGTCACCGCCACCGCGTGGATGCGCAAGGGCAGCGTGCTCGACAGCGTCGAACCGGTGTGGTCGATCGCCCGCGCCAGCTACAGCAGCAGCTGCAGCGTGTGCCACCGCCAGCCCGAGGAAGCGCACTTCGACGCCAACACCTGGCCGGGCCTCTTCGGCGGCATGGTCGGCTTCACCAGCATGGACGACGACACCGCCCGCGTGGTGCTCAAGTACCTCCAGACCCATTCGTCCGATTTCAGCAAGTCGCATGGCGCCGGTTCGCCGGATGCCGCCCTGCAGACCGCGCGTCCCTGATCAGGAGTTGAACACCATGAACTACTCTCGGCGAGGTTTCCTCAAGGCCATGGCGGCCATGTCGGGCAGCGCGCTGGTCGCGCCCGGCCTGCTCACCAGCCGGTCCGCCCTGGCGGCCGGCGAGGCCGCCGCGGTCAGCGACGACATCACCACCTGGAAGATCTCCGGCTCGCACTTCGGCGCCATCCGCGCCAAAGTGGTCGGCGACCGCGTGGTCGATATCCGCCCCTTCGAGCACGACAAGCACCCGACGGAGATGATCAAGGGCCTGCTCGGCCTGATCTACAGCCCGTCCCGCGTCCGCTACCCGATGGTGCGCCTGGACTGGTACCGCAAGCGCCACCTCAGCGACACCAGCCAGCGCGGCGACAACCGCTTCGTGCGCGTGAGCTGGGACGAGGCGCTCGACCTGTTCTACGAAGAACTCGAGCGCGTGCAGAAGGACTACGGCCCGTGGGCGCTGCACACTGCCGGCGTGGGCTGGCGCTCGGTCGGCCAGGTGCATAGCTGCGGCAACCACATGGTGCGCGGCATCGGCATGCACGGCCGCAGCGTCGGCACCATCGGCGACTACTCGACCGGCGCCGGGCAGATGATCCTGCCCTACGTGCTGGGTTCGACCGAGGTGTACTCGCAAGGCACCTCGTGGGACGTGATCCTCAAGGAGAGCAAGCTCGTCGTGTTCTGGGCCAACGACCCGGTCAAGAACCTGCAGGTGGGCTGGAACACCGAGACCCACGAGTCCTATGCCTACTTCGAACAACTCAAGCAGAAGGTCGCCGACAAGGCGATCCAGGTGATCTGCATCGACCCGGTCAAGAGCAAGACGCTGAACTACCTCGGCGCCGCCGAGCACCAGTACATCAACCCGATGACCGACGTGCCGCTGATGCTCGCCATCGCGCACACGCTGGTCAAGGAAGGCCTGCACGACCAGAAGTTCCTCGACACCTACACGCTGGGCTTCGACCAGTTCCTGCCCTACCTCGAGGGCAAGACCGAGGACCAGGTCGAGAAGACGCCCGAGTGGGCGGAGAAGATCTGCGGCGTGCCCGCCGCGCGCATCCGCGAGCTCGCCCGCCTGATGGCGAAGCACCGCACCCAGCTCGTCTTCGGCTGGGCGGTGCAGCGCCAGCAGCACGGCGAGCAGCCTTACTGGATGGGCGCGGTGCTCGCCGCCATGCTCGGCCAGATCGGCCTGCCCGGCGGCGGCATCAGCTACGCGCACCACTACAGCTCGGTGGGCGTGTCCTCGTCGGGCGCGGCCATGCCCGGCGCCTTCCCGCTCAACCTCGACCCCGGCCGCAAGCCCAAGCACGACAACACCGACTACAAGGGCTACAGCGCGGTGGTGCCGATCGCGCGCGTCATCGACGCCCTGCTCGAGCCGGGCAAGGAGATCGACTTCAACGGCGGCAAGGTCAAGCTGCCGCCCTACAAGATGGCGATCTTCAGCGGCTGCAACCAGTGGCACCGTCAGCCCCAGCGCAACCGCATGAAGGAAGCCTGGCGCAAGCTCGAGACCGTGGTCGCCATCGACTACAACTGGACCGCCACCTGCCGCTTCGCCGACATCGTGCTGCCGGCGTGCACCCCCTTCGAGCGCAACGACCTCGACGGCTACGGCTCGTACAGCAACCGCGGCATCATCGCGATGCAAAAGCTCATCGACCCGCTGTTCCACTCGCGCCCCGACTTCGAGATCTTCCGCGGCCTCACCCGCCGCTTCAACCGCGACGCCGAATACACCCGCGGCATGGACGAGATGCAGTGGGTGGAAAAGATCTACGAGGACTGCCGCAAGGAAAACGGCCTCAAGGACATCGCCATGCCGCCCTTCGCCGAGTTCTGGAAGAAGGGCTACGTAATGTTCCCCGAGGGCAAGCCCTGGGTGCGCCATGCCGACTTCCGCGACGACGCCGAAGTCAACGCGCTCGGCACGCCATCGGGCTTCATCGAGATCTTCAGCCGCAAGATCGACCGCTACGGCTACGCCGACTGCAAGGGCCACCCGGTGTGGATGGAGAAGACCGAGCGCTCGCACGGCGGCCCCGGCTCCGACCGCTTCCCGCTGTGGCTGCAGTCGGTGCACCCGGACAAGCGCCTGCACTCGCAGCTGTGCGAATCCGAACCGCTGCGCGAGACCTACGCCATCGGCGGGCGTGAGCCGGTGTTCATCGGCCCCGAGGACGCCGCGGCGCGCGGCATCAAGCATGGTGACCTGGTGCGGGTGTTCAACGACCGCGGCCAGCTGCTGGCCGGCGCCCACGTGTCGGACAACTTCCCGCGCGGCGTGGTGCGCATCCAGGAAGGCGCCTGGTACGGCCCGACCGGGCCGGAGATCGGCGCCCTCGACACCTACGGCGACCCCAACACGCTGACCATCGACATCGGCACCTCCAGCCTGGCGCAAGCCACCAGCGCCAACACCTGCCTGGTGCAGATCGAGAAGTTCGTCGGCACGCCGCCGCGGGTGACGTCCTTCGGCGGGCCGATCGAGGTCGATCCCGAAGGCCGGGAGGTGAAGCTGTCATGAGTGCCGACCCGCAAGCCGACTTCGGTCGCGACGATTGGACGCTCGCGAGCGCTCAGCGCAGCCGGCTGTACGGCTGGTTCTCCAGGCTGTACGCGCTGGAGCTGTCCGACGAGCTGTTCCGCGCCCACTTCGCGGAGGGGCGTTTCGCCCCCTTCGCGGGGCTGGCCGAACTCGGCCTTGCTGCCGAGGTGCGAGGCCTCGACACGGCCATCGCCGCCCTGTGCGCGGAGCCGCTGCCGCGTCTGGAGCTCGCCGCCGACTTCGCCCAGCTCTTCCTGCTCGACGCCAAGGCCGGCGCGCTGCCCTATGCGTCGGCTTACGAGGGCGGTGAGGCAGCCTCGCCGCTTTATGGCGCGGCAGAGGCGCGCATGCGCGAATTCCTCGCCGCACGCGCGCTCGCGATCGACCCGGGCTTCCGCGAGCCGGCGGATCATCTCGCCGTGCCGCTGGCGCTGATGGCGGACCTGGCGGAGAGGGCGGCGCGCGCCGACGACTTCGCGGCGGCGGCGCGCGAGCAGGCGAGCTTCCTGCGCGTGGCCCTGGTCGATTGGCTGCCGCGCTTTGCCGAGCGCTGCAGGCAGGCGGCGCCGCGCTTCGACTTCTATCCGGCGCTCGCCGACTTGCTGCTCGGCTTCGTCCGCGCGGACCTGGCCTTCGTCGATGACGTCGCCGGCGGCGCGGTCGCGGCGCAGTAGCGGGTCAGAAGGCGGGGGGCGGGCCGCCGCCGTCCCGGATCAGAACCTGTAGCGCGCGCTGACGCCGGCGTAGAGGCTGCGCTCGGGGCCGGGCTCGTAGTAGCGGCCGTTGCTGTCGCCGACGACCACCGAGCCGACGTGCGTGCGGTCGAAGATGTTGTCCACCCGCAGCATCTGGCCGAAGGTCCAGGGTCCTTGCTGCTGCTCGGCCGACACGCGCAGGTTCACGAGCGCGTGCGAAGGTGCGGCGGGCTTGTCATTGAGGTCATTCACATAGACCTTGCCGCGGTAGAGCGCCTCGCCCGCCACTTCGATACCGGCCACCGGTTTCCACGCCAGCTCGGCATAGGCGGTGAGCTTGGGGATGCCGGGAATCGACTTTCCGGCCGGGATGAGCGTCGTCACGCCCCGGCTGCGCGTCTCGAAGGCCTTGTCGTATTCCGCTTCCAGCCAGGTCAGCGAGGCGCGTGCGGTCCAGTTGCGCGCCAGTTCCGATTCGATCGCGAGCTCGACGCCTTCGCGGCTGGTCTCGGTGGCGTTCTGGTAGCTCGTGCGTCCGCCGAGCGAGTCGGCCACCACGATCTCGTTCGTGCTGCGGATGGCGAACACCGCGAGGTTCAGGCGCGTGTTGTCGGCCACGAAGGTCTTCACGCCGACCTCGGCCTGCTTGCTTCGCGACGGGCTGAGGCCGAAGTTGAAGCCGGTCTGCGGGGTCTGGTAGGCAATCTCGCCCAGGGTCGGCGTCTCGAACCCGGTGCCCAGGCTGGCGTAGAGCCTGGTCGCTTCGCTCAGCGCATAGGTGACACCCACGGTGGGGGTGCTGCGGCTGTACTTCAGGCTGCCGCTGTCGTCGGGATTGCCCGGCACGATGTACTTGTCCTTCACCTTGAACTTCACCTCCGAGTGACGCACGCCCGCCGACCACTCCCAGGGACCGTGGGCAAAACGCAACTGCAGGTAGGGGGCGAGGCTGGTGACGGTGTTGATCTCGTCGCGGCGCTGCATTCCCTTCACCCCCAGCAGCTGGCCGCCCGAGGGCAGGCTGATGAAGTTCTGGAAGCCACGGCGGTCGTCCTCCGACTGGTCGTAGTCCACGCCGGCGGTGAAGGTGAGCGCGCCCTCGCCGAGTGCGTGATGGCCGATCCAGCGCGCGCCGAGGCCATGGAAGTCGCGATCGAAATCGATGACGCCACCGGCGTGGCGGGGGCCGCCCTGGATGTCGAAGGGGATCGACTGGTACTGGGTGACGCGACGGCGCCCGGTGTAGGCGGTGAGCTCGAGGCGGTCGTCACCGAAGCGGCGCGCGTAGGTGGCGCCGCCCTGCAGGTGATGGATGCTCTTGCGCGTGTCGTACAGGAGCGCCTCGGGCTCGACGCTGCGCGGATCGCGCTGGTAACGCTCCCAGGTCAGCCCCAGCGGATCCTCGGTGTCGGGCTGGCGCAGCCCGTTCGCCACCAGGGTCAGCGTGCTGTCCTCGTCCGGATTGAGCGTCAGCTTGGCGAAGCCCTGGTCGCGGCGAGTCTTGCTGTGGTCGCGGTAGCCGTCGGTGTCGAAGCGCGAGGCGTCGAGCACGAAACCGACGCCATTCGTCTCGCCTTCGGCACCGACGCCGAGCTTGGTCGTGCCCCAGCTGCCGCCGAGCACGCTGGCGCGCACCCTCGGGTCGCCCTCGCCCTTGCGCGAGAAGAGCTGGATCACGCCGCCGGCGTGGTTGCCGTACACGGTGGCGAAGGGGCCGCGCAGGACCTCGATGCGCTCGGCGGTGTCGAGGTTGAAGGTGGCCGCCTGGCCCTGTCCGTCCGGGTTGGTGGCCGGGATGCCGTCGGCGATCAGCTTGACCCCGCGCACGCCGAAGGCCGCGCGCGCGCCGAAGCCGCGGATCGAGATCTGCAGGTCCTGGGCGTAGTTCTGGCGGTTCTGGATCACCAGGCCCGGCACCCCGGCGAGTGCCTCCGAGGCATTGACGCCGAGGTTGCCGGCCTGGCTGGCGCGCATGTCCACCGAATCCACCGAGTAGGGCAGCTCGAAGCTCTCGGTCGCCACCGGACTGCCGGTCACCACGACTGGATTGAGCGCCACCGCGGCCTGGCCGTCGGTCGCCGCGTCCTGCGCGCCGGCGACGCAGGCGAAGCCGGCCAGCGCGCCCGGAACGCCGAAGCGCAGCAACTGCGCGAGCGCGCCGGCGCGCGGGGTGTCAGGGGGGGCGAGGGGGACGGTGCGTTGCTTGGCTCTCACGGACGTGCTCCTGTGCGATGCGTGGTGTGCCCGGCATTTTCGCCGACCACCCGGGGTGCCCGCCTCAACGCAAACCCGAGCGCAGGCTCGAGAAAATCATGAGTCCGGGGTCCGCGACCGCATGCGGCGCGGATGAGCGGCGGCAGGCGTTCAGCCCGCCGGCCAGCGCCTGAAGTCGCCCTGGAGGGCGAAGTGTTCCAGGGCCCCCATCAGCGCGCGCGCCATTTCCGGCTCGAAGGGGTTGTGGCCGGCGCCGTCGATCAGGCGCAGCCGGCTCCCGGGCAGCGCCTGGTGCAGGCGCTGGGCATTGCGGGCGCGGCACACGAGGTCGAGCCGGCCGTGGAGGAGGGCGGTGGGAATGCCGGCCATGCGGCGCGCGGCCTCGAGCACGGCGTCCTCGCCGAGGAAGCAGCGATGGGCGAGGTAGTGTGCCTGTACGCGATATTTGTCGATCAGCGCCCCCAGCGCCTCGGTGTCACGGGCGGGCGGGGGCGGCGCCGGTCGCGCGGGGGCGATCACTGCCTCCTCCCAAGCCGCCCAGGCCTGCGCGGCACGGGCGGCCGCGCGCGCATCGGTGCCGGCGAGCGCGGCGCACAGCGCGGCGAGCGCCCGGCCCTCGGCCGCTTCCGGTACCGCAGCGCACAGCGTGGACCAGGCCTCGGTGCAGATCGCGCCCGCGCCCTCGGGGCCGAAGAACCAGTCGAGGTCGGCCTGCCCGGTGAGGAAGCTGCCGCGCAGGATTGCGCCCAGGCAGCGGTCGGGGTTGGCGCCGCACCAGGCCACCGCGAGCGCCGCCCCCCACGAACCGCCGAACACCAGCCAGCGCTCGATCCCAAGGTGCAGGCGCAGGCGCTCGATGTCCTCGACCAGCTCGCGGGTGGTGTTGGCGTGGCAGCCGCCACGTGGCGTGCTGCGTCCGCAGCCGCGCTGGTCGAAGAGGACGACGTGAAAGCGGGCGGGGTCGAAGAACTGGCGATGGCGCGGGCTGCAGCAGCTGCCCGGCCCACCATGAAGAAACAGCACGGGCAGACCGTCGGGATTGCCGCAGCGCTCGAAGTGGAGGCGGTGGCCGTCGCCGACGTCGAGCAGGCCGTGCGCGAGCGGTGGCTTTGGCGGGAAGAGGGGGACGTTGGGTGCCATGGCGTCGGGAGCAGTTCCGGGAACGTTGCGGGGTAAGAGGGTGTCGAGACGCTGCCCGCCGATGGTACCCGGCGGTGGCGCGTACGTGCGGGTGCGGCAGGCCGACCTGGCGCGCGTTGCGGAAGGTATCCTGATGCAAAAGGCTTGAACGAAGAGAGGCTCATGATCGATCGCAGTGGAGAGAACCCCGCCTCGGGAGCGATCCCGGGTGATCCGTCCGAACCCTGGCACGCTCGCCCTGCCGACATCGTCTGCCGTGAGCTCGAGGTCGAGCCTGCGACCGGACTGCGGCAGGAGGAGGTCGCCGCGCGTCTGCAGCGCCACGGGCCGAACCGCCTCGCGGAAACACCGCCTCGCTCCCTGTGGCTGAAGTTCCTCGACCAGTTCAGGAGCGTCCTGGTCGGCATCCTGATCGGCGCCGCGCTGCTCGCGGGACTGATCGGCGACATCAAGGACGCCGCAGTGATCGCCGTCGTCGTGCTGCTCAACGCCACGCTGGGCTTCCTCCAGGAGCGTCGGGCGGAGAACGCCCTCGCCGCCCTGCGCGGCATGCTGGCGCCGAGCGCGCGGGTGCGACGCGAGGGCGAGCCCCGGATCGTGCCTGCCGACGAGCTCGTGCCCGGTGACGTCTTGCTCCTCGAAGCGGGCGATCGTGTGCCGGCCGATGCCCGGGTGCTGCAGGCGCATGGTGCCGAGGTCGCCGAGGCGGCGCTGACCGGCGAGAGCCAGGCGGTGGGCAAGACCGCCGAGGCGAGCGATGCAGCGGCCCCGCTCGCCGACCGTGTCGGCATGGTGTTCATGAACACGGTGCTCACCCGCGGTCGCATCGAAGCCGTGGTGACCGCTACCGGCATGCACACCGAGATGGGCCGGCTGGCCGGCTTGCTCGCGCAGACGGCCGAATCGGCGACGCCCCTGCAGCTGCAGCTCGACGCCCTCGGCAAGCGGCTCGCGTTCATCGCCGCCGTCGTCGTCGGGCTGATGTTCGTGGCCGGCCTGATGCGCGGCGATGACCTCGTCACCACCGCGATGACCGCGATCGCCCTTGCCGTGGCGGCGATTCCCGAGGGCCTGCCTGCCGTGGTCACGGTGACGCTTGCGCTCGGCATGCATCGCATGGCGCGGCGCCACGTCATCGTGAAGAAACTCGCGGCGGTCGAGACGCTCGGGTGCACCACGGTGATCTGTTCGGACAAGACCGGCACCCTGACGCTGAACGAGATGACGGCCCGCGCGCTGCGCGTCGCTGGGCGCAGCTACGTCATCGAGGGCGAAGGCTACGTGGCTTCCGGCCGCATCCTCGACGAGGAAGCTCGTGCCGCGGGCCCCGAGCTTCGCGCATTCCTGCTCCCGGCGGCCCTGTGCGCCGACGCCCGCCTGCAGGACGGCCAGCTCATCGGCGACCCCACCGAGGGGGCCTTGCTGGCGCTCGCCGTCAAGGCGGGCGTCGATCCCGCAGCGCAGAGCGAGCGCACGCCCCGGATCGCCGAGTTGCCCTTCGACTCCGCATACAAGTTCATGGCGACCTTCCATCGGGACGGCGACGCGGTACAGGTGTGGGTGAAGGGCGCCCCCGACGTGCTGCTCGCGCGCGCTGCGCACGTACAGGGCGCCCAGGGCGAGCTTGCGCTCGATGCCGACGCACGGGCCGCGCTGCTGAAGTCCAACCAGGAACTCGCCGAGGGGGCGATGCGGGTGCTTGCGCTTGCCGGGCGGCGCATCCCGGCGCACGCCTTCGACCCCGCCGGCGACCTGATGGGCTGGGTGAGCGAGCTCAGCCTGTACGGCCTCGTCGGCATCATCGATCCGCCGCGCCCCGAGGCGCGCGAGTCGATCGCGCAGTGCCACGCCGCGGGCATCCGGGTGAAGATGATCACCGGCGACCATCCGCTCACCGCCGCCGCCATCGCGCGCGAGCTCGGCCTGGTCGGCGAGGTGCATGAGGGGCGCGAGCTCGAGGGCCTGGGCGAGGACGCCACCGCCGCCCTGGTCGAGCGCAGCGCGGTGTTCGCCCGCGTGGCGCCGGAGCACAAGATGCGCATCGTGGAGTCGCTGCAGCGGCGCGGCGACGTCGTCGCGATGACTGGTGACGGCGTCAATGACGCCCCGGCGCTCAAGCGTGCCGACATCGGCGTGGCGATGGGCATCACCGGCACCGAAGTCACCAAGGAAGCCGCCACCCTGGTGCTCACCGACGACAACTTCGCCTCCATCGTGCGTGCCGTGCGCGAAGGACGGACGATCTACGAGAACATCGTCAAGTTCGTCCGCTTCCAGCTGTCGACCAACATCGGTGCCATCCTGACCGTGCTCGGGGCGCCCTTCATGGGGCTTGCGACGCCGTTTACCGCGGTCCAGATCCTGTGGGTGAACATCATCATGGACGGCCCGCCGGCGATGACGCTCGGCGTGGAGCCCGCCCGCCCGGGGATCATGGACCAGCCACCGCGCTCGGACGATGCCGCCATCCTGTCGCCGCAACGCATGTGGCGCATCGCGCTGTACGGCCTGACCATGGCCGTGGGTACGCTCGGCGTCTATGCGTGGGCGATGGCCGCGGGCGACACCGCCCGTGCGATGACGCTGGCCTTCACCACCTTCGTGCTCTTCCAGTTCTTCAACATCTTCAACGCGCGCACCGAGCACGGCAGCGCGTTCAACCGCCAGTTCTTCAGCAACGGGAAGCTATGGCTCGCGCTGCTCGGCGTGGTGCTGCTGCAGATCGTCGTGGTGCATTGGGCGCCGGCGCAGGCCGTGTTCGATACCGTCGACCTGGGCGCGAACGACTGGCTGGTCGCCACTGCCGTCGCGTCCACGACCCTGCTGCTCGAAGAGGCGCGCAAACTGCTGTGGCGGCTGCTGCGCTGAGCCGGCCCAGGGTGCGCACCGGCGATGGAACCCGGCCTCAAGATTTTCATGAGGCCAGGTTCCGCACTTTCGCGATGCGAATTATTCCGCGTCCAGTCACTCTTACACACACGGCCGGCGAACCGGTCGGCGGTGCCTGCAAGCGGCGCCGAGCCCACCCAGAGACCAGACAGGAGACGACCATGAAATGGGAAACCCCGACCGCCAGCGACATGCGCTTCGGCTTTGAAATCACCATGTACATCGCCAACCGCTGAGGCGTGATCCGGGGCGGCGCGGCGCGCGTCCCCGCGCCACGTCGCCCTTTTTGCGTGCGCCTCGCATGCGTGCCGCCACGTGCGTCCGCGTGTCGCGCATGCCCCAGGAGAACCGATGAAGATCCGCGTGCTCGGTTCCGCCGCCGGTGGCGGCTTTCCGCAGTGGAACTGCAACTGCCCCAACTGCGACGGCCTGCGCAAGGGACGCATCCGCGCCCAGGCCCGCACCCAGTCGTCGATCGCCGCCAGCGGTGACGACGAGAACTGGGTGCTGTTCAACGCCTCGCCTGACGTGCTGCAGCAGATCCGCAGCTTCCCCGCGCTGCAGCCGGCGCGTGCGCTGCGCGACACCGGCATCGCCGCGATCGTGCTGATCGACGCCCAGATCGACCACACCACCGGCCTCTACATGCTGCGCGAGCACCGCCAGCCTTGGCCGGTGTGGTGCACCGCGTGCGTGCGCGAGGACCTGTCGGTGGGCAACCCGGTGTTCCGCGTGCTCGGCCACTACAGCGGCATCAATTGGCGCGAGCTGCCGCTCCAGGCGCGCTTCGCCATCGAGGGCGTGCCCGGCCTCGGCTTCGAGGCGCTGGCGCTGACCAGCAATGCGCCGCCGTACTCGCCGCACCGCGACCGCCCGCAGCCGGGAGACAACATCGGCGTCACGCTCATCGATGCGGCCAGCGGCAAGCGCCTGTTCTACGCGCCCGGCCTGGGCGAGATGGAACCCCACGTCTGGGAAGCCATGCAGGCCGCCGACTGCGTGCTGGTCGATGGCACCTTGTGGACCGACGACGAGATGATCCGCCTCGGCGCCTCGCAGAAGACCTCGCGCGCCATGGGCCACCTGCCGCAATCCGGCCCCGGCGGCATGCTGGAGTGGCTGGACAAGCTGCCAGCGACCACGCGCAAGGTGCTGATCCACATCAACAACACCAACCCGATCCTCGACGAGGACAGCCGCGAGCGTGCCGAACTGGCAGTGCACGGCATCGAGGTCGCCTACGACGGCATGGAGATCGCGCTGTGAGCTACATCGAGCAAACGAGCATCGAGCACACCGCGGCGCTCGCCGCCCGCGCCGACGACCTGCCGCCATGGAGCCCAGCCGAGTTCGAGGCCCTGCTGCGCGAGAAGGGCACGAGCTACCACATCTACCACCCCTTCCACGTGATGATGGCCGAGGGCAAGCTCACCCGCGAACAACTCCAGGGCTGGGTGGCGAACCGCTTCTACTACCAGATCTCGATCCCGGTGAAGGACGCCGCCATCCTGTCCAACTGCCCGGAGCGCGCGATCCGCCGCGAATGGATCCAGCGCATCCTCGACCATGATGGCTTCGAGATCGGCGACGTGAAGGACCCCGGCGGCATCGAGGCCTGGATCCGGCTGGGCGAGGCGACCGGGCTCTCCCGCGACGACGTCACCTCGCTGCGCTTCGTCGCGCCGGCAACGCGCTTCGCGGTCGACGCCTACATCAACTTCGCCCGCCAGCGCCCTTGGCAGGAGGCGGTGGCCTCGAGCCTCACCGAGCTCTTCGCGCCGCACATCCACCAGCAGCGCCTGGACACCTGGCCCACGCATTACCCCTGGGTGGATACCACCGGCCTGCAGTACTTCCGCAACCGCCTCACCCAGGCGCGGCGCGACGTCGAGCACGGCCTGCGCTTCACGCTCGACTACTTCAGCCAGAGCCGGGCGATGCAGCAGCGCGCGCTCGACATCCTGCAGTTCAAGCTCGACGTGCTGTGGGCGATGGCCGACGCGATCATGCTGAGCCAGTGCGAGGTTGCGATCGTCGGCCCGCGCAAGGGGACGGCGCCATGAGCGACGCCGCCACGACCATCGACGCGGCCGCCACCCCGCGCGTGTCCAGGCGCTTCCGCCTGCAGTGGGAGGAGGCGCAGCAGGCCTGGGTGCTGCTCTACCCGGAAGGCATGGTCAAGCTCAACCAGAGCGCGGGCGAGATCCTGCGCCGCTGCGACGGCGCGCGCAGCGTGACCGAGGTGGTCGCCGACCTGGAGCAGGCCTTCGCCACCACCGGACTGGAAGCCGACGTGGTCGCCTTCCTCGAGCTGGCGCGCAAGCAGCAGTGGATCGACGTGTGAGGTGAGGCCATGAATGCGCCCCAGACTGCTCCTGCCCAGCCCGGCCCGCCGCTGTGGCTGCTCGCAGAACTGACCTACCGCTGCCCGCTGCACTGCGTGTTCTGCTACAACCCGGTCGATTTCGCCCACACCCCGGACGAGCTCGCCACCGAGGACTGGCTGCGCGTGCTGCGCGAGGCGCGCGCGGCGGGCAGCGTGCAGTGCGGCTTCTCCGGCGGCGAGCCGCTACTGCGCGATGACCTCGAGGTGCTGGTGGCCGAGGCGCACAAGCTCGGCTTCTACACCAACCTGCTGACCTCGGGTGTGGGCCTGACGGACGCGCGGGCGCGGGCGCTGAAGGACGCCGGCCTCGACCACATCCAGCTCTCGTTCCAGGATTCCACCAGGGAACTCAACGACTTCCTGTCGCACACCCGCACCTTCGAGCTCAAGCAGAAGGTGGCGGCGATCATCAAGGACCATGGCTGGCCGATGGTGATGAACTGCGTGATCCATCGCCTGAACATCGACTACATCGACCGCATCATCGACATGGCGGTGGAGCTCGGCGCCGAATACCTGGAGCTCGCCAACAGCCAGTACTACTCGTGGGCGATGTTGAACCGCGACCAGCTGCTGCCCTCGCGCGAACAGATCGAGCGCGCCGAGCGTGTCACCAATGAGCGCCGCGAGCGCTATGGCGACCGCATCCGCATCTTCTTCGTCGTGCCCGACTATCACGAGACGCGGCCGAAGAAGTGCATGAACGGCTGGGGCAACGTCTTCCTCACCGTCACCCCCGACGGCACCGCCTTGCCCTGCCACACCGCGCGCATGCTGCCCGGGCTGGCCTTCCCCAACGTGCGCGACATGGACGTGCGCCGCATCTGGTACGAGTCCGAGGGCTTCAACCGCTATCGGGGCAAGGGCTGGATGAAGGAACCCTGCCGCAGTTGCCCGGAGAAGGAGAAGGACCTCGGCGGCTGCCGCTGCCAGGCCTTCATGCTCACCGGCGACCCGGCTGCGGCCGACCCGGTGTGCGACAAGTCACCCGCACATCACAAGGTAGTCGAGGCGGTCGAGCGTGCCGAGCGTGGCGAAGTGGCGGTGGTGGAGCGTCCGCTGGTGTTCCGCGGGCCGGAGGAGTCGCGCCGGCGCAAGGCCGGGTTGCTGCAGCCGGACGGCTGACGCGCGTCCTCGCGTCTGCGATCCGCCCGCTGGACAATCGGTCACACACGGCCCCACTGGCGCGCCGGCGCGGTCCGCCCACGCGTGGCTCTGGGCCTCTGCGTCAGGCCGTACCGCGCAGCTTCTGCACGATCATCACCGCGGCGAGCACGATCGCGCCGGCGACGATTCCGACGCCAGCCCCCGCGCCGGTGTTGATCAGTGCGCCGCCGATGCTGCCGAAGCCTGCGGCGAAATGCTCCACCGCATGCGCCGCGCTCGGCCAGCCGTGCAGCAGGATGCCGCCGCCGACCATGAACATCGCCGCGGTGCCGACCACCGACAGCGTCTTCATCAGCCACGGCGCAAAGCCCAGGATCGCACCGCCGAGGCTGCGGGTGGCGGCCGAGGCGCTGCGCTGCAGGTGCAGGCCGAGGTCGTCGAGCTTGACGATGCCGGCCACCAGCCCATACACGCCCACCGTCATCAGCAGCGAGATACCCACCAGGACCGCCACGCGCTGGCCGAGCGAGGCCGCGGCCACGGTGCCGAGGGTGATCACCACGATCTCGGCCGACAGGATGAAGTCGGTGCGCACCGCGCCCTTCATCTTGTCCTTCTCGAAGGCGACCAGGTCCACGTTGGGGTCGGCCAGCGCCTCGAGCGTCTCGCGATGCTCGGCTTCCACCTCATGCTTCGGGTGCAGGAACTTGTGGGCGAGCTTCTCGAAGCCCTCGAAGCACAGGAAGGCGCCGCCCAGCATCAGCAGCGGGGTGATCAGCCACGGCGCCAGCCAGCTGATCAGCAGCGCGGCCGGCACAAGGATGGCCTTGTTCACCAGCGAGCCCTTGGCCACCGCCCACACCACCGGCAGCTCGCGGCTGGCCTGCACGCCGGTGACCTGCTGGGCGTTGAGCGCGAGGTCGTCGCCGAGCACGCCGGCGGTCTTCTTGGCCGCGACCTTGGTCATGGTGGCGACGTCGTCCATGATGGTGGCGATGTCGTCGATCAGTGCGAGCAGGGTGGTTCCGGCCATGATGAGCGGGTGGTGAGTGCAGGAGGCGCGATGGTGACAGAAATCCATGAGCGCCTGTGGCGCATGTCGCTTCGTGCGTCCCCGGCAACCCGCGGGTCGGGCGGGACGGACCGCGGACCGGGCGTGTGCCTCAGTCCCAGCGCGCCGCGTCCTCGTCGCGCTCGAAGGCGATCGTGCGGCCGTCGGCGAGGAGCTCGCGAATGCGCCAGGGCACGCCCTCGGCGTCCAGCTCCACGAGGCCGATGCCGGCGCCGTTGAGCAGGCGCCGGCCCTGCGCGGCGCCCTCGTAGCGGCGCGGGGTGACGCGCATGTGGCGGCGGCGGGTGAGCCAGTTCAGCGGCGAGCGCGGCGAATAAAGCCACCGGTTCACGCGGTCGAGCACCGCGAGCAGGCGCGGCGGAAACGCGTTGCGCACGCCGCTGCTGCAGATCTGCCAGATGTCCGGTCCGCGCACCCGGCCGCGCAGCTCCACGTCGTAGACGAAGGAGTAATGCACGTCGCCCGACAGCACCACGAAATGCTGCGGCGTCCTGCGGTGGCGGAAGATGTTGAGGATGGCCTGCGCCGAGCCCGGGTGCGCCATCCAGTTCTCGGCGTCCACCATCAGCGGGCGGCCGAACCAGGTGAAGACGCGCTGGATGGCCTCGATCAGCTTGACGCCGAAGATCGGCGCCGGCGACACCAGCAGCACCGCGGGCAGATCGCGCAAGGTGTGCTGGAGGTCGGTCAGTGACTCCCAGTCCATCAGCCCCGAGGGGCTGCGCGCGGCATGTTCCGAACGCCAGCGCTGGGTGCGGGTGTCGATCACCACCAGCGGCGGCGTGGTCGGCCAGATGTAGTGCCAGCCCTCGAAGTGCAGCAGGCCCTTGATGCACTGCTCGTGGACCTCGCCGCCGGGCTCGGTCAGCGCGCGCTGGAGCAGGGCGCAGCGTTCGTCGTCGAGCGTCTCCGGGCGGTTGCCCCAGGCCTGGTTGAGCGCATAGGCGAGCAGCGCGTTGCCGATGATGCGGCGCGAGAAGGGGTGGCCGTAGGCGATCTCCTCCCATTCGCGGCTCAGGTTCCAGTCGTCGGTGACGTCGTGGTCGTCGAAGATCATCGCCACCGGAATGTGCGCGAGCACCCGGCGCACCGCCGGCAGCTCGGCGGTGAAGGCTGCCAGCGCGCGGCGCTCGTCGGCGTAGCGCTCGGCGTCCTCGGGGGCGAGTCCGGGCGGCGGTTCGAGGTCGAGTCCGCGCCAGGGTTCGGGCGACCACACCAGCAGGTACATCGCCAGCACTTCGGCGAGCGTGATCAGGTGGTTGTGTGCGCTCGCCGAGGTGAACACCGGCTTCTCGACGCCGCCGAAGAGGACCTCGATCAGCGCGTAGTTGCGCTTGTGCTGGGGCAGCAGCTCGTCGCGGCGGTAGTAGCCGTAGCGGTGGCGGTAGAGCGCGTCGGCGTCGGCAATGCCGGCCTCCTCGATGCCCTCGAGGCGCTCGACCGGCAGGCCGAGGTGCCTGATCAGGCCGTGGATGGCGCGCAGCATCGGGCCGGCGACGTCGTCGGCGTAGATCTGGTCGCCGGTCATCACCAGCGCCGAAGGCCAGGCCGGCAGACCATCGGTTTGCGCTGCGGGTTCGGCGTCGAGGGCATTGCGGGCGACCAGTTCGGCGAGCAGGGCGTCGGCGCGCACGAGGCCGTCGCCGCCGTGGTGATGCGGCTTGCGGCAGGAGCCGTGCAGCAGCGACGCCACCTGCGGCGCGAACACGAAGCCCGGGGTGTCCCGCCCCGGATAGCACAGATCCGGCGCCCAGGCTTGCGTGTCGAACCACTGCAGGGCGTTCGCGCTGCCGCAATCGTCCCCGCTGCACGCCTCATCGGTCCGGTCCACGGCGAGGGCGACCCGGTAGCCGATCCAGCGCCCGGCCGGCAGCTCGGTATCGAGCCGGAGGTCGAGCAGCAGGTAGTGCAGGCGCGTGCCTGCCGTGAGCACGCGGCAGGCGGGCGTGCCGGGCGCAGGCTCGAGGCGCAGCGGCTGCGCGCCGCCGAGCTCCAGCTCGACGCGGGCGCGCACCGCCGCGCGGGTGGCGAGCCACAGCACGACGCGTTGCTTTTCGACACGGCGCAGCATGGGGCCGGCGAGCACCAGCGGGAGGTCTTCGGTCGGGTAGGTCGCGGGATCGGGCATGAAATCCGGATGGCGGGGACGGACGTCGATGCCTCGGTTATATCAAAGCGGCCGTCACTGCGGGAGCGGGGGGGCAGAACCGCCGGAGCCGCGCGGCACAGGGTCGTGGGCGCAACGCGCGGCGGGAGGGGGCTTGCCCGCGAATGCGCCGTGTCCGAGCGCCGATTCGCGGGCAAGCCCGCTCACACCGGAGTCTGCTCGCGCGCCGTCTGCGTTCAGGCCTCGATCAGCCCGCTGCGAATGGCGATTAGCGCCAGCTCGGCGGCGTTGGAGACGTTGAGCTTTTGCTTGATGTGATAGAGGTGGGTGCCGACCGTGCTCGGGCTCAGGCGGTGGCTCTCGGCGATCTCGGCCACGCTGCGGCCCTGGGCGAGCTGCAGGAAGATGGCGAATTCCTTCTCGGTGAGTGCGGAGACCGGGTCCTGGCCACCGGAAAACTGCGCCAGCGCGAGCGCGGGGGCGATCTCGGGGTCGATGTAGCGCTGGCCACGGGCCACGCTCGCGAGCGCACGCAGCAGTTCGTCGGGGTGGGCGCGCTTGGAGAGGTAGCCGGTGGCGCCCGCACGCAGCGCGCGCGCGGGAATCTGCGCGTCGTCATGCGCGGACAGGATCAGCACGCGGGCATCCGGGTGGTGGGCGCGTACCCGCTCGAGGGCGCCCAGGCCGCCGATGCCGGGCATGGAGACGTCCATCATCAGCACGTCCGGGGCGTTGCGGTCGAATGCGCTCACCGCCGCCTCGCCGGAGTCGGCTTCGCCGACGACGGTGGCGCCGGCACCTTCGAGCAGCAGGCGGAAGCCCATGCGCACGGTGGCATGGTCGTCCGCGAGCAGGACGCGGATTCCTTCGAGCGACGGCACGGTCATCCTTTCGAGCTCATCGAGATGCGGGCGAGCGGGGTTGCGGGAGGGGCAGGCGCGCGCGTACGTTGAGGCCGCCACCGGGCGGGCTGCACAGCTCGAGCTCGCCATGGAGCTCGACGATGCGCTCGCGCATGCCGAGCAGGCCGTGGCGGCCGGGCGCCGGATTCTCGCCGAGGCCACGGCCGTTGTCGATGACCTCGACCTCGATGCCGCCGTCGCGCATGCCGAGCCGCACCTCGACGCGGGTGGCGTGGGCATGGCGGGCGACGTTGGTGAGGCTCTCCTGCACCATGCGCAGGATGGTGAGGCCGAGCGCGTCGGTCACCGCGGCGTCGAGCGGCGCGATCGTGCAGCGGATGTCGATGTCGCCGTGGTGGCTCGCCCACAGCGCGCAGTAACTCTCGAGCGCCTCCTCGATGCGCACCTCGCTGTCGGAGGCGCGGCTGCGCAGGCGCTGCAGGATGGCATGCACGCCGTCCTGCATCTGCGTGGTCATCGCCAGGATGGCCTGCGCGCTGCCGTTGAGCCCGGGCTGTTCGGTGGTGCGCTGGATGATCGCGCCGGCGATCGCGCGCACGGCGGTGATGCCCTGGCCGAGCTCGTCATGGAGTTCGCGTGCGACCGCGCGCCGCTCCTGCTCGAGGCGCAGCTGCAGCGCGCGCGCCAGCGCCTGATCCTGCTCGAGGCGGGCGTTGGCGGCCAGGCTCTCGTCGAGGCTGTCGGCGAGGCGGTTGTAGCTGCGCGCGACGAGGGCGAGCTCGCGCGTGGCGTATTCGGGCAGGCGCTGGTCGAAGCGGCCGCTCGCACCGCGTTCGAGTGCGCCGCGGATCTCGTCGATCGGCGCCAGCGCGCGGCCGATCGCGAAGCGGGTGGCGAGCCCGATGCCGAGCAGCAGCGCGATCGCCCAGCCGAGCGCGGCGCCCAGGTGGTCCCAGGCGTCGAGCACCGCACGCGAGGTGTCGGGGGTGAGCACCACGCTCAGTCCGTCGGCCTCCAGCCGGCGCGGCGCGACCTCGGGCGCGATCCAGCGCGCGAACCACTCGGGCGCGTGGCGCCCGGCCTTGTAGGGCGACTCGGGCGAGACATGAAGCCGCCGACCGTCTGCCGCAAACACCTCGAGCCGGTTGGCGCGGATGCGGCCGACGGCGGCGAGGTGGTTCAGCAGGCGCTCGCGTGCGGCCGGGCCCTGGTCGGCGAGCGTCTCGGGGATCAGCACCTTCAGCCACTGCTCGGCCACGCGGGTCGCGGCTTCGACTTCCTCATGGATGGCCTGGCGCGTCTCGCGCATCCAGACGCCGGCGCCGATCGTCATCATCACCGCGATCAACACCGTCAGCACCAGGCTCAGGCGGCCGTAAAGGCTGGGAGGGCGGCGGGCGCTCATGCGGCGGCCCTCGTCAGGCTGGCGCAGGCGGAATAGCCGCTGCCGCGGCGGTCGCGCAGGGTGAAGGGCTGGCGCAGGCCGAGCGCCGCGTAGCCGACGATGCCGCACCACTGGGTGGCGAAGCAGTTCGCCGCCGCGACGCCGCAGCCGAAGGGGCAGGGCGCCAGCAACTCGATGGCGACGCGATTGGCGAGCAGCACGCTGCCCTCGGGGTCGAACAGCGCGAGCGCCTCGAGCGGCGTGCCGAGCACCGCCGGGTAGCGGTGGAAACGCAGCAGCAGGAAGCCGCGTGGCGCGCTCTCGATCAGCCGATGTTCGATGAGGCGCGCAGCGGTCTGCACCAGGGCGTTGGCGTGACCGAGCCAGTCGAGCGGCGAGGCGTCAGCGTCCACGAAGCCGAGCAGGCCGCCGCCGGGCGGGAGGATGGGCGCGGCGATGCCGATGCGGCGCGGCGGCACGCGCGGCCGCGCTGGCAGGGCGGCGCGCGAGGCCGGCGGCTGCCGTCCCGCAGGCGCGGCCCCGCGGCCCGCGCACGCTGCGCCCTCGGCGGCGCCGTCCGCGCCACTGCCGATCGCGCGCAGCACGCTCCCCCGGCTGTCGGCAAGGAGCACGGTGATGCTCGGGCTGTCGAGCTGGCGATAGAGCTCTTCCATTGCGGGCGCGGCGAGGGCGACCAGGCGTTCGATCTCCGCGCTCGACGCCGTCGGCGTGCCGGTGACAGGCGTCTGCCCGTCGCTTGCGCTGGCCCCGCGTGGCGAAGCGGGGAAGCCGGGGAAGGTGAGGGTGTTCATGATCCGATGCAGGTAATGGCGCGGTTGACTGCGACTCCCAATGCACGATTCATGCCGGACCCCGCCCCTCACCCGCGCCGGCGCGCCGCGGCGCACCAGGGGCCTGCGGAGGGACCGGTCCCGGGGGGCGGGCGTTGTTTCGTCATTGAGCAGCAGGTGTTCCCATTCGGAACAACGGCGCATCCGCTCCGGGCGCACGGCGTCGCCGCGTCCCGGGGCGGCCTGCGCGATGACAGGGGGTCTTCATGTGGCATGGATCCTGCATTCCCGCAGCGGACAGGCATGCCGGGACAGCGCATCGGCATGCATCGATACGAGGAGACGAGACATGCCGGGCCTGATCCGACGCCTGCTGGGCTGTGTGGTGCTGAGTGCCGTGGTGATGTCCTCCGCGGTCGCCGCCGAGCGCGCGCTCCTGCGGGTCGGCATCCTGCAGTTCGGGACGGTGAGCTGGGAGCTCGAGGTCATGCAGCGTCATGGGCTGGCCGCGCGCGAGGGCGTCGAGTTGCGCATCGTGCCGCTGGCGCTCAAGGACGCCGCGAACGTGGCGATCCAGGGGGGCGAGGTGGACCTCATCGCCAACGACTGGATCTGGGTGTCGCGCATGCGCTCCGAAGGCAGCGACTACGTGTTCGCGCCGTATTCGCAGGCGGTGGGCGGCATCAGCGTGCGGCCCGATGCCGGCGTCGCGCAGTTCGCCGATCTCAGGGGCAAGCGCCTGGGCGTCGCGGGCGGGGCGCTCGACAAGAGCTGGCTGCTGCTGCGCGCCTACGCCCGGCGCACCGTCGGCGAAGATGCGGCGAGCTTCCTGCAGCCGCAGTTCGCGGCGCCGCCCTTGCTCAACGAGCTGGTGATGCGCGGCGAGCTGCCCGCGGCGATGAACTTCTGGCACTACACCGCGCGGCTGTCGGCCGCGGGCATGCAGGAACTCATCACCATGCCGCAGATCCTCGCCGGCCTCGGCATCGAGGACGCGCTGCCGCTGGTGGGCTGGGTGTTCCGCGAGCGCTGGGCCAAGGACAACGCCGCGGCGATCGAGGGCTTTCTGCGCGCATCGGACGCGGCCAAGGCGCTGATGCTCGAATCCGATGCGGTGTGGGAGGACCTGCGCCCGCTGATGCGCGCCGAGGACGAGGCGACCTTCGTCGCGCTGCGCGAGGGGTTTCGCGCCGGCATCCCGCGCACCCCCCCCGCGGAGGCCGAGGCTGTGGCCGGGCGGGTCTTCGACATCCTGGCTGCGGAAGGCGGCGAGGCGCTGGTCGGCAAGGCGCGTGCGCTCGCCCCCGGCACCTTCTGGCGCGGAGGCGGGGCCGAGTGACTGGCAAGCGATCGGCAGCGGTCGAGCCCCCGGTGTCGATGATGGCTCGCGAACGCCATGCGGCCGGCGAAGGTGCAAGATCGCCGGAGGGTGAGCGTGATGATTCGCCGGCCGGCGCGCGCGCCTCGCGCCGGCGCGACCGCTGGCTGCGGCTCGCATCGCTCGGCGCCTTCGTGCTGCTGTGGCAGGTGGGCGCGATGTTCGCCGACAGCCGCACGTTGCCCGACCCGCTCACCGTGCTTGCGCGCATCGTCGACGAGACCGTGTCGCTGAGCCTGCCCGGTCACCTCGCGGTGACGCTCGGCCGGGTCGCGGTGGCCTTCGCCGCGGCGATGCTGATCGGCGCGCTGCTGGGCATGGCGATGGGACGCTGGCGCAGCCTCGATGCCTTCTTCGACGCCTGGCTGGTGCTCGGGCTCAACATCCCGGCGCTGGTCACCATCATCCTGTGCTACGTGTGGTTCGGCCTCAACGACTGGGCGGCGATCCTGGCGGTGGCGATCAACAAGATCCCCACCGTCATCGTCACCGTGCGCGAGGGCGCGCGCGCGGTCGATCCCAGGCTGCTCGACGTCGCCCGTGCCTACCGCCTGTCGCGGCGCACCACCTTCCTGCGCGTGTATCTGCCGCAGCTCGTGCCCTACCTGATGGCGGCGGCGCGTTCCGGGCTGTCGCTGATCTGGAAGATCGTGCTGGTGGTCGAACTGCTCGGGCGCAGCGAGGGCGTGGGCTTCCAGTTGAACGTGTTCTTCCAGTTCTTCGACATCACCGGCATCCTCGCCTACACCCTGGCTTTTGCCGCGGTGGTGCTGATCGTCGAGGCCTGGGTGCTGCGCCCCCTCGAGCGCCGCCTCACCGGCTGGAGGGCCTGAGCGATGCTCGAGATCCGCATCGATCGCAAGTGCTATCCCGACCGCGGCGGCCGTCCGCACGTGGCGCTGTCCGGGCTGAATCTGGCGGTGCAGCGCGGCGAGTTCGTGTGCGTGGTGGGGCCGTCGGGCTGCGGCAAGAGCACGCTGCTCAACATCGTCGGCGGACTCGACCGCGACATGGAGGGGTGGGTGGCGATGAACGGCGCCTTCCCGGAGGATGTCGGCTTCATGTTCCAGGAGCCGCGGCTGATGCCTTGGATGAGCGTGCTCGACAACGTGCTGCTGGTGGCGCGCGCCGACGGTGATGCGGCGCGCCAGCGCGAGCGCGCGATCGCGCTGCTGCGGGCGATGGAGCTCGGCGACGTGCTCGACGCCTGGCCGGCGCGGCTGTCGGGCGGCATGATGCGGCGGGTGGCGCTGGCGCGCGCCTTCATGAACGAGCCCGAGCTGCTGCTGATGGACGAGCCCTTCGTGTCGCTCGACACGCCCACCGCGAACCGGTTGCGCGAGATGCTGGTCGAGCAGTGGCAGCGCTGCGGCGCGAGCGTGCTGTTCGTGACCCACGATCTGCGCGAGGCGCTCGCGCTCGCCGATCGGGTGTGCTTCCTGTCGGCGGCGCCGGGGCGGGTGGTACTGGATCTGCCGGTGGAGCTGCCGCGTCCGCGCGATGCGGCCGCGCCGGCGGTCGATCGGCTGTATCAGACGCTGCTGGCGCGTCATCCCGAGCTGCTGGGCGGGTTGGCGAGCGCGGGGAGCGGAGCGGGTGGTCCCGGCGGACGCAATGTGCCGGCCGGTGACGCGCTGACGACGGGTTCCGGGGCGAGGGCGTCCGCGACAGGCGGACGGGCAACGAGGGGCGTGGCGCAATGAGCAGCGTGAGCACGGCGACCGTCAAGGAGGCACAGGACCTGGTGCGCGAGTCGGCAGCGGGCGCGGTCTTGCTGTCGGTGCGCGGCGTGAGCAAGTCCTACGGGACGCGCCCGGCGTTGAAGAACGTGGACCTCGAGGTGCGCGCCGGCGAGTTCGTCGCCCTGCTCGGCCCCAACGGCGCCGGCAAGAGCACGCTGTTCCAGTTGCTCACCGGGCTCTTCAACGCCGACGCCGGCGAGGTGCAGGTGTGCGGGCAGAACATGCGCGTGGCGCCGGTGCGCGCGCTCGGGCGTATCGGCGTGGTGTTCCAGCAGATGACGCTGGACATGGACCTGAGCGTCGAGGCCAACCTCGTCTTCCACGCCCGCCTGCACGGCATCGGCGGCGCGCAGGCGAAGGCTCGCATCGCCGATGCGCTCGCCCGCCTCGGCCTGGCCGAGCGCCGCGGCGATCGCGTGCGCGAGCTCTCGGGCGGCAACCGGCGCAAGGTGGAGCTTGCGCGCGCGCTGGTGCACCAGCCGTCGGTGCTGCTGATGGACGAGGCCACGGTCGGCCTCGATCCGGCCTCGCGCCGGCACCTGCTCGACGAGGTGCTGGCCCTGCGCGCCAGCGGCGTCGGCGTGCTGTGGGCCTCGCATCTGGTGGACGAGGCCGAGGGCGCCGACCGCGTGCTGGTGCTGCACAAGGGCGAACTGCTTGCCCAGGGCACGCCGGCCGAGCTGGTGGCGGCCTCCGGGTGCGCCACCCTGGCCGAGGCCTTCCTCGGGATGACGCGCAGCGGGCAGGCGGTGGAGCCGGCCTGATGCCATCTGAACACGCCGGAACGTATCGGTCTGGCATGGATTTTTCTTGCGGGAGCATGCCCGCGCTCGAGGCAGTGAGAGCAGCTGCATCACCAAGACCAACAAGGAGACGACAACGATGACCCCACTGAAGACCCTGGGCTGCGCCGTGGCCACCACCCTGATGCTCGCCCTGCCGGCGGGCGCCGCGCTGGCCAAGGACACCGGCTACATCTTCGTCAGCAGCGAGAACGACAACGCCGTCACCGTGCTCGACGGCAAGAGCTTCCAGGTCGTCAAGGCCATCCCCACCGGCGAGCGTCCGCGCGACATGAAGCTCTCCGCCGACCGCGCGCAGATCTTCGTCATCGCCAGCAACAGCGAGCGGGTGGACGTGATCGACATCGCCAGGCTCGAGGTCGTGCGCAGCATCGACGTCGGCGAAGACCCGGAGATGTTCGATTTCAGCCATGACGGCAGCAAGATTTTCGTCTCCAACGAGGAGGACGCCGCGGTGTCGGTGGTCGATGTCGCCGGGAACAAGGTCGTCGCCCAGATCGAGGTCGGCGAGGAGCCCGAAGGCGTGCTGGTGAGCAAGGATGGCAGCCGGCTCTACGTGACCTCGGAAGTGGCCAACATGGTCCATGTGATCGACACCGCCACCAACGCGATCCTCGCCAACGTCGTGGTCGGCAACCGACCGCGCCGCTTCGCCGACACGCCCGACGGCAGCGAGGTGTGGGTCACCAACGAGCTGGGCGCCTCGGTGACCGTGCTCGACGCCAAGAACAACACCATCAAGGACACCATCAGCTTCGAACCCAAGGGTTTCCGCAGCGACGACGTGACCCCGGTCGGCATCACCATGACGCGCGACGGCAAGACCGCCTACGTGACGCTGGGCCGCGCCAACCACTTCGCGGTGGTCGATGTAGCCAGCCGCAAGGTCAAGGACTATGTGCTGGTCGGCAGCCGCGCCTGGGGCGTGACGCTCAATCGCGACGAGTCGATGCTGGTGGTGGTCAATGGCCTGTCGGACGACATCTCGATCGTCGATACCAGGACCAACAAGGTGCTGCGCTCGGTGCCGGTCGGGCGCGTGCCGCACACCGCGGTGATCGACGACTGAGGCGGCGTCGCCGTGGGAGCGGGCTTGCCCGCGAAAGCAGCGGATCAGAACGTAGGATTCGCGGGCGAGCCCGCTCCCACAGGCAGTTGCTCCCACCGAATCTGCTGATCGCGTTCTGGAACGCTCCCTGGAGACATCTACATGAGCTTGCGTGCGCTGATGCACTTCGCCCTGGCGACATCCCTGCTGCTGCTCGCGCTGGCGGCCGGGGCGGCCGAAGTGATCCGCTTCGGCTACCTCGAGCTGAACAAGGATGCGCGCTACGACGAGAGGAAGACCTTCTACCGCACCCTGTCGCGGCCCTTCGGCCCGCCCTTCGCGGGTGCCGAGGTGGCGCTGCGCGAGGCGCGTTTCGTCGGCCAGGCGCTGGGGGTGAGCTTCGAACTCGTGCGCGCGCGCGGCGCCGACGCTGCGGCGCTGGTGGCCGAGCTCGACAAGCTGCACGCCCAGGGCGTGCGCTACTTCCTGATCGACGCCCCGGGCAAGGTGGTGGCCGAGGTCGCCGCCGCCACCCGCGGGCGCGAGCTGTTGCTGTTCAACGTCTCGGCGGCGGACGACGCGCTGCGCCAGGCGCAGTGCCAGGCCCACCTCTATCACACCCTGCCCAACCACGGCATGCAGACCGACGCGCTCGCCCAGTTCCTGGTGGCGAAGAAGTGGCGCAACGTGCTGCTGCTGCAGGGCCCGCTGGATGACGACAAGCTGATCGCCGCCGCCTTCGAGAACTCCGCGCGCCGCCTGGGCCTGAAGATCGTCGCCAAGAAGGACTTCCTGCTCAGCAACGATCCGCGCCAGCGCGAGCTCGGCAACGTCGGCCTGCTGACCGCGGGCGCCGACTACGACGTGGTGTTCGTCGCCGACAGCGACGGCGAGTTCGCGCGCAGCGTGCCCTACGACACCGTGCGCCCGCGCCCGGTGGTGGGTGCCGAGGGCCTGGTCGCCGAGGCCTGGCACTGGGCGTGGCCGCGCCACGGCGCGCCGCAGCTCACCAGCCGCTTCGAGAAGCAGGCCAAGCGCCACATGGGCAGCGCCGACTGGGCGGCGTGGATCGCGGTGAAGGCGGTGGTGGAGGCGGTGGTGCGCACCGGGAACGCGCCCTTCGACAAGCTGGTCGCCTACCTCGGCAGCGAGGAGATCACCATCGACGGCTTCAAGGGCAACCGCCTGTACTTCCGCGACTGGGACCGCCAGCTGCGCCAGCCGATCCTGATCGCCACCCACAACGCGGTGATCGAGCGCGCGCCGATCGCGGGTTTCCTGCACCAGACCAACAACATGGACACGCTCGGCTTCGACCGGCGCGACAGCCAGTGCAAGCCGTGAGGACGCGATGAGGCCCGCCCACGCCTGGCTTGCGCTGCAGGCCGTCACCAGCCGCGAGGTCGCCAAGTTCGTCCGTCAGGGCGGGCGGCTGGCCTCGGCGCTGGTGCGTCCGCTGCTGTGGCTGGTGGTGTTCGCCGCCGGCTTCCAGAACGTGTTCGGGGTGTCGATCATCCCGCCCTACGACACCTACATCCCGTACCAGACCTACATCGTGCCCGGGCTGCTGGGCATGGTGCTGCTCTTCAACGGCATGCAGTCCTCGCTCGCCATGGTGTACGACCGCGAGATGGGCGTGATGCGGCTGCTGCTCACCGCGCCGCTGCCGCGCTGGTATCTGCTGTTCTGCAAGCTGCTCGCCGGCACCCTGCTGTCGGTGCTGCAGGCCTATGTGTTCCTGATCATCGCCGCGCTGTTCGAGGTCGAGGTGCCGCTCATCGGCTGGCTGTACGCGCTGCCGGTGCTGGTGCTGTCGGGGATGATGCTGGGCGCGCTCGGGCTGCTGCTGTCGGTCAACATCCGCCAGCTCGAGAACTTCGCCGGCACGATGAATTTCGTCATCTTCCCGATGTTCTTCATCTCGCCCGCGCTCTATCCGCTGTGGAAGCTGGAGGAGTCCGGTGCGCGCGTGATCCACTTCCTCGCCACCTGGAACCCCTTCACCCACGCAGTGGAGGCGACGCGCTTCGCCTTGCACGGCCAGGTGGCGGTGCAGTCGCTGGCGATCGTCGCCGGCTGCCTGGCGGCCTTCTTCCTGCTTGCCGCCTGGGGCTACGACCCGCAGCGCGGCATGCTCAAGCGCACCGGGAAGCCCGGCTGAACCCCGGCCGGCGACGCTCCGCGTGGGTGCCGCCGGTCTTCCCGCCCTTCATGACAGCAACGACAGTGGAGACGACATGAAAGTGACTCGCAGAGACGTACTGGTGGTGGCCATGGCGGCGGTCGTCGCCGGCGGCGCCTGGGCGCACGGGCCGAGCCGGCAGAAGGTCGAGCTGACGGTGGACATCGCCGCGCCGGCCGACAAGGTGTGGGCGCGGGTGGCGAGCTTCCACGACATGTCCTGGCACCCGGCGGTGGCGCGCACCGAAGGCCAGGGCGGCAACGAGGTGGGCGCCAGCCGCGTGCTGACCCTCAAGGGCGAGGGCGACCCGACGATCGCCGAGCAGCTCACCCGCTACAGCGCCGAGGGCATGAGCTACTCGTACAAGATCACCCAGGTCGACGTGAAGGTGTTGCCGGTCACCAACTACGTCTCGCACCTCACTGTCACAGCGGACGGCGAGGGCAAGTCGAAGGTGCAGTGGCGCGGCGCCTTCTACCGCGGCTTCCCGAACAACGACCCGCCGCCGGAGTTGAACGACCAGGCCGCGGTCACCGCGGTCACCGGGGTGTACAAGGGCGGGCTCGACGCGCTCAAGGCGGAGATGGAAAAGTGACGGAAACCTGAGGCGGGCGGGTTCGGGATGGCGATCGAGGCCCGAGAACGGTCCGGGCGGCGCGGCGAGGCCCGACGGGCCTCACTCGACGAGGGTGGCGCGCTCGAGGGCGAGGTAGCGCTGCTGGACGTTGCGGCCATGCACGGGCTGGTACAGCGCCCAGCCCGCGTAGCGCGGCAGCTGCGCCGCCTGCACCAGCGCCGACAGCGGCGTCCCGGCATCGAACAGGCTGTGCACCCGGGCTTCGGTGTCGACGATGTAGTCGCGCACCGCGTCGAGCGCAGCGGCGGATACCGGCGGGCCGTAGCCGGGCACGATGCGCGCGCCCGCCGGCATGTCGACGGCGTTTGCGTGCCCCGCCTCGCCGCGTGTCAGCGCCTGCAGGGCGTCGAGCGCCGCCAGCCAGCCCCGGGGGTCGCTGTCGCGCAGCTCGGGCACGCGGTCGACGCTGACCAGCGCACCGGCGAACACCACGCCGCTGCGCACATCGCGCACCATCAGGTCGCCGGGCGAACTGCCCCAGCCGGGGTGGATCAGCGCCAGGCGGCGTCCGCCGGCCTCCAGGGTCGTGCTGGCCTCGATCTGGCGCTCGGGCCGGTGGACGCGGCTGCCCGCCATCTCGTCCTCGCCCAGCACCTGGCGCAGCCTGTGCAGGCAGTCCTCGCAGCGGCTGGCGATCAGCGCCGCGCTGGCGCGGTGCGCCAGCACCGGGATGCCCTGGTCGGCGAAGGCCGCCGCGCCCATGACGAATTCCTGCACCGGCTGGGTGATCACCACCAGCACCACCGGCTTGCCCCCGATGCGCTCGGCCGCGGCGAGCAGGGCGCGGCCGTGACGGTAGGAGGCGCCGGCATTGATCACCACCGTGCCGCTGTCGCCGACCACGAAGCCGACGTTGCCGATGCGGCCGCGGTTGGCCGGCGAAGGCTCGCCGGTGTCGCCGACGAAGACATGCACGCCCTCGGCCAGCGTCAGCGCCTCCTGCGCCCGCGCGCCGAACGTGACGGCCAGGAGCACGAGCAGGACGGCCAGCGACGCCATCCATCGCCCCGGCCGCCCGGCCGCGCCGGCCGCGCGCGCGTCGATTCCGCGACCACCCCGCGCGCAGCACGCGCCGCTAGTCCGTTTCATGCGCCTGTCCCGTCGCCATTCCGAGGAGAGCTTCCATGATCGCCCGCACCCTTCGCATTCCATCCGGCGGCCGCCGTCTGGTCCTTTTCCTGCTTCTGTCGCTGATCCTCGCCGTCGTCAGCGGCAGGGCCCGCGCGGCGGATGCGGCCCCGCCCACGCTCGCCATGATCGGCTTCGAGCTGCTCGAGGACCACCCCGACCCCACCCGCCACGACGCCCAGCAGGCGCGGCTGAAGATGATCGACGCCGAGTTTCGCGCCCAGATCGCCCAGCGCGGCCTCTACAGCCTGATCGACAACGCGCCCCACCAGGCAGTGATCGACCGCGTGGGCAGCGGTGTCGAGTTCGTCTACCGCTGCCCGCACTGCCTCGCCGAGATCGGCGCCGCCGTCGGCACCCGCTACGTTGCCGCGGGCTGGGTGCAGAAGGTCAGCAATCTCATCCTCAACGTCAACATCGAGATTCGCGAGGTCGCAACCCAGCGTGTGGCGCTGGTGAAGTCGGTGGACATGCGCGGCAACAATGACGAGAGCTGGCTGCGCGCCGTCCGCTTCCTGGTGCGTGACATGGACGAGAAACGCCAGGCGAACCCGCGCTATGGGCTGTGAGCACCGGGCCCGCGCGGGCCAGGGCTCCCTGCCCGGGCATGTTCGCGCGGAGCCGCCCATCGTGCCGTCGGCGAGCGCGCAGTTCAGCCCCCGGCATCCACCTTCACCACGGTCTCGAAGCGCAGGTCGTTGGTGTCGATGACCTCGGCCTTCAGCTCGCCTTCGCCGCTGGGGACGAAGTAGAAGCGGAAGTTCGGGTTCTCGCTGATCGAGAAATCCACGTCGGCGCTCAGTACCGGCTGGCCGGCATAGCTCACCTGGATGCGGCGCACGAAGTAGGCCGGGGTGTACATGCGGGTGAGCTGGTCCATGACCAGGCCGGAGTTGTTCGGATGGCTGATCATGAGCTGCGCCTGCGCCGGCTTGCCGGGCTCGAGCTCGCCCTCGACGCGAAAACGCATCTTGCCGAGGTTGGCCATCGCGGACTGCATGTCCTTGCCCGGAGGCGCGGAGCAGCCACCCGAGGCCTTGACGAAGCGGGTGGCCATGAACAGCTCGCCGGTGTTCATCTCGGCGATCGCGCGCACATGGGTGTAGGCGTCCACGCGCACCCGCGTCTCGATGTCGGCACGTCCGCTTGCCGGGGTGAAGTGGAACACCGCGCCGACTGGCGAAGGGTTGTTGTCGATCATGAGGTAGACGCGCTCGATGTAGCGCTCGGGGCGCTGCTCGACGTGGGTGCGGATCGAGATCGGGACGATCGCGGCGTCCTGCGCACGCTCCGGTGCGTCGAGGCTGAGCACGGCTTCTGCCGGCGTGGTGATCTCCCGGTCCTTGAACATCGCCGCACGCACCTGCTGCCAGGTGGCGTTGGCCTCCGGATTGTCCGGGTCGGATTTCTGCTGCGCCCCGGCCGGGCCGGCGAGACTTGCGGCGAGCATGGCGGCGAGCAGCAGGGATGTGAGCGTGTTCATGCGTCCTCCACGGGCCCGGTCGGGCCCTAGTCCTCCCACTCCAGCTCGGCGTAGGCGGCGGTAAGGTTGCGGCGGTGGTAGTCCTCGACCAGAAGCCAGCCATCGGTGCCGGTGTCGGCCAGGCCCTCGACCGCGGTCGCAATCGTGCGGCCGTCGGCAATGGCGGCGCGGATGCCGTCGCGCACGCCTTCCAGGTAGGCGCGCTGCGTCGCCAGCGCCGCTTCCCAGTCCGCGGTCGGGGCGCCATGGCCGGGCACGATGCGGGTCGGCCGCAGGGCGGCGAGCCCGTCCATCACCCCGAGCCATCCGAGCAGCCGGCCGTCGATCACCGGCAGGTGGCCGATGAAGAGCAGGTCGCCGGCGAACAAGGTCGCGCTGGACTCGTCGAGCACGCTGAGGTCGTTGTCGGTGTGCGCGGTGGGCCAGGCGTGCAGCACGAGGCGGCGGCCGCCGAGCTCGAGCGTGCTGCGACCAGTGACGGCGAGATCGGGAAAGACGATGTCGGACGCGCCGACCGCCACGCCGAGCTCGCGTGCCAGCGCCTCGCGATAGAAGGGCGCGCGTGCGGCGAGCGAGGCCGCGAGGTGGGCGTGGCCGACGAAGCGCGGTCGCGGCTCGAGCGCGGCGAAGGCCGCATTGCCGAGCGTGTGGTCGGGGTGGACGTGGGTGTTGATGACGTAGCACACCGGCAGCGCCGTGACCCGGCGCAGCGCCGCGAGCAGGCGGGCGCCGAGCGCGGGGCTGCCGCCGGTGTCGATGACGGCGACGCAGCGCGCGCCGACGATGAAGCCGGTGTTGGCGACGTCGCTGGCGTGCCCGTCTGCGCGCGTACCCGGCCAGGTGGCGGTGTGCCCGCCATGGACATGGACGCCGGGCGCGATCTCCGCGACCGGCAGTGGCGCGATGTCCGCGGCGGCCGTGGCCGCGCTCGCCCACGCCAGCAGGCAGGCGACGATCGTGCAGCGCAGGGGGCGGGCGAGGAGGGGCATGTCGGTCGGGCGTGGCGCCTGGCTGCTCCCGGTGGGGCTGCGCTCAGGGTGCCTGCGCGCAAGGCATGGGGCAGTCGATGCACCGCGGCGCCGCGGTCAGCGGCGTACCGCCGAGGTGTCGATGAAGCAGCCCTTCTTGGCCTTGGCGAGCAGTTCGTCGTACTTGCGCACCTCGCCGCGCCAGTGCTTGCCGCGGTAGTAGCCGCCGCGCTCGCCGCTGATCGCGTTGGCGAGCGCTGCCGTGTGCATGCTGCGGTATTCGTCGAAGCTGATCTCGCGTGCGATGGCGTCGAGTGCGCACGAGCACTTGGAGGACATCTCGAACTCCGGGCCGGGGTGGGCATGCATGCACTCGAGCACGAAGCTCACCCGCTCGGTGGTCGGGAAATCGTTGGCCATCGCGGGCAGGCTCACGACAGCGGCCAGTGCCAGGCCGGCGAGGGGTTTGATCAGGCTCTTCATGGCGGGGCTCTCCTGGTTCAGCGCGCGAGCGCCGTCAGATCGGGCGGCGTGGCGCCTTCGAGGTACATCTCCTCGACCATCAGCGGCTCGGCGCCGGCATCGCGCGCGTTCATGCGGCTGGCGACGCCGAACACACCGCCGGGGACCTCGTTCGACAGCCAGAACACGTAATGCTTGTCGGCGTACTGCTCGAAGCGGCCGCGGTTCGGGTCATCCTCGTAGGGCGAGATCACCACCTGCTGCGCGCTGATCGGACGGCCGAGGTATTCGAGTGCGCGCTGCTCGACGCGCGCGCCCTGATAGATCGCCATGCGGATGCGCTTGCGAAAGTGGTTCTGCTGGCCCTTGGTGAGTCGGTTCATGTCGCGCACGTCGTGCTCGAGGAAGTACAGGATCACCGGATTCGCGCGCGCATCCTCGACCGCGGGCAGCCTGAGCCGGCGCGCATCGGACAGGAAGTCCGCCTCGCCGTTGCAGCAGGCGCCGGACGCCGTGGGCGACAGGCGCAGCGTGACCCGGTCCTCGAAGTCCTCCTCCAGCGAGCCGTGCTTGCGGAAGCGGTAGGCGAGCGTCTGCGGCGGCTGCAGGGCGCCGAGGTGCTCGGTCATGAAGATGATCCGTTCGGCGTCGGAGTAGTCCTGGGGGGGGCTGGCCGGGCCGTCGGCCGCCTCGGCGCCGAGCGGCATCAGCAGGCAGGCGGCGAGCACGCCGAGACCGGCGCGGAGGGGCGGATGTGTGCGCATGCGTGTCCTGGTTGCGGCAGCGGGGTGCGGGCCGCGGCCGCGACACCCCGCGGGCTCATGATCCGTTGCTGACGACCTTGGGCGGTTCGTCGATCAGCGGTACGTGGTAGCGCTCGAGTATCTCGGCGATCTCGGCCTGGTGGGTGTCGAGGAAGCCCTCGAGCTGCGCCTTCCATTCCGGCTCGCCGCGGCGGATGCCCATGCCGAAGGCGAAGTCGAACTGGATGCCGGGCTCGGACTTCATCGGCACGACCTTGAGCGGCGGGTCGACCTTGTTCGCGTAGTAGCCGGCGACCGGTCCCCACACGATGGCGACGTCGATCTTCCCGCCCACCAGGTCCTTGTCGATGATGTCGCCGACGTAATGGTCCATGGCGACGTTGATGGTCTGGTAGGGCACGCCCTGGTCGACCAGGGCGTGGCGGTCCATCCACTTCGAGGCCGGGGACTTGTCGTAGAGACCGATCCTCAGTGCGGACAGACGCTCGCGACCCAGGGCGAGGAAGTCCTCGACGCTGTTCACGCCGTCCAGACCCTTGCCTTGCGGGAAGACCATGGCGTAGGTCGAGCGATAGTAGGGCTTGGTGATCGCGACCTGGTCGAAGCCGACCGGCAGGCCGATGATCACGTCGCAGGGGTAGTCCTCGCCGGGCAGCTTGTAGCGCAGGGTGTTGCGGATGAATACGAAGCGCTGCGGGTAGTTGAAATAGGTGACCGGCACGCCGAGGTGCTTGCCGAGCAGCTCGGCGATGCGGTTCTCGAAGCCCTCCTGCCTGTCGTTGGCGAAGGGCAGGTTGTTGGGGTCCTGGCAGACGCGCAAGCTGTCGCGCCCGTTTGCCTTGCCCTCGGCAGCGCCGGCGGCCGGCGCGGGGGCGAGCAGCGCGGCGGCAGCGCAGGCGCCGACGAGCGCGACCGCGCGCTGTCGCGTCGTCCAGTGCGCAGGCGATGCAGGTGCGCCAGGGTGCCGTGCAACGGGGCTGCGCGGGTCGGCGCCGCGGGTGCGGGGGTTGGCCTCGGTCATCGGAACTCCTTGGCTGCGTTCGGCCGTCATTCGATCGCGCTCACGCGGGCGCGCGTGATCGCACCGTCCGAGCGCCCCTTGAGGTAGGCATAGAGCTTGTCGATGTTGTCCATCACGCGCGGGTCGTTGCCGAAGCTCTGCATGCCCTTTTCCAGGCGGCCGTCACGCACGACGGTGACGAACTCCTCCTTGCTCAGCACCTTGAGGCGCTCGATCAGCGAGGGGCCGACCATGCCTTCCTGGTTGGCGCCATGGCAGCGATCGCATGCCGCCGCACGCCAGGTACGGAAGCCCTGGAGCGTGTCGGCGTCGACCTTGTAGCCGTCCACCACGGTGTAGAGCGGCTTGTCCGACTCGCTGGACTTGGCCGCGGCCTGAGCGTCCTGGGCCTGGGTCGCACTGCCGAAGCAGAGAAAGGCGAATGCGAGGGCGAACTGCCTGTGTTTCATGAGGGACTCCTCCTCGGTGCGGGCTCCGTGCGGCCCGCTGGTCTCGGTCTGCGCCTTGCAGGCGCGGGCGTGTTGCTGGTTCGGGCCTCTCGAGCTTCGATCGCCGTGGCCGGCGCGGGTTCGTCCGTGCCGGCCACGGGACGCTCAGCGGCTGGGGACCGCGAAGATGGTCAGCGAACCGCCAAGCTGGGTGTAGTTCTGCAGCTCGCGATAGCCGCCCACCGCGCCCAGGCCGTCGGTGTCGTTCTCCAGACCGGCCGCCATGCCGATGCCGGCCCAGCCGCCGATGCCCGAGAACACGCCGATGTACTGCTTGCCCTTGTGCAGATAGGTGAATACGTTGCCGATGATCCCGGACGGCGTCTTGAAGCTGTACAGCTCCTTGTTGATGTCGTTCGCATCGACGCACTTCAGGTAGCCCTCCAGCGTGCCGAAGCAGGAGATGCCGCCCGCGGTATTGAGCGAGCCGCTCCACACCGAGAACTTCTCGGGCTTGGACTGGACGATCTTGCCTTCACCCGCGTCCCAGGCGATGAAGTTGCCCATCCCGCCATGGCTGTTCGGAGTCGGGAACATCGACACGGTGGCGCCGACATAGGGCTGGCCGGCAACGTAGTCCACCTCGAACGGCTCGTAGTCCATGCACACGTGGTTGGTGGGCACATAGAACAGGCCGGTCTTCGGATCGAAGGAGGCCGGCTGCTGGTCCTTGGTGCCGAGCGCCGCCGGGCAGATGCCCTTCACGTTGACGTCCGGGCCGTGCTTGGGATTGGTGTGCTTCGAGGTCGAGAAATCGGCGACCACCTGCGGGCGGCCGGTCTTCATGTCGACATGCGAGGCCCAGTTCACCGTCGGGTCGTACTTCTCGGCCACCAGCAGCGCGCCGTTGGTGCGATCCATCGTGTAGGCGAAGCCGTTGCGGTCGAAGTGCACCAGCGCCTTGGTGTCCTTGCCCTTGACCTTGATGTCGGCAAGGATCATTTCATTGACGCCGTCGAAGTCCCATTCGTCGTGCGGCGTCATCTGATACACCCACTTGGCGACGCCGGTGTTGAGGTCGCGGGCGAAGATCGTCATTGACCACTTGTTGTCGCCGGGGCGCTGCGAGGGGTTCCAGGTCGAGGGGTTGCCGGTGCCGTAGTAGACCAGGTTGAGCGCCGGGTCGTAGCTGAACCAGCCCCAGGTCGTGCCGCCGCCGATCTTCCACTGGTCGCCCTGCCAGGTCTTCAGCGAGGAGTCCTTGCCCACCGGCTTCAACTCGCCGTCGGTCCAGGTCATGGTCTTCTCGGGGTCCATCAGCATCTCGGCGTCGGGGCCGGTGCTGTAGCCCTTCCATGCCAGCTTGCCGGTGTTGATGTCGTAGGCGGCGAGGAAGCCGCGCACGCCCCATTCGCCACCGGAGATGCCGGTGATGACCTTGTCGCCGAATACGTGCGGGGCGTTGGTGTTGACCGCGCCGAGCTTGGGATCGCCGTTCACCACGCTCCACAGTACCTTGCCGTCCTTGGCGTCGAGCGCGACCAGCGTGCTGTCGGCCTGCTGCAGGAAGATCTTGCCTTCGGCATAGGCGAGGCCGCGATACACGGTGTCACAGCACATCTGCGCGATCACCGAAGGATCCTGGCGCGGCTCGTAGCGCCAGACGATCTTCTGCGTGTCGAGGTCGACCGCGAACACCTTGTTCGGGAACGGGGTGTGGATGTACATCATGCCGTCGATGACGAGCGGAGAACCTTCATGACCGCGCAGCACGCCGGTGGAGAAGGTCCACGCGACCTGCATGTTGCCGACGTTGTCCTTGTTGATCTGGTCGAGCTTGCTGTAGCGCTGGTTGAAGAAGTCGCCCGCCTGCGCGGCCCAGTTGCCCGGGTTGTCGATCTTGCTCTTGAGGTCCGCGTTTGCGAGTGCGAGTCCGGGCAGGGCCAGCAGGACTGCGGCCAGCAACTGGGGGCTGCGACGGGCGGGTTTCCCTGGTTGTTTCATTGTCGTCTCCTCACTGAAAACACTCTGGTGTCTTGCCGCGCCAACCGAGCTTCCCCGCCGCGGCACACGAGGACTGCAGCTGCAAAACGCCCGCCGTCGCCGGCAGGTCTCGGGTGCTCCGAAACTGTCAAAGGCAATGCAAAGCTTGTGCCAGGCGCCTGAGGAAGCGGTGGCGCCGGGCGGGCTGCCATACGCTGCTTAAATCTGGGGCAGGTGCTACTTTTTGGGACAGCGAACGAGCCGCGACGTGGGCGGCCGAGCGCCGTGCGGGGCCGGGGTGGCAGAATGCCGCGATGAGCCTGTCCTGCCGTCCCGACCCATCGCCGGCGATCGCCTTCGTCGCCACCTCGGCGCGCAGCCTCGTCGAGTGCGCACGCCGCAGCGCCTGCCGGCCGATCGCGATCGACGCCTTCGCCGACCTCGATACCGTCCGCATGGCCGAGCACTGCACGAGGGTGGGGGGCGCGGACCTGCGCCTCGACCGTGGCCGCCTGCTCGCCGCGCTTGCCGCGCTGCGCAGGCGTGGCGACGTCGCGGGCTGGGTCGCCGGCAGCGGTTTCGAGGCTCTGCTCGACCTGCTCGCCGAGGCGGCGGGCGTGCTGCCGCTACTCGGCAACACGCCGCAGACGGTGCGCCGGGTGCGCACGCCGGTGGCCTTCAACGCGGTGCTCGATGCGTGCGCGATCGCGCATCCTGAGATCCGCCTCGACGCCCCCGCGGACCCGCGCGGCTGGCTGGTTAAGGATGCCCACGCCTGCGGGGGCTGGCACGTGCGGCGCGCGCCAGGGGCGATGGCCGGCGGCGACAGCCGGTGGCCGTCGCCGGGGCGTCATTTCCAGCGCGAGCTCGCGGGTGCGGCGCTGTCCTGCCTGTTCCTCGCCGCGCGCGGCACCGCCACCGTGGTGGGGCATTCGCGCCAGATCGTGCGCGCGTTCGGTGGCCGGCCCTTCGTCTATCGCGGCGGCATCGGCCCGGTGGCGGTGTCGCCTGCGGTGGCGGCGGAACTGTCCCGGGTCGCTGCGTGCCTCGCCGACGCCTTCGGCCTCGTCGGCCTCAATGGCATCGACTACCTGCTCGACGATACGGGCCAGCCCTGGGTGCTTGAGCTCAATCCGCGTCCGACGGCGGCGATCCAGCTCTTCGCCGATGCCGTCGCCGGCGGGCTGATGCGTGCCCATCTCGACGCCTGTGCGGGCCATGCACCCCCGCAATGCCTGCCGCCACCGGCAGGTCTGCGCGGCTTCGAGACCGTGTTCGCGCGCAGGCGCGGGTGTATCGACGAAGCGGTGGCGGCATGGCTGCTCGCGCACGACGGCTGCCGCGACATCCCGCGGCCTGGCACGCGGCATGCGTGGGGCGATCCGCTGTGCACCGTGTTCGCGACCGCGGCGACCGAGGCGGACGTACGTGCCGCGCTGGCCGCGCGGCGGCGCGCGGTGCGTGGCGTCATCGAATCCGCCGTGGTCCCTGCCTGCCCATGACGATCAAGGATTGCCGCCCGCCGCAGCCCCGCCCTTGCCAGCCGGACCCGGCCCTGGCCTTCCTGTGGGCGTGCACGCTGGACGTGGCGGTGCGCAAGCCGGGCAACGTGAGCCTTGCCGCGCCCGGCCACGACATGCAGGCGGAGCAGTTCCTCGCCAGCGCCTGCGTGTCGGCGCCGCCGCTGTTCGATGCGGCGTCCGCCGTGGGGGATCGGCTCGAGGCCGCCGTGCGCGCGACGCGGGCAGCGGCCGGGTGCAACACCAACCTGGGGATCCTGCTGCTGTGCGCGCCTGTGGTGCGCGCTCACGAAACCCTGTGTGCGCCGCCGGGCCTGTCGCCGGCCGGACTGCAGGCAGCGCTCGGCCGCGTGCTCGCGGCGCTCGACGTCGCCGATGCGCGCGCCGCCTATCGTGCGATCGCCATCGCCAACCCGGGCGGACTCGGTACGGTTTCCGCGCAGGACGTGAGCGCCGAGCCCGAGGTCGGCCTCGTCGCGGCGATGCGGCTGGCGGCCGATCGCGACCTCATCGCCCGCCAGTACGCCAGCGGCTATGCGGACGTCTTCGCGCTCGGACTCGCCGCCTTCGCCGGGCCATCGTGCGCGGCGCCCGGCACCCCGGCCGAGCCGCTCGCGCAGCGCGTGCAGCGCGTCTATCTCGCCTGGCTCGCCACCCATCCGGACACGCACATCATGCGCAAGCACGGCGAGGCGACCGCCCGGGCGGTGTCGGCCGAGGCGGCGGCCTGGCGCACACGCCTGGCGGCGGAGCCGACCGCAGCCGCGGGTGAGGCGTTCGCTGCCTGGGACGATGCGCTCAAGGCGCGCGGGCTCAATCCCGGGACCAGCGCCGACCTGACGGTGTGCACCCTGTTCATCGCGGCGCTGCTCGAGCCTGCGCTCGCCTCCGTGGCAGCGGACGAGACGCACCGCAAGGTATTGGAACGATGCTTGCTAACGAGCAGGGTATCGCCGTGCCCGGACCCATCCGCGGCGCACGCCCGCAGCCTGCCGTTTCCGACCCCGCCATGATCCTCGACGCCCGCCATTCCGCCGACTCACTTGCCCTTGCCGCCGACGACGAGACCTGGGTGCACGTCGACGCGCCGGCGCGGCTGCATCTCGGCTTCCTCGATCCCAACGCAAGCATCGGCCGCCGCTTCGCCAGCCTCGGGCTGGTGATCGACGCCTTCCCCACCGCGCTGGAGATTGCATTCGCGCGCGAGACCCGGGTGTGGTCGGACGATCCCGGACAGCACGACGCGGTGCGCCGGCTGGCGCGCCATGTGGACACCCTGCAGCGCGAGACCGGGCGGCACCAGCCGCTGCGGGTGCGCTTGCGCAGCGCGCCGCCCGCGCACTCGGGCTTCGGCTCGGGCACCCAGCTCGCGCTTGCGCTCGGGCGCGCGTTCTGTCGCCTGCACGGGCTAGACCTGCCCACCCGCCGTCTGGCAGCGATGCTGGGGCGTGGCGAACGCTCGGGCGTCGGCATCGCCGGCTTCGACCAGGGCGGCCTGCTGCTCGACGCGGGGCCCGGCCCCGGCGGCACGCCGGCGCCTGTGCTGGCGCGGCTGGACTTCCCCGCCGCGTGGCGGGTGTTGCTCGTGCTCGACGAGCGCATCGACGGCCTCAGCGGCGCCGCCGAGCGCGCGGCGATGGACCAGCTCGCGCCCTTTCCGCGCGAGCTCGCGGCGGACCTCTGTCACCAGGTGCTGCTCAAGGTGCTGCCGGCGGTGATCGAGCAGCGCTTCGAACCCTTCGCCGAGGGCGTCAGCCGCATCCAGGGCCAGATCGGCGATTACTTTGCGCCCGCGCAGGGGGGCTCGATGTACACCAGCGCGGCAGTCGCGGCCTGCATGGACTGGCTGCGTGCGCAAGGGCCCGCGGGCGTGGGGCAGAGTTCCTGGGGCCCGACCGGCTTCGCCATCCTGCCTTCGGCCGAGGTGGCGCAGGGCCTGGTGGCGCGCGCGCGCGCGGAGGCTGCGATCGACCCCGCGCTGCGGCTGCTCGTGTGTGGTGGCGACAACCGCGGCGCACGCATCGGCACCCGCAGCCACAAGGATCGGTCGGCGCAGGCCTGAAGGCCGGCGCGCACGGCGGGTTTTCCGCAAGGGGAGGAGGCGCTCATGGAGCGAAGCTACATTCTTCACATGTTCACGCCGGGCAAGCAGATGAGCCCGTTCGACATCAACATGGCGGTCGACGCCGGCTACCAGGTGGTGGTGCCCTACTGCGGCGTGAGCCTGGACGAGATCGGCGGCCTCACCCAGGACGCGATCTTCTCGCGCGGCCCCAAGGGCGTGAAGGCCACCGGCATCTTCATCGGCGGCCGCGACGTGATGCTCGCCGCCGACATGCTGGAGGCCGCGCGCAAGGCCATGGTGCCGCCCTTCGAGGTGTCGGTGATCGCCGACCCGAGCGGCTCGTACACCACCGCCGCGGCGCTCGTGGCCTGTGTCGAGCAGCTGCTGCGCAGCGCGCACGGCACCGGTCTGGCCGGCAAGCAGGTGCTGATCCTGGGCGGCACCGGCACCGTCGGACGCATCGCCGGCGTGCTCGCCGCCGGCTTGGGCGCGCAGGTGACGCTGGCCAGCCATCGCGACCAGGCCAACGCCGAGAAGGCCGCTGCCGAGACCGCGGCGCGCTTCGGCTGCGCGCTGCGCGGCGCCGGTACCGGCAGCGCCGAGGCCCGGCGCGCGGCGCTGGCCACGGCTGACGTGGTGCTCGCCACGGCGGCGGCCGGCGTGCAGGTGGCCAGCGCGGACGAGGTGGCGGGCGCCGCCCGGCTGCTGGTCGCCGCCGACGTCAACGCGGTGCCGCCGGAGGGCATCGCCGGCGTCGGCGTGATGGACAAGGGCAAGCCGATCGCCGGCACGCGCGCGGTGGGCATCGGCGCGCTTGCGGTCGGCAACGTCAAGTACCAGGTCGAGAACGGCCTGCTGGTGGCGATGCGCGAGGCCGACAAGCCGCTCTATCTGGGCTTTCGCGAGGCCTTCGCCAAGGCGCGCGAGCTGCTCGCGGAGAAGTCATGAGCGCGGCCGGGGCAGGCAGGAACAACGCGCCGGCGGGGGCCACACGCGCACTGAGCGTGAATCGGCTGGCCGCGCCCATGGTTGCGCGGCTGCTGGCCTCGTCCGATGCGCTCGGCATCGCGGTCGAGCGCCTCGACAACGGCGTGACCCTGGTCGATGCCGGCATCGACGTGCGCGGCAGCGTCGCCGCCGGGGTGCTGATCGGCGAGATCTGCATGGGCGGCCTGGGCAGCGTGCGCCTGGCCACGCGGGTGGAGGCGGGCTGGCCGGACTGGCTCGAGGTGAGCAGCGCGCAGCCGGTGCTGGCCTGCCTGGCCAGCCAGTACGCCGGCTGGAGCCTGGCGGCGAGCAAGGAGGAGGCCGGCGGCAAGAAGTTCTTCTCGCTCGGCTCCGGGCCGGCGCGTGCGCTGGCCTGTCGCGAGGACCTGTTCGCCGAGCTCGGCTACCGCGACGCCGCCGATGCCGGCGTGCTGGTGCTCGAGGTGGACCGCCGTCCGCCGCAGGTCGTCATCGACAAGGTGCTGCGCGACTGCGGCCTCGCCCCCGAGGGCCTGACCCTGGTGCTGACGCCCACCACCAGCCTCGCCGGCACCACCCAGGTGGTGGCGCGGGTGCTGGAGGTGGCGCTGCACAAGGCCCACGAGCTCGGCTTCGCGCTCGCCGACATCGTCGATGGGCATGCCGCGGCGGCGCTGCCGGCGCCCAGCCCGGACGGCGGTGTGGCGATGGGCCGCACCAACGACGCCATCCTCTACGGCGGCCGGGTGCACCTGAAGGTGCGTGGCAGCGACGAGGCCGCGCGCGACCTGGCGCAGCGCCTGCCTTCGTCGAATTCGCGCGACTACGGGCGCTCTTTCGCCGACATCTTCCGCGACTACGAGTACGACTTCTACAAGATCGACCCGGCCCTGTTCGCGCCCGCCGAGGTGTGGGTCAGCAACCTCGACAGCGGCCGTAGCTGGCATGCGGGCGGGCTGGACATGGCGCTGCTGCGCCGGCTGTGGCTGGAGGCCTGAGCCGATGCAGGACGGCGGACTGCGTGCGCCGGCTGGCTTCGCCCGCGTCGCGATCTTCACCGACGAGACCGGCTGGCACACCCGGCGCCTGCGCCAGGCGCTGGCGCGGCGCGGCTTCGAGGGGCGTTGCGTCGATCTGGCCGACTGCCGCTTCGACACCGCCGCATCGCCGCACGGGCTGGTGATCCCGGGCTTCGGCCGCGGCCTGCCGTGCGCCGCGCTGGTGCGCGGCATCGCCGGCGGCAGCCTGGAGCAGATCACCAAGCGCCTGGGCATCCTGCATGCGCTGCGCGCGCTCGGCGTGCCGGTGTACAACGACGCGCGCGCCATCGAGCGCAGCGTCGACAAGGCGATGACCAGCTTCCTGCTGCAGCGCGCCGGCGTGCCCACGCCGCCGGCCTGGGCGCTGGAGGACGAGGCCCAGGCGCGGCGCATCGTCATGCGCGAGGCCGCGGCGGGCCACAGCCTGGTACTCAAGCCGATGTTCGGCTCGCAGGGCAAGGGCCTGCGACGGCTGGGGCCGGTCGATGGCGACTTCGTGGCCCTGCCGTCGCTGTCGTCGGTGAGCGGCCTCGCCTACCTGCAGCGCTTCGTGCCCCAGCCCGAGTCGCCGGCCTCACCCGGCTTCGACTGGCGGGTGCTGGTGGTGGGTGGACGGGCGCGAGCGGCGATGAAGCGCGTCAGCGCGCATTGGGTCCGCAATGTGGCGCGCGGTGCGCGCTGCACGCCGTGCGCGCTCGCGCCCGGGCTGGCCGCGCTCGCCGAGGCCGCGGCCGCAGCCCTGGGCATGGACTACGCCGGGGTGGATCTGGTGCCCGACGCCCGCCAGCCCGCCGGCGCACAGGTGATCGAGGTCAACGGCGTGGCGGCCTGGCGCGGCCTGCAGCGCGTGACCGGCTTCGACATCGCCCAGGCCCTGGTCGATGACCTGCTCGCCCGGCGCCTCGGCGTGACCGCCGATGCGCTGGCACAGGTGTGTCATTTTTGATCAGGTGTATCGGCTTTTGGCATCGGCCTGAACACCCGGCGACGCCCGCCAGTCGAGGGTTTGACCCGCATGCGCAGCGACGGGTCGGGTGCAGGGGGGCCTCCGCCGCGGAGCGGGTGCGCTGGCACGGTTCATGTATCAGTACACGCGTTGCCGGAGTTCGTTCCCGCTCCTCCGGCACCTGGTCTGCTTCCGGGCGGCCCACCCACAACATCGAATGGAGACACAAGAATGGCAAAGATCGATCGCATGCTCGTAGGGGAATCCCTGGTCGGAGACGGTAACGAGGTTGCGCACATCGACCTCATCCTCGGTCCGCGGGGCAGTGCTGCCGAGACGGCTTTCGCCACCGCGCTGACGAACAACAAGGACGGTTTCACGTCCCTGCTTGCGGTCGTCGCGCCCAACCTGCTGTGCAAGCCGGCCACGGTGATGTTCAACAAGGTGACCATCAAGGGCGCCAAGCAGGCGGTCCAGATGTTCGGCCCGGCCCAGCGCGCGGTCGCCATGGCGGTCGCCGACAGCGTCGAGGACGGCACCATCCCGGCCGCCGAGGCCGACAACGTCTTCATCTGCGTCGGCGTGTTCATCCACTGGCTCGCGGAGGATGACAAGAAGATCCAGGACTACAACTACCAGGCCACCCGCGAGGCCATCAAGCGCGCCGTCAACGGCGAGCCGACCGCGGCCGAGGTGGTGGCCAAGAAGGCGACGGCTGCGCACCCGTTCGCCGCCAACTGAGGAGCCCCGGCGCGGTACCCGCAGGAAGGCCGAAGCGCCCGCTTCGGCCTTTTCGTTATCCAGCGCGTTATCCAGCGCCCGTCGGCCGGGCGAGCGGCGCAGCAGGCTCAGCGCCGCTCGCCCGGTACCATGCCGGCGCCGAGCAGGCTGAGCACCTCGGCGCTGTGGCGCGCGCCGGCCGGCGGCGCAGGACGGCGCCGGCGCTCGATCATCACGCCCACGCCATCGACGTCGTGGAACTTGCCCGGCTTGGTCACGCGCACCCGCACCCAGTGCGCGCCGAAGCGGCCGAGCAGCAGGGTGGCGATGCCCTCGGCGAAGGCTTCCAGCAGGCGGTAGGAGTGGTCTGTCAGCATCTCGTGCAGGGCGCTGCGCACCACGCTGTAGTCGATGGTGTCGCCGATGTGGTCGGTGTCGCAGGCGAGGCTGCGTGGCAGGCCGGCGGCGAGGTCGATGCGCAGCGGCTGGGTATCGTGGAGCTCGTCGTGGTGGATGCCGATCACCGTCTCGCCGACGAAGCCGTCGATGAAGATGATGTCGAGCGCCTGGGCGTCGTGGGGCTGGGTGGAGGCGGTGTCGGGCATCGGCGAGTTGGGGTCGAGCAGGGGGATCGGCTGGGGGATCAAGTCGGCGTCTCCATCGAGGGTGTGCGGGTCCGGCCTCGGGTGGCCGTCGTCGGTTCCGAGCAAGCGAAAAGCGCGCCAGTGCTGAAGGGGCGGGCGGTTGGCAAGGCCAGGGGCGTGCCTATAATCCTTGCCGGCAGGCCGTCGTCGGCATGCTAGTTGCTGTGACAATCGCGCGTGCCCATGAGGAACGCGCGCAACTGTACTCGGGATTGAAGAGGTCGATCTATTTTGCACAGCAAGCAATGGCAGGCGCCGGGCGCGGCCGGTGGCGGTGAAGCCCCCAGCGCCTTCGAGGAAGATGCGGTGTTCCCGACCGGCGGCACCGCTGGCGACATGAGCCGGCGCAGCCGTTTTGCGTGGGCGCTCACCGGCTCGGGCCACTATCTGGTCGAGTGCATCGAGCTGGCCTTGCGCCTGCCCGCGATCGACCTCTTCCTGTCCGCTGCCGCCGAAGAAGTGCTGCCGCTCTACGACTACCGCATTGCCGAGCTGCGCACGCGCTGTCGGGTGTTCCGCGACAAGACGGCGAGCTCGGTGCCGGTGGGCATGCTCTACGACGACGTCTATCACACAGTGATCGTGGCGCCCGCGACCAGCAACACCGTCGCCAAGTGCGCCTTCGGCATCTCCGACACGCTGCCGACCAACATTTTCGCGCAGGCCGGCAAGCTCGAGATTCCCGGCATCGTGCTCGCCTGCGACATGAAGCCGGTGGTCGTCACCAGGAGCCCGCGCGAGTGGGTGGAGCTGAAGCCGCGCAACATCGAGCTCGAGAACGTCGAGCGCCTGCGCCGTGTCGATTTCTGCGCGGTCGTCGAGTCGCCGGAAGAACTCGAGGCGCAGCTGCAGCGCCGTCTGGACCAGCTTGGGCTGACATGGAACGCATCCTCTTCCTGACCGGCCGCCTGGCGCAGCACAACCTCGAGAAGGTGCTCGCCGGCATGGAGCCGCCGCCCTTCGAGTGGACGGTGCGCGAGCTCGGCCTGCAGGTGGCCGGGCTGATGACCGCCGACATGATCCACCGCCGGCTCGAGCCCGCGGCGGTGCAGAGCTTCGACCGCGTGATGGTGCCCGGGCGCTGCCGCGGCGACCTCGATGCGCTCACCGCCCACTATGGCGTGCCGGTCGAGCGCGGCCCGGAAGAACTGAAGGACCTGCCGCGCCACTTCAACCGTGCGGCCCGGGCGGTCGACCTGTCGCGCTACGAGACGCGGATCTTCTCCGAGATCGTCGATGCGCCGCGCATGGACGTCGCCGGCGTGGTCGCGCGCGCCCGCGAGCTGCGCGCCTGCGGTGCCGACGTCATCGACATCGGCTGCCTGCCGGCGACGCCCTTCCCGCACCTGGAAGACTGCGTCGATGCGCTCAAGGCCGAGGGCTTCGCGGTGTCGGTGGATTCGCTCGACCCGCAGGAACTGCTGCGCGGCGGCCGCGCCGGCGCCGACTACCTGCTGAGCCTGACCGCCGACAGCCTGTGGATCGCCGACGAGGTCGCCGCCACCCCGGTGCTGATCCCGCGCGAGCCGACCGACGAGGCCTCGCTCGACGTCGCGATCGCGCACATGCAGCGCCTCGGCCGGCCCTTCCTCGCCGACGCCATCCTCGACCCCATCCCCTTCGGCCTGCTCGCTTCGCTGTGCCGCTACCAGCGCCTGCGCGAGCGCCACCCCGAGGTGGCGATCATGATGGGGGTGGGCAACGTCACCGAACTCACCGAGGCCGACACCTCCGGCATCAACGCCGTGCTGTTCGGTATCGCCGCCGAGCTGCGGGTGGCGGCGGTGCTCACCACCGAGGTCAGCGGCCACGCCCGGCGCGCGGTGCGCGAGGCCGATGTCGCGCGCCGCATCATGTTCGCCGCGCGCGAATCGGCCACGCTGCCCAAGGGCCTGAGCGACGCGCTGATGACGGTGCATGACAAGCAGCCCTTCCCGGACACGCCCGCCGAGATCGCCGAGATCGCCGCCGCGGTGCGCGACCCCAACTTCCGCGTGCAGATCTCGCCCCAGGGCCTGCACGTCTACAACCGCGACGGGCACCATGTCGGCGCCGACCCCTTCGCGCTGTGGCCGCGCCTCGGGCTGGAGCAGGACGGCGGCCACGCCTTCTACATGGGCGTCGAGCTCGCCCGCGCCGAGATCGCCTGGTCGCTCGGCAAGCGCTACGCGCAGGACCAGCCGCTGGCCTGGGGCTGCGCTACCGAACGCGCGGCGCAGGACATGCTCGTTTATTGCGCCCCCGCCGCCACCAAGAAGAAGCGGCCGCCCGCCGAGCGGCCCGAACCCCTCCCGCAGAGGTCCGCAGAATGATCTTCGAAACCGTCGTCAGCACCCTGTCGCCCACCGGCACGCTGCACCTCGCGCCGATGGGCGTGCGCTACGAGGGCGAGGGCGAGGATGCCCGCGTCGTCCTGATGCCCTTCAAACCCTCCAAGACGCTCGACAACATCCTCGCCACCCGCTGCGCCGTGCTCAACCTGACCGACGACGTGCGCGTGTTCGCCGGCTGCGTCACCGGCCGCCGCGAGTGGCCGACGCTGGCGCTCGAGGGCTTCAATGGCCGCCGCCTGCAGGATGCGCTCGCCCACGTTGAGCTGACCCTGAGCGGCGACCAGGACGACGCCCTGCGCCCGACCCTGCACATGCGCCGCGGCCGCGAGGGCGTGCATCGCGCCTTCCCCGGCTTCAACCGCGCGCAGGCGGCGGTGATCGAGGGCGCGGTGCTGGTGAGCCGCCTCGGCATGCTGCCGCGCGACAAGGTCGAGACCGAGATGGACTACCTGCAGATCGCCATCGACAAGACCGCCGGCGTGCGCGAGCTCGAGGCCTGGGACTGGCTGTACGCGGCGAAGGAGGACTTCTACGCCCGCGCCCCGGAGGCCGGCTGACATGCGCATGCTGGTGAGCGTTCGCGATGTCGCCGAGGCGTGCGAGGCGCTGCGCGTCGGGGTGGACTTCATCGATCTCAAGGAGCCGGCGGCGGGCGCGCTCGGCGGCCTGGCGCTGCCGGTGATCCGCGCGGTGGTCGCGGCGCTGCGGGCGGGCGAGGGCGCGGAGAACGCGCCGTGCGCTGACGTCGGACGCAGCGGCGACGGTTACGCAGACGGCGTCTGCGACACCGGGGCGGCGACGCAAGCCCACGCCCGCCGGCGTATGCCGATGATCAGCGCCACGATCGGGGACCTGCCGCCCGACGCGCTCGACGCCATCCTCGCGCGGGCCACGGCGGTGGGGGCGTGTGGCGTCGACCTGGTCAAGGTCGGCGTGCCCGGGCGCGGCGCGGCTTCGTGCGCGCTGCTGGCGGCGCTGGCTGCGCTGCCGCTGGCGATCGTGCCGGTGCTGATCGCCGACGACGGCCTGGACGCCGCGGTGATCGACGCCGCCTGCGCGCCGGCCTTCGCCGCAGTGATGGCCGACACCCAGGCCAAGCGCGCCGGCAGCCTGCTCGAGCTGCTCGGCGAGGATGCGCTCGCGGCCTTCATCGATCGTGCCCACGCCGCCGGGCGCATGGTGGGGCTGGCGGGCGCGCTGCGCCTGGCCGACCTGCCGCAACTGGCGCGGCTGGGGCCGGACTTTGCCGGTTTTCGCAGCGCGGTGTGCGACGGCAGCCGCGAGGGCCGGCTCGACCCGGACCGGCTGGAGGCGCTGCACGCGGCGATTGCGATGCGGGCAAGCCCGCGCCCACTGGGCCCTGCGACGGCCTCGGCGCCCGTGGGAGCGGCCTTGGCCGCGAAAGGACCTGTGAAGCGCGCATTCGCGGGCAAGCCCGCTCCCACAGACAGTTGCTCCCAGGGGCCGGGCGCAACGGACCGGCTGGAAGCGCTGGGTGCGGCGGTTGCGATGACGCCGACGGCAGCCCAGGCGCAAATACGGGCGGCGGCCGCGCTCGCCACCTGAGCTTACGATGGCCGCGCCGCGCAATCCCGGCTCATCGGTCGCGCGCGCGTGCCGCGTGCTCGGGCTGCTGCTGGCGCTGAGCCTGGCCGGCGACGCGGCCGCCAACGTCTTCGTCGCCGACCGCCGTGAATACCGCCCCGCCGACCAGCCGCTGCTGCGCTCGGTCGGCATCGTGGTCAATGCCCGCCGCCAGGTCGGCAGCGCCTTCCTGGTCGGCGAATGCCATGTGATGACGGCCTTCCACTCGGCCTTCTTCCGCGACGCGCAGGCGATCGCCAGCGACGAGCTCGCCGGCGGGCCGCGCCCCGGTCATGCGCTCGCCTTCTACATCGGCCCCGATCCCGAGCGGCCGGGGCTGTTCCGCCACCGCAGCGTGGCGCGCGTGGTCGACTACGGCAACTACCACCCCGCCGCGCCGCGCGGCATGACCGGCGACTGGGCCATCCTCCGGCTCGAGGATTGCCTCGGCCGCGAGTACGGCTTCCTGCCCACCCTGCGGCCGACCTCCGCCGACGACCTGCCGCGCGGCCCGCTGATGACGATCAGCTTCCCGTATGCGGGCTGGAACCGGCCTGGGGTGGCGGTCGAGGAGGGCTGCCGCGCACGCGAGGCCGGACCGGTCACCGGGCTGATCGCGGTCGACTGCGCCTTCGAGGGCGGCATGTCGGGCGGGCCGGTGCTCGAGCGTCAGCCCGACGGCCAGTGGCAGGTGGTGGGCATCATGCAGCTGCGCTTCAGTCCGGTGGAGCGGGTGCTGCCCACCTTCGAGCACCGCCACCGCAACCAGATGGTGCATGCGGTGGCCTTCTTCCGGTCGCTCGAGCGCGTGCTCGCCGGTGCGCCGGTGCGCGAGCCGCTGCCCGACGTGCGCGCCGAGGCGGCGCTCGCCTTCGAGCGCGCGGCGGTCGATCTCGTGTTGCGCGCGCAGCCGGGCGGGGCGGGCGAGGCCCGGCTGTCGTCCTGGCGCGGCGACCTCAACGCCGACGCGGCGGACGAGCTGGTGCTGCGCCTGTGCCGGCGCCAGGGCGAGCGCGGCCAGCGCTGTGCGATCCATGTGCTGACCCCAGACCGCGGCGGGCGGCCGCGCGTCGCCGGCGTGCTCGCCGATGCCGAGGGACCGGTGCGCCTGAGCCTTGCCCGGCTCGGCGGCGTACGCGCGCTGATCGTCGGTCCGCGCGGCGCGCGTCGCAGCCTGGTGCTCGACGGCGGGCCGGGGCGCGAGCCGAGGCTGGCGGAGCGCATCGAGACCGAAGGTGCCGCCCGGCTCGGCGATGGCGCCCGCGGCGAGGACATCCTGCGCGTCGAGACGCTCGTTTCCGCACCGGGCGTGGACCAGGCGGACAGGGGCCAGCCGGGCAGGGGCCAGGCGGAGGCGGGTCGGGCAGAGTAGGACCGGTGGATGGGAGCCGGCGCATGGGAGCCGGCTGGTGGCGAGGCCGCGCTGAAGTCCGGGTGCCGCTCAGCCGAGGACGATGTCGAATCCGCTGCGATCGACCACCCGGCAGGTGATGCCCGCATGCGCGCACTGCGCGGCGTAACCGGGAAAGGCGCGGTCGACGATGCCGGCGGCGGCGAGCTCGGCCGGTGTGGCGGCGGCCGGCACCGCGCACGACTTCACCAGCACGAGTTCGTTGGCGCCCAGGCGCAGCGCGAGCCAGGCCGCCAGGCTGTCGCTGGTGACGTCCCAGCGGGTGAGCACATCGGCCGCCTCGCGCTGCAGTTCCAGCGGCAGCCAGATCGCGGCGCGCCCCGCGGCGAGCTGCGCGCGCAGGCCGTCCGTTGAATCGGCGAGCGCCAGTCGCGGCGCGAGGCCGTGCAGCAGGTGGGCGAACTGCGCCATGCCGAGCACCGCCATGTTGTGCGCGGCGACATCGTCCACCCGCCAGTGCGCCTGCGCCGCGCGCGCGGCATCGGCAAAGGCGCCGCCACCGGGTACGACGGCGCAGCGCCCGGCGCGGGCGATGCGATCCAGCCAGGCCGGCAGCAGCGGGTCGCGCAGCAGGCTGCCGCCGAGCTTCACGACGCGCATGGGGGCTCCGGTGCAAGCTGCGCGACCGCCACGCTCGGCGCGCACACCCGCGCCCACGCGCGGCACGCGGGTGCGACCGCGGCGAGCGTGTCGAAGCCGACCCAGGGGTGGCCGAGCGCCTCGCCCAGTTCGTCCACCAGGAAGGCGCCGCAGCCGGCGCCGACCAGCGGCACATCGGCGGTCAGGTCGGCGGCGCGGATCACGCGCTCGAGGTTGCGGCGGATCTCGGCCAGCATCAGCGCGCGCCAGCGGCGGGCGAAGTCGGCCCAGTCGTCCACGCTGGCGTCGCGCGCGTCGTGGCCGATCATGCGCGCCAGCCGCAGCCGGCTGCCCGCGGCGTCGCGCGCGCCCTCGTCGGCGGGCGGGTAGTGGTCGTGCGCGGGGTCGAGCTCGCCGGTGAGGTGGAAGACGTCGGCCGTGGTGGCGAAGAACTCGTTCATCACGTTGTAGGCCTGGCCGCGAAAGCGGATGCGGCGCGCGAGCGCGCACAGCGGGCTGCGCACCACGCCGAGATAGACCAGCTCGCCGCTCGCCAGCCGCGCCGCGTCGCTGCGGCCGCAGGGGACGGGGCGGCCGGCGCGGATCGGGATCAGGTCGGTGGTGGTGCTGCCGATGTCGATCAGCAGGGCGTCGGGCAGCGTGCGCGCGATCAGGCTGGCGGTGGCGAGCCAGTTGGCGGAGGCGACCGCCGGCCACTGCGCGGCCGCCGCGTCCGCGTCCAGCCAGCCGGCCTCGCCGGCGTAGAAGCGGGTCGCCGCGCCGAGGCGGTCGGCGAGGTGCGCGCACAGCGCGCGCACGCCGGCCTCGCGGTCGGGGAAGAGGTCCGTCATCTCGGCGGTCATCGTCACCGCGTGGCGAGCGTGGGCGAAGGCGGGCCAGCGCGCGCGGGCGGCCTGCAGCGCTTCGTCCAGATGCGCGAGCCCCTTCCACAGCGGCGTGGCCCACTGGCCGATGGCGGTGACGGTGCCGGCCTCGAGCAGGCTGGCCTTGACGTGGGCGCCGCCGATGTCCCAGCCGATCAGCGGCGCGCATCG